>JALLOF010000032.1 GCA_027717595.1 Nitrospinae bacterium AH_259_B05_G02_I21 | reverse complement strand
TATGATTCGCGGCTTTATCCTTATCAGTCTGTTGGCGGGATTCGAGGCGACCAGCGACGTCCTTCGCCCGGCGCTCCAGGTCGTGCGACCCGCCGCCGGCATCTCGGTCGTATCAAGCTTCTTCCTCATGGTGGTTCCCGACGCCTCGTTCGGCGTCGAGGGAGCGTTGCTCTTCGCCGACTGCGGCGTGGTGCCGGACCCCACGGCAGAGCAGCTCGCCGATATAGCCATCGTGACGGCCGGCTCCGCCCGGGCGCTGCTGGGCGTGGAGCCCCGTGTGGCCATGCTCTCGTATTCAACGAAGGGGAGCGCCGAGGGGCCGCGGGTGGAGAAGGTCCGCCAGGCCACGGCCATCGCCCGTCAGCGGGCGCCAGGGTTGGTGATTGACGGCGAGCTACAGGGCGACGCCGCCTTGGTGGCGGACGTGGCCGCCGCGAAATCCCCGGAGAGCCCCGTAGGGGGCCGGGCCAACGTCCTCATCTTCCCGGACCTCGACTCCGGCAACATCGCCTACAAGCTGGTCCAGCGCCTGGGAAGCGCCGAGGCCGTGGGGCCCATCGTCCAGGGGCTGCGCAAACCGGTGAACGACCTCTCCCGAGGCTGCACGCCCGAAGACATCGTCAATACTGTGGCAATCAGCGCCCTGCAAACCTCCGGCTCGGCGCCACACGGGTCCTGAGGGATAGTCGTCTCGGAGCGATGGGAATCGTGAAGCCCAGACCTACAGCTCGGTCGCGATGAGGGTCTCGGTGCGGTCCACCCCCTGGACGCCTCTGACCTGATTGACCACCAGGGTCGCCATAGCGTGGAGGCTATCGGCCTCAGCCACCACGATGGCATCCCACTGGCCAAAGACGGGGGTGACATCTTGGACGCCTGGTATCACCGTGATTTGTGAAATGGCGCTCGCCTCGAATCCCGCCAACAGACTGATAAGGATAAAGCCGCGAATCATAGCCCCTCCTTCAGGGGGGGAGGACGCGATCCATCAGCTTTGACGCAGCTCCTTGACGATATCGGCAACCACCTCGTAGCGGCCGAAGGATGGCATGAGGTAGGTGCCCTTCACCAAGGGCACGGCTTCCAGGAGAAGCTCCGTGGCCAACTCGACACCTGCCTGACGGGCCTTGTCCCCGGCATCCTGGAGGCGTTTGCGCATGACCTCGGGTATCTCAATGCCCGGAACTTCGTTGTGAAGAAAGGAGGCATGGCGGAAGCTCATCAGCGGCAAGACACCGAGTAAGATCGGGATGTTGAGACCGATTTTCTCGCACCGCTCGAGAAACCGCAGGAGGGTGGGGATCTCATACAGCGGCTGGGTCATCGCCAACTCCGCCCCGGCCTCAATCTTCTTGCGGAATCGGCCCATCTCCGCATCCAGGTCAGGATCGGCCGGGTTTACGGCACAAATAATGAAAAACCGCGCCGGCTCGCCAATAGAATTGTCTGACAAGTCCTTGCCTTCGTTGAGGTTCCGAAGAATGTGGATGAGCCCCACGCTATCGACGTCATAGACGGGCGTGGCGTCCTGACAGTCGCCAATCCGGGGGGGGTCGCCCGTGAGGGCCAGTATGTTGCGTATGCCTACGGCGTGCGCCCCGAGCAGGTCGCTCTGGAGGCCCATGAGGTTTCTATCCCGCGTGGTGAAGTGGATGATGGTCTCGATCCCCACCTCCCGTTGAATGAGGTAGGCCATGGCCATACAGCCCATCCGGACGCGGGCCATCGGGCTGTCGGCGACGTTGATGAGGTCCGCTCCGACGGCCTTCAGCATCGCAGCTCCCTCGATATCTTTCCTCGGGTTCGTTCCCTTCGGGGGGTCCACCTCGACGCTCACCACAAAGTGGTCCACCTCGATCAGTTGCGCCAAGTGGCTCTTGGCCTTGGTGGGCGGGGCGACGACCTCTTCTTCGCGTCCGACCTCGACGGTGTCGCGGTGGGCGGCGGCGACCGACTCCACAGGCGGGCGCAGCTTGACCAAGGCCTCCCGCATGGCAGCGATATGGTCCGGCGTCGTCCCGCAGCAGCCGCCGATAATCTGAGCGCCGGCCTCGGCAAACGCCACGGCGTACTCGGCCACGTACACCGGCGACGAAAGATAAATGTAGCGGTCCTGGATGATGCGGGGCATCCCGGCGTTGGGATGGACGCTGAGCGGCAGATCGGTCAACTCGTGCATCCGTCGGATGACATCGAGCAGGGCCTGGGGCCCCACGGAGCAGTTGGCCCCAATGACGGCCACGTCCAGGGCGGAAAGCCCCTCGACGACATCCTCAACTGTGTGGCCGCGAGGGGTTTTGCCTTCTTCGTCGAAGGTCATCTGGGCAATGATGGGCAGGTCGGTGGTCTCCTGGATGGCGAGGATGGCTTCGGTCGCCTCGGTTAAATCGTAGGCGGTTTCAATCATGAAACAATCCACACCGCCCTCCAAGAGCCCCTCGGCCGCCTCGCGGAAGATGGCCCGGGCCTCCTCGCGGGTAATCTTTCCCACTGGCCTAAGGGGCTTGCCCAACGGCCCGATGGCTCCCGCGATGATGACCGGCTCGCCCGAGATGTCCCTGGCATACTTGGCCGTTTTGCCTCCCCAGAGGGTAAACTCCCTGACCCTTGATTCCATCCCATAGGAGGCCAGCCGTACCCGGTTGGCCCCGAAGGTATTGGTCTCGATCAGCTCGCTGCCGGCGCGAATGTAGGCCAGATGGATGTCTTGGACGAGGGAGGGGTTCGAGCGGTTGAGCTCCTCAAAGCAGTGCTCAAACGACACCCCGCGATCATAGAGCATCGTCCCCATGGCCCCGTCCGAAAGGATGAGCCCGCGCGAGAGACGCTCGAGCAAGGGATGAGCCATCGCCTATCCCTCCAAGGTTGGTCCTGCCGTTTAGGAAATATAACTATAGGCGAGGAGAGGAAAGATGTAAAGGAAGGGCTAGGTTGCTACGACACGATTCGGCCGCCAAGCGCCGAGACGGCACATGCCAAGCGGCCTTCGTCGTTCTTGAGGCACACAGGCCTTTTGTGGGCCGCCCATCAAAAACTTTTCGAAATCTTATCTAACCGCCTACCAAGCCAGCGGTCCGGTACGACTCCAAATCCTCTTACTGCGCGAAGGGGTCCCAGAACCGCCACTCAACCCCTCCCTGGATGAACTGGTTTTCGAAATCGACCTCGATCGTCACCAGATCGTTAGGGTCCGACCCATCTAAACCAATCGTCGTGTCGAAATGCTTTTTCTGGTACATGTACTCGACGAAGAGGCCGAGGTTCGGGATGTTCGGGAAGAAGTACTTCAGCCCCCCCTGCACCTGGACATGGGGGAATAGGTCATCGTCGGCCCTGACGTCCAGGCTGTCGAACTGCGCTCTGCTGAAATCGACGTGCGTCCACCCAATGCCACCGCCTGCGTAGGGAACGAAGGTCCCGATAGAATGCTCGATGGGATAGCGCCCCAGAAGCACCACGGCCATGCTGATGGCATCGACCTCAGCAGCAAACCGTTTGTTCGAGGCGCTCTCGGAGCCGCTCCCCACAAGCTTGGTCACCACGACGTTTTGGTCATCAATGTCTGGGAACCAGGCCTGGACGTTCCCCTCGATTCCGATGTACGGGAAGTTGTCGAACCAGTAGCCTCCCTTTGCCCCGAACACCACCGAGTCTTCGGGTTTAAAGTCGGTGATGGTGATATCGAGGGGGTTTTCGGAAAAGGTGTCCTGATCGAATGGGAGAGCGCCACCCACATACCCGGCGGCGTAGGGCTCGGCCGATACTCCAACGGCCAGCCCCAGCACCAGGATGCCTATGGCCCCCATAAAGAGAAGCGAACGCATGATCAAACCTCCTTATCCTTATCCTTCCTAAGGGCATGAACCCTCTCAGACGGGCCTTCACCCCCTGCAGCCCAGCGAAGAGGTAATTACGAGCCCTGCCTGCGTTGCGCCCGGTGATGCCCAATCACCGGACGATGTGTCTAAACCCTTCTACATTCACCCATTCCGGGGTTTTCTGCCTCGATGCGATGACTATCAAGAAACAAGTTCTGCCATATTGTCCCGCATCTATTAAAAATTTAGCATATGTCGGCCTTCTTGTCAAGGAAAAAATGGCCCCCACCCTCCCCCAGGTTCCTCTAGCCATCCTCCTCGAAAAGACTCCCTTTCGAAAGAAAAACCTGGGGGGCCTGCAGAGCCCCCACCAATGCCTCCGCCGCCTTGTCTGGGCGGGGAGCGTCAGTATCGCGTGCTAGTTGACAGCCAGACCATTCAATGGCATACAGGAAAGCGCCCAGGGTGGGCGGATAGCTCAGCTGGGAGAGCGCCGGCCTTACAAGCCGGAAGTCGCAGGTTCGAGCCCTGCTCCGCCCACCATATTTTTCAATGGTCTAGCGGAACGACCCGTGCCACACCGTCTCTGGTGTGGCTGTTTCGAGGAGTGCTGAGGAGTGGGGAGAAGGCCCGACGGTGCCGCTCAGTTCATGGTCACCCGGAACCGAAGGATTTTCAAGAAGGTATCAAGGAGTCGGCCCGCCGTCAGAGCCGATGTGCCCCGGGTGCGGTCAATAAAGACGATCGGCACCTTGACGATTCGCGCTCCTTTGACACTTGCCGTTTTTTAGACACTATTTAGACACTAGGAATCTCTAGCAATATCTGAAAATTCAATAGATTACATGGGATTAGACACATGGAGGACAAGTGTCAAAAGTGTCTAAATGTGTCTAACGTGTAAGATTGAAGTCCGCAAAAGAGAATCGCCCTCAATACGCGAAGTAAGCGAAGTACGTGACGCCAGGCCGGGCTCGTGTATGCTATCTATTAGAGTGGACGCTGGGAACGCGGCTTCCGGTTGCGAGGGTCCATCGGGCGGGCGACGGCAGGGACATCGTCGTGAAAGCTCCAGGGTGGCGGGTGTTCAGCCCAGATTAGGGCACTACCGGCGGGAGGGGGGAATTGCGGAGGTTCGGGCAAGGAAAAGTTGAACTTAGGTGGATTTAGTCGCGCATGAGGAGGAGGTCGGCCAGGGGCGAGGCGCCTTAGCGCTTAGGCCCACTCAATGGGACAGGTCGCCGATCAGCCCTAGAGTCCGCCCCCCCTGCCCTCTACTTGATCTGCCCCGCATAAATCTTCATGACGGTATCGAGGAACTTCAACGCCTCGGGGCGCTCGCGCTGGAACGAATTCCGGCCGATGATCGAGCCGAATCCTCCCCCGTCGCGGATGGCCCGAGCTTCGTCGAACACCATCTCGTCCGCCTCCCTGGCGCCGCCCGAGAAGATGACGATCCGCCGTCCGTTGAAGGTGCTTTGCACCACGTGGTGCACCCGCTCGGCGAGGGTCCCAATCGCAACCGGGTACTGGTCGTAGACTTTCTTGGCCGCCTCAAGCTCCACCCTGTCGGCCGGCAGCTTCACCTTGATGATATGGGCCCCGAGCTGGGCGGCGATGTGGGCCGCGTAGGCCACGACATCGACGGCCGACTCGCCCTCCTTGCTCAGGCCAGAGCCTCGGGGATAGGACCAGACCACCACGGCCAGGCCGTGCGCCTTTGCCTCCTCGGCGATGGCTCTAAGCTGCTCGTACATCTGCTGGCGGACGGCCGAGCCCGGGTAGATGGTAAACCCGACCGCCGAACAGCCAAGCCGCAGGGCGTCTTGCACGCTCCCGGTTACCGCCGGAAGGGGGTCCTTCTCGTCAAGGAGCACATCGTGGCTGTTGAGCTTCAGGATCAGGGGGATTGCGCCCGCATAGCGGGCGGCCCCGGCCTCGATGAAACCCAGCGGGGCGGCGTAGGCATTGCAGCCCGCCTCGATGGCCAGCTCGAAGTGGTAGAGGGGATCGTAGCCGGGCGGGTTCGGGGCAAAGCTTCGGGCCGGGCCGTGCTCAAATCCCTGGTCCACGGGCAGGACGACAAGTCGACCGGTGCCGGCGAGCGCACCGTGGTTCAAAAAGCGGGCCAGGTTCGCCCGCGTCCCCGGATTGTCGCTCTCGTACCAGCTTAGGATCTCGCGGATGCGCTCGTTCATTGGACTTCCTCGCCTATCTGCTTGCCAGTCTCAACGGCCACCGGCCGCCCGACCAATACCGTACATACTACGCCATGGCCACCCTCGTTTCCATCATGTGCTACAGCAAATTCCATGCCCCAGACCGACCCCCTGAGAGTCGATTTCGGCGCCATCAGGAGTCCTTGCCTCGCGGCACACCTTCCAGCAAGGCAACCGGCAAGGAGCCAAAAATGTCGTGAAGCGGCAACACAGCCTCCCCCGCCCCGCCGGCGTGCGCGGTAATGGACTCACCGGTCAGCACGTCCCGCCAGGCTTCAGGGGCTCCCACGGGGAGGCGAAGTTCCGTCTCCTCCCATACCCGTCGCCCTACGGGTGGCTTGCCGGGGCTTCCCAACCGCGTGAGCCAGCGAGGGACGCAAACAAGCGCCCATCCATCCCCGTGGCGCCTGGCAAAGGCGCAGAGGTGGTCCGCTCGCGATCCCTGAGCACGGAGGGGGATGTAGGCGCCTTCCAGGAACAATTCCCGATGGGACCGGCGGAAGGCGAGGGCTTTGCAGGTCACGTAGAGCTTGATTCGGCCGTCCTCCCAATGGGTCATCAGGTCCTGGGCCAGGGGAAGAAGACCTCCGGCCTCGCGCCGTTTGATCTCCTCGAGGGCCTTTACCCGTTTCGGGAAATCGACGGGGCGGCGATTGTCGGGGTCGACGAGGCTGAACGTCCAAAGCTCCGACCCTTGATAGAAGTCAGGCACGCCGGGCGAGGCGATCTTAAGCAGAACCTGCCCCAGTGCGTTCAGGGCCCCGAAAAAGGCGATACGCTTTTGAAACCGCAGGAAGTTCTCCAAGAACTCGTTATCGCCCAAGGGCTCCAGGAGGCCGTCCACAAAGCTAAGGAGGGCGCTCTCATAGGCGTCGTTGGGGCGAATCCATCTCGTGTGGACCTTGGCCTCTCGGGCCGCCTTGATGAAGTATTCGTTGAGCCGCTCCCGGAAATCGGGCACCTCTTCGGCCTGCAAGGGCCATGCGCCGATAAGCGTCTGGTAGATAAGGACCTCCATGTTCGGGTCGGGCACAGGGTGTCCGTTGACCTCGCGCCTCCTTGGGCGGCTCCACCGGCTCCAGCGGGCCAGCCGCCTGCTCCACGCCCCAGGGATCTCGGAGAGCACGTTGATGCGCGCCCGGACGTCCTCGCTCCGTTTCGTATCGTGCGTGGAGGTCGCATTGAGGGTGTAGGGCCACCGCTCGAGCGTCTCCTGGTTGCGCACGTGGAACGTCTCGAGATCGACTGGGTTCTCCGCCCGTGAGGGATCCGTCCCGACCTCTTTGAGGGAGACGAGGCGGTTGTACAGGTAGAGGGCGGTATCCTCCAGACCCTTCGCCATAACCGGCCCGGTGAACTGTTGCCAGCGCATAACGAAGTCAAGCCAGGCCTGCCGTTGTCCCTCGCCGTCGCCAGGAGGCTCGACCGACAGGACCTGCTCCACAAAGTCGAAGGCCGCCTGGCTCTCGCGCCCTTCAGGCGCCCTCCTTCGGGCCGCTTCGAAGGCTCGCTCGATGTAGAGGCGGTCCCTTTTGCGAACGTCGAGGCTTCGGATGTAGGTCCGATAAATCGGCAGGCACGCGGTCACCTCGACGAGGGCACGGACGAGCTCGCCCGAGGGGAGGTCGCGGGCCTGGCGATCTTCCGCCGCAAGCTTTCTTAAGTGATTCCCCAGGCTTCGCACCTCGGCCTGGAACAGCTCTTCCATGACCTGGTGCTTCCGCGCGTAACAGACCTCTGCAAAGGATTTATCGAGCCCCGTGAACTTGGCGTAGATGGAGGCAAGGGCGTCGAGGCCGTCAGGGTCTATGAACACGCCATTCATGTCGTGGATGAATTCGTATCCCGTGGTGCCGCACACGGGCCACTCCTCAGGAAGTTCCTCATCACCGAGGAGAATCTTCTCGACGATGACGTACAAGCCCGGCGGCCCTCCTGGCTCTCCCGCCGCCGGGGCAACGGCGGTCTGGAGGCGGCGAAGGTACTCCAGCGGGTCGGAGAGGCCGTCGATGTGGTCGATGCGCAAGCCCGATACGCTGCCTTCTCTGACCAGGCGGCCAACGAGTGCATGGGTCGCCTCGAACACCTCCGGGTCCTCGATCCGAAGACATGCCAGGTCGCTGATGTTGAAGAAGCGCCTGTAGTTGATGGCATCGGCGGCCCTCCTCCAATACGCTAGACGATAGAACTGATCGTCCAAAACCCGATCCATGAGGGCGAAGCTCTTTTGATTCCCCTTCTCGCCGTTGAAGGCTCTCATCGTTTCATCGAGAAACCCCTTGACGGCGGTATCGGTGGTATAGAGGTGCCAGAGACGGGATTTGACGGCGGCCTTGGCGCGTCGCCGCTCGGCCATCGTATCTGCGTCGCCGACCGCTGGGGAAGGCAACGCATCGAGAGCGCCGGCCAGGTCTTCCAACGCCTGAAGCCCGGGGTCGCCCGGGCCGAGGACGTGTTTGAAGCGTTCCAAACCGTACGTGAGGATATCCTTGTGCGAACTGAAGTTGACCGGCAGCTTCAACTCGTAATACAGGATGGAAAAACCTCCCTCATCAAGCACCAGAGTGAACTCCTGGTCCTCCAGCACGCGGTCGTAGGAATCGCCGAGCACGGGAAGGAGGATTCGGTTTTCCAGCCCACTGGTGGCCGGGCGCCAGTCGATGTCGAAGTAGGAAGCGTACGGGGAGTCGGGCCCGTTTTCCAAGACGTCCCGCCACCACGGGTTTTCCGGGTGCGCGGCCATGTGGTTGGGGACGATGTCGACTAGCAGGCCCATCCCGAGGGCCTTCAGGTCCCGGGCCATCGCTTTGAATTCTTCGTCGCCCCCGAGCTCCGGGTTGAGGCGCGAAGGGTCCGTCACATCGTAGCCGTGGAGGCTGCCGGAGCGAGCCTGCAGGAGGGGAGAGGCGTAGAGGTCGGAGATGCCGAGCGAGTGGAGATGCGCCACGAGCTCACGGGCGTCTTCGAAGCGAAAGTCCCGGTTGAACTGAATCCGGTAGGTGGCGAGGGGAGAACGCATGACGGTAAGCTACTCGACCAGAACCGAGAGTTTCTCGCCCAGGGCCACGAAGGAGCCGACCCATTCTTGTGCCTGTGTATCCCCTTGCTCGGCCCGACGCTTCACCTCGGGGCAGACGGTCTGCACCATCTCGTAGAAGACGTTTTGGACCCTCCACGTGTTGACCTCGAACGGCAACGATTCCATCAGCCCCGCCGCTTCCTCTAGCTTTTGCAGGAGGGAGAGATCTGTGGGGCTTGCAGAGAGCCGCTCGGCCATCCGCTCAATGCTCCGTCTGAACACGTACTCGAGCGACGCGGTGTCGAGGGAAACGTCTTCCACCTGGGCCTCATCGAGAAGGGTGCCGATGCGCCCCAGGTCGAATTCATCACTACTATCCAAAGCCTTGCGCAGATGACTGTTCAGCACAAACTCGGCCGATGCGTACACGGCCTTGGGCGGAGGGATGCCGAGGTCCTTAAGGAACCGCAAGAGGGGAGCGTGATTCTCGTAAAGCTGGCTGTGTAGGGATTCGGCTTCTTCAAGGGTCGATTCGAGAATGAGGTTCAAGACCTTCCGCCGCTCATCGCGGAAAAGCGACCGCAGAGAATAGGTGGATCCACCGAAATTCTTGTCCAGGAACCGCAGGACCTCGGGGAAATCGGCCCTTGCGAAGGGTTCGGTGATCTCGTCCACCAGCGTCTGGTAGGCCTCTTCGTCCCCAAAGGCCCGCACGCCGCAGTTCAAGTTGTGGTCGCCGAAGTGCAGCACAGCGAAGCTCTGCAAGGCCGACTCGTGGGTGACCACCGAAGTGAAACGGGCGCGACCCACCGCGAGCCTCACCCTTCCGGCCTCAAAGGTCTGGTAGTCCTCCCGCTCGGCCCGATAGCACCCAATCGCCACCTGCTCCGGATACTCCCCGAACAGGGAGCTGACGGCGTAGTGCGCGCCGACCTCCAGCAGGTCGACCATCGCGGGCCTGACGAACCGTTCGTAGATTTGGCGGCCGTCGCCGTGGTGCGGGACATTGCTTCTCGCCTGCTCGAGCCGCTCGAGGAAGCGTGGCTCCAGAGCGTCGCCCCCAAGCTCTTTGGCCAGCTGAACGGCCCGCCCGGCGTACTGGAGGACCTGCACAGTCTCGATGCCGGAGAGGTCACTGAAGAACCACCCGCAGCTCGTGTACATCAGCATGGCATGGCGCTGGAGCTCAAGAAGCTTTAACGCCTCCACCGTCTCCGGCTCGGTCAGCGGACGGCGCGCATGGTCGGCCAGGAACCGCTCGTGGGTCTCTGGCGAGCGGTCGAGGATGATATCGATGTAGTCGTCCCGGGCCTTCCAGGGGTCCGTGAGCAACGTCCCCGCATTCTCCTCGTAGAGGGGGGCCAAGGTGTCGCGGAGCCAGTCCAGCCCCTCACGGAGCGGCGCCCTCCAGGCCTGATTCCACCCCGGGTGCCCCCCGGTGTTGCAGCCGCAATCGGCGCGCCACCGCTCGATCCCATGGACACAGCTCCACGATGTGTCCTCAACGATCTGCACCTCATGGGTGGGAGGGTGCCGCTCGAGAAACTCAGCGTAATTGGTGACGCGAGCAAGGTCGTTGGTCTCGATGTAGTGGAGGGCGTAGGCGAGCCCCATCTCACCGTATCGGTGATGGTGGCCGTAGGTCTCGCCGTCGGTCGCAATGTGGACGAGCTGGGGCCCGGAGCGATCGTCGGACAATGCGTCACGGAGCCGATTGGCGAAGTCCTCTCCGCGGACGAGCAGGCCTTCGAAGGCGACGGCCTGGGAGACGAGCCCATCGTAGAAGAACAGGTTGATGGTGCGGCCCGACGGAAGCCGGCAGACGTAGGCCATCGTCGGGTCGAATCGTTTGACCCCCCGCCACGCGCGGCGGCCAATCTGGCGGGTGCGGCGTGCCTGGTGAGGCGCGAGGATGGTGAAGCGGATCCCCTGCTCCACCAGAATCTCCAAGGTCTCCATGTCCACCGCCGTCTCCGGAAGCCACATGCCCTCAGGGCTCCGCCCAAAGCGATGCTCGAAGTCGCGGATGCCCCATACAACCTGGGTGAGCTTGTCCCGGCGGTTAGCCAGAGGCATTATCACATGATTGTAGGCCTGGGCCAGGGCCGAGCCGTGACCTGAGAAGCGTTTCTGGCTTTCCCGATCCGCCTCAAGGACGGCTTCATAGACTTCGGGGGTCTTTTCCTCCAGCCAGGCCAGAAGCGTCGGGCCGACGTTGAAGCTGATATTGGCGTAGTTGTTGACGATCTCGACGATCAGATCATTCTCGCCCAAGATACGCGAGGCCGCGTTTCTGGCGTAGCACTCCGCCGTGACCCGCTCGTTCCAGTCGTGATAGGGGAAGGCCGAGTCCTGGAGCTCGATCTCCTCAAGCCACGGGTTCTCCCTCGGCGGCTGGTAGAAATGACCGTGAATGCAGATGTAGCGGTCCATCACCTACGCTCTCGTTGCCTTTACACCTCGACTCGCCTGGCTCGTTTCGCTCGGGGCCCCGACGGACCTCCGTCGCCTCCCCTAAGGTGGGCCACCTCTTGAAACGCCTCCAGCACGCCCGGCATCCGGAAAAACGATTCGAGACCGTACGCCGCCTTCTGGCGCCAGTTGGGCCGCTCATCGCGGGTGCCGGGGACGTTCTGAGGACTCGTCTCGAGCCAGAGATCCTCGACGTTGACAAGCACGAGCCTGGCCGGGCTCGCGCTCAAGTGCGCCAGGCACGCCCGGAGGACCGTCTCCATGGAGGCGGGGCCCGTCAGGTGGCCCTGGCGTTGTAAATACTCAACAAGTGCTCTCTTGGCGGACTCGCGCTCCTTGCGTTCGCGCCGTACGCCCACCCCGTCCAGCAGGCCCATCGCCCTTCGCTCATCAATATCCAAACCCTGCCAATACGCCGCGAAAGGGGGCATGTCGTGCGTGTTGAGGCTGGCCACGGCATCCGAACGGATGGCCCGAAGCGGCCGCCTCCGGTCGGGCTTGAGCTCGTACTGCAGGACGTACATCCGGTAGACGTCGTGGCGAGCCAAGGTCGGATTGACGTAGGAGGGCACGGTGCCGAGGTTCTCACCGACGATCCAGGCCTTGTGGCGGTGGGAGGCAAGGCTCACGACCGCGAAGAGCTCCTCTGCGGGATAGCGCACATAGGCCCCATCGCTCGCCTCCAAGCCGTCCGGGATCCAGAAGAGCCGGTGGAGCCCCATGACGTGGTCGATCCTAAGGATGCCGGCCGGCTTCAGGTGGTGATCCAACGAAGCGATCACGTACCGGTAGTGGTGTGCTCGCATCTGCTCGGGGCGCAGGGGCGGAAAGCCCCAGTGCTGGCCCTTGGTGAAGAACACGTCCGGAGGGGCGCCGGCCGAGACGCCGGGAGCAAACGCTTCACGCTCCCGCCACACGTCAAACCCATGGGGATGAACGCCCAGCGGGAAATCGAGATACAACCCACGGCCCCCGGTTTGGGCCTTCGTCGCAAGTGCCTCCATCTGCTCATGAGCCAGCCACTGGGCGTAGAGATAGTACTGCGTGGTCGCCTCATCGCAATCGGCCGGACCGATGGTGCCATCCCTCAGCGGCTTGGGCCACTCGGGCCAGGGGGCCCGAAGCCTCTCGCCCACAGCCCGGAAGCGGGCGTAATCCTCGACGGCCCGATGGGCCTCGACGAAGCCCTGAAACGACTTCCTGCGATCGGACGGATGCGAGAAAAAGCACCGGGCCATCTCTTCGAGGACGCTCCGCTTGATGCGCATCTGGCGGTCGTAGTCGACCAGGGGAGAGGAGCGCAACCCGTCGAGATCCCGCTGGACGTCCCCGGAGGCCAGGAGGGATTGTGCCGACGGGCACCGCTTCAGCTCCGGAACGCGGGTCACATCAATGTAGAACTCGTTCCAAAAGAGGCGGCTCACCGGGGTGTAGGGGCTCGGGTCGAAGGGTGGGTCGAGCACGGAGGCCAGCAGCGGCAACGTCGCGACCACCCCCCCACCCTGCTCGGTGACCCAGTCCATCAGAGCTTCAAGGTCGGAGAAATCCCCGCCTCCCCAGCTTCGTTGGGAATGCAGAGCGTAGAGCGGGAGGAAAGCGCCCCATGTCCTCTCCTTCGAGCCGCCGGTGTAGGCTTTGCGCGGCGCGGAGATGATCATGGACTCGAATCGCCGCTCTTGGATGTCGAGCGTCAGCCGGTGGTGCCCCAACGCCAGCCGCCCGGGGACGTCGAGCCGCTTGGCCACGTACGTCGCCCCGTTCACATCGGTCAGCTGGCCTGAAGGCTGGGACCGCAAATCGCAGACCCACCTGTGCGTCTCCCCCGTCTCCTGCTCCAGGAGGCAGGCGACGGAGGAATCGGCGGCCCCGGAGGGCAGGCGGATCTCAATTGTCGGGGGTTGTCCGTCCCACGCGACGGCGACCGGCTCTACGGCACGGCTCCAGAGCGCCTGGCGGCGCTCCGCCAGGGCGTCTGGGACGTCGCGGATGGAGGCGACGGGAGCGCCCAGCGCCTGGAGCACGCCCAAGAGCGCCTCCGGCGAGGCCTGGCGGCGGCGGCGGTTCACGTCATAGTAGGCGGTCTGCACCCCATAGAGGCGGGCCAACTGCCAGAGTGAGGCGACCCGGGGCTTGGCCATCCTGCTCATCTTCTCCCCTGAGCGCCAGGCTGGGCCGTCCCTCGGAGGGTCCGGCCCGCCCGGTCGCGCCTTTATCTCAGCAAATCAATAAGATGCAGAAAATAGGATACCGGAAGGAGGCCGGTATTGCAAGAGGATGGGGTTAGAATCGCTCCTGCGCTTCTAGGAAATCTTGGCGGGGCTGAGGTTTCTTACCATGCAAGTAGGTGGTATGTTCATCTAGCCTCTCCCTTTCCGTTGGCTCACCATTAATGGGCGGTTCTTGGCTGGGGCTGCTGTCAGGAGTTAAAAAAGGTGGTGTTTTGGGTTTGATGGTTCGTGGTGAGGGTCGTGCCGGGCAGTTGGTGGGGTTTTTGATCATCCTCACGGCTTTGGGCTCGTGTTTGTTGGCCTTCCTGGAACTTCTAGAGGTCGAAGGGGCTCCATGGCTGAGCGCTGGGGTGCTTGTGGGCTCGATCCCAGTAATCTTGTTGGGCTGTGAGCTCTTTACCAACGCCGTCGAGCACGTCGGGCGGATATTCAAACTTTCCCACCAAGCCACCGGAGGCCTCTTGGCAGCCGTCGGGACGGCTCTTCCTGAGTCCTCCATCCCCGTAATAGCCGTCATATTCGGCTCCAAGGGGCATGGGGAGGCGGTGGGCGTGGGCGCTATATTGGGTGCCCCCTTCATGCTGGCTACATTGGCTTTGGCTCTATTAGGATTTACGGTACTGGTAGCCAGGGCCCGGGGCAGGCGACAAAGCCTGGAGCTGTCCATAGACACGATGGCCCTTCGCTTCGAGCTTCGAGTTTTCCTGGCCTGTTTCGTCGGGGTTCTGGTGGTCTCACTCGTAAACCTCTCATGGCTGAAGTTCACGGCGGCGGTAGCTCTGGTGTGTCTCTATGCCTGGTACGTGAAGTATTCGTTAAGCCTAAAAGCCCGAAAGGGCGAAGTCTACACGAAGGTGCTTCACATGGAGCGTTATGCGGGGATGCCATTGGAAGCAAAGACGGTAGTGGTACAGCTTGTGGTGGGATTGTTATTTATCTTGGCGGGAGCAAAGTTCTTCGTGTCGGCCGTCATCGCCTTGGCCCTCTACATGAAAATGTCCGCGTTGGTCCTGTCTCTTATCCTGGCCCCTTTGGCGACGGAGCTGCCGGAAAAATACAACTCCGTTATGTGGGCCTTGCGGGGGCAAGATACTCTGGCTGTAAGCAACATCACAGGTGCCATGGTATTCCAATCGATGATCCCCGTGGCCTTCGGACTCTTCTTCACCAAATGGAACCTCGGCACGATAGAGCTCATCAACATCATCTTCGCGCTGGGGGGTGCCGGTCTTGCATACGTCTCATTGGTCCGCTCGGGCTCCCTAAAGGCCACAGCCATGCTGACAGGCGGGCTCTTTTACGTGGTCTACCTGGCCGGCGTTATCTTGCGTGGATGAATTAGCGGATGCGCTTCGAGCCGTTCTCGCCTGGCTCCCCCTCCTCCTTGAAGGCATCGCCGGCCTTGCTTCAGACCAGGCGCTATCTTCTAGACGAGATAATCGCCATTAAAAAACCCCCGCCGGTCATCCCGGCGGGGGCCTGGTCTATCAGCTACGAGACCAATACCACATTGACGGCCTTCAAGCCCTTCTCGTCTTCGACGATCTCGAACTCCACGGCTTGACCTTCGGCTAGAGTCTTAAAGCCTTCGCCCTGGATGGATGAGAAGTGAACGAAGACGTCCGGCCCGTCCTCACGCTCTATGAAGCCAAAGCCTTTACCCTCATCAAACCACTTTACTTGTCCTTTCTGCACTAGGAATCACCTCCTTTCATTGAGTTTTTTGCGAGACGGACCGGAGGGCGATAAAAAAACCGCACGGCGTACAACAGACGCCTGTGCGGTGGCCTGTCGTCCCTATCGTTCCTGCCTAGTCTATCTCTTGCTCTCTAAACCATAGGACAAGGGGCGGCAGAAAGCAAGACTTATTTTTGGGTCTTATTGGGCGGGCGTAGCCCGGCCAGCCGGGGCTCTAATGGTGCTTTCTTTCTCTGGGATCGTCTCAATACGTCAAAAGATAGAAAGACTTTTACTTTAAAATACAGTGAGTTGGGAGAATCTTGGTGCCAGATCGGCACCAAAAAACAGTATCAGGAAAAGCTGATGCCTGCAACTTATTGAAAAAGCTGGCGGGGCTGACGGGATTCGAACCTGCGACCTCCGGCTTGTAAGGCCAGATTAAGAGAAAATAGGGACCCCCGGAAGATGTTGATTTCCGGGGGCTTCGCTTTTTATATCAAGGGCCTACAAGGGTTGAAAAATTCCTGCTAACTCTTATTATCTCTCATTATTTCTCATTGATTGTTACACAGAAAATTACACACCCCTGGCTAATACAAGCTAGGGGTTCGTCCCCCACGGACTCGTCCTAAGCATCAAGTTCGGAGTGTACAATTGTTGAGTTGTCCGATGGATTTGTTTTGACGAATGGCCTAACCATTCCCTCTTAAGCCAAGGATAGTTTGTTATAATGACGATATGAAAAAGGTTTACTTCGATACCAATGTAATTGACCGGGTAGAAGGAAACTGGGAGGCGAGCGAATTTGAGTCCCTACTGGCTTCTCAAGGCTTTATGTTGAGCATTGGCTTGCATGTAATGTACGAGTTAGCAAAAGGGTTTCTTAAAATTCGAAGTGAGGATAAAATTAAGAGCCTTTTTAAGTTCCTTGACCAACTAAATGAACCTCATTTCATCCCACCAACACGGGACCTTATTAGGGGCGAAATATATAAAGTTCAGGGTAAAGGAATTCTTTTGCAAAGGATGCATGATGAGAATAACCGCAGGACGAAGGAGGAAGTCTGGAGGATGGCTAATGATTCGACAGATGAAGCCACACGATTCGTTGAAGGCAGAGAAAATGAAATTAGAAGTGAGACCCCTCAGTTGTCTGAGGAAATCATACGACAAATAAATAAGCTCCGAAGTACTAACCCTGAGTATCTCAAGAGCATTAGAAACTTTGTTGACTTCAAAAACAAATTGGAAGAAGGAGACAAGCTAAGAATCCTGCAAATGGAATTAAGGAGTTATAGACTAAAAGTTCTTGACCTTGACTTGAAAAGAATATTGATTAGTCAAAGTGATTATCCTGTTATTAACACATGGCTCAATTGTAACTTTTATTTAAATTGGATTCCTGCAAGGCATCAAGTCCAGCCGGGAAGAGACAAGCTTGGCGATTTGCGCCACGTGATTAATTGTTGTGCATCTGACCTATTCGTCTCTGATGATGAAGATCTCATTACCCTCTTTCCTAAACTAAATCCTTTTAAAGAGCATATGTCTTGGAACGCATTTAAGTCTATGTTGGAAGGGAACAATTCCATATAGCCCCTTACAAAGGCTTTAAAAACTCTCTCTCACGGACTATGTCGGGGGGATGCCGGCGCCAGCGGAAACACACCGGGGGGTGGTATAATCAATAGTGGATGTAACCATGAAAGGGGGAAATCATGATCAAGGTCTGGCTAACTAAAACCGTTCGCCATGAGGAGGAAAAGGGTGCGACCCCTCTTCCGCCCCTTGAGATATCCCTAGAAAGGGCGATTGAGAAATTTCATCTGGCACAGGTG
>JALLOF010000329.1 GCA_027717595.1 Nitrospinae bacterium AH_259_B05_G02_I21 | reverse complement strand
AATGGAAGGAGATGACCACCAGGCGGCCTCCGGCCACGAGCCGATCGACGACGGCCTCCAGGGCTGAGTCCAGGTCGCGGAGTTCCTCGTTGACCGCGCACCGCAAAGCCTGAAAGACGCGGGTGGCGGGGTGAATCTTCCCCGCCCCCACGCCTCTCAACGAGACGATGAGTTCTGAGAGCTCCCCCGTTCGCTCCAAGGGTTGTACCGTTCGCGCCTGCCCTATGGCCCGTGCGATCCGGGAAGCACCCCGTCCCTCACCGTGCTCGCGAAACAGGGCCGCCAGTTCCTCGACGGCCCACGTGTTGACAATAACCCGCGCCGTGAGCGTCTGCGCGGGGTCGTACCGCATATCCAGAGGTCCATCGATCATAAAGCTGAAGCCGCGCTCGGACGTCTCGAGGTGGTGGCTCGAGAGCCCGAGGTCGAGCAGCATCCCGTCGATCTCCTTCCAGCCCGCCTCCGTGAGGTGACGGGCGAGATCACGATAGTCTCCGTGGACGAGCATGATGCGCTCCCCAAAAGGTGCGAGCCGTCGTGCGGCCCGAGCCACCATGGCCGGGTCTCGATCAATCCCCAGC
>JALLOF010000328.1 GCA_027717595.1 Nitrospinae bacterium AH_259_B05_G02_I21 | reverse complement strand
GTCGATTGGGGGGACTTATGAAACGCACACGGAAGATGTCTAAGGTCATTTTCGGTTGTCTGCTAGGCCTCACCTTAGTTTTTGTCTCTGCTCATCAGGCTCTCGCCCAGGGGACCTGGGAGACCTCGGAGTCTCCATCGGCCCCCCCTCCTACCCCCATGCCGACGCCCCGTTGTTGCTTAGGAGTCGGAGTTATAGATGGCGAGCTATACGCCGTGGGCGGGTCTGTTTCAGGAGCACAACCATCAACGACCGCCCTTGAAGCGTATAACCCTGGGACTGACATGTGGGCAACCAAAGCTCCGGCCCCTACGTCACGGGCCGGTGTGTCCGCGGCAGCCATAGGGGACAAGTTATACGTCGTCGGAGGGTGTATTAATTCCGACTGTGTCGCCCAGACCACGAACAGGTTGGAGGTCTTCGATCCGGCCGCCATATCCCCCACACCCTTTTGGACCACGTTGGCCCCCATGCCGACGGTTAGAAATGAAACGGCGGCAGCAGCGATTGATGGCAAGCTTTACGTGGTAGGAGGCGGCACCCCTGGTTGTTGCCCTGCCTTCGACACGCTGGAGGTCTTC
>JALLOF010000327.1 GCA_027717595.1 Nitrospinae bacterium AH_259_B05_G02_I21 | reverse complement strand
GCTCAGCGCTCAGCCCATCGTACGTTAGGACAATGATGTTGGGCCGCTGCCTGTTCGTCTGACCATGAGCGTAGGACTGGACAACCCGTGGTGAGGGATTGGCACAACTCTTCTCCCCATAAGTATAGGCAATCCGTCCCCCGTAGAGAACGAGGGCGGCCACAAGGCTTACCATAGCGACCCGTCCCAAGGTAGAAATGCGGGTTTCGAGAAATTTCAGTGTGCGTGCCTTGTACCTATAGAATAAGAAAACGCTCAAACCAGACGCCAAGAAAAAAATAAGCGTCTTAATGCGTGTTATCATTCCTCCCCCGACGCCCAGCGAGAACTGGATACCCAGGGCAAAGATGTTGAAATATATAAAATTGATGTAGAGGAACGCTATAAAGACAGCCATCTCAAAGGGGCGGACCACCTCAAGTACTCGGCGACCGTGCCTGAACGACCCTAAGCCTTTGAGCAGACCGTACACCATCAGGGAGGCAGCAATGGCTAAGAGGTGAGCAAGAAGGACCAGTTTAGCCAAGGCGAAGATACCGATTCCGTACCACTCGTGCCCGTAGAGCCCGAACCTGTAAGCTA
>JALLOF010000326.1 GCA_027717595.1 Nitrospinae bacterium AH_259_B05_G02_I21 | reverse complement strand
CTTCTACCTGGGAGCATTGATCTATCGGTATTTCCCGTTCTTCGGGTTTGGGGCGGCCTTTACGGCGCTCGCCTGGGTGGTCGAAGAGAGACGGCGAGCGGGCGAGCGGGGAGCGTGGTCTCCGCTCTGGGGCCTCCTTCGCCGATGCCTGGCAAGGCCCCTCTGGTCGGCCGCCGCCGCGGTCCTGCTCGTCGTTGGCCTTTGGCGTGAGACGGTCTGGATAGCTCTGGCGGGGGTCGTGGTCCTGCGGGTGGCCGTGCGCCGGCCCCGGGAGGCGTCCGCTCCCCCAGATGACCGAGATAGTGATGCCGAACTATAGAGTCCATCGCGCCGTCATGAAGCTGGTGGCGGCTCTTGACAGGCGCCGAGCCGTCGATGCCTCCGATGTGGATGTGCGCGCCATCTGCATCGTCAACACGACGGCGCTGGGCGATACGCTGCTCTCCACCCCGGCCATCCGGGCCATCCGGCAGGCCTATCCCGAGGCCCGCCTCGTCTCACTCATCCACCGCCGATCCATCGATGTCCTTCGCTACAATCCCCACCTCGACGACCTCATCGAGTACCCGGGCAAGTATAGGAG
>JALLOF010000325.1 GCA_027717595.1 Nitrospinae bacterium AH_259_B05_G02_I21 | reverse complement strand
GATATGGACGGTGAAGCCGCCCTGGGACTGTTCGCCAACGTGGACGGCGTGGATGCCGCAGTGGACGAAGCCCGCATATAATACAATTTGCCCTCTAATCAAGAGAAGCTTGATTGAGTGCCTAAACCGCTTTTACCCGCCCAGCCGGAGGCGGTATAATGGACCACCGGCCCCGTACGGGCGGGACCCTTGGTGTCCCTGTAAATATCCAAGCCGCCCGTAAGCCGCGCACGATGCGCCGAAGCGGTGGCCGCACGTCCTTAGGCGACCTCGCTGAGGTGAACCATGCCCACTCCTGAGCAGGTGCTTGATAAGGCCCACGACGCCGGGGTTCGGCTCGTCCGTTTCCTCTATTGCGACAACGACGGCGTCATCCGGGGCAAGACGACCCACGTCGATTTCCTAAAGCCCTGCATCGAGGCCGGCATCGGCCTCACCGTCGCCATGCAGTCTTTCATCATGCTCGATGCGCTCTCTCCCGAGGGGACCTTCGGCCCCGTCGGCGAGATTCGCCTGATGCCCGATCTCGAAACCTTCACGCCCTTGCCCTACGCGCCCCGGAGCGCCCGGATGCTCGTCGATCT
>JALLOF010000324.1 GCA_027717595.1 Nitrospinae bacterium AH_259_B05_G02_I21 | reverse complement strand
GGGTGGCTCTACGTCGTTCGCGGCGAGCTGCAAAACGGCGCCGACGCCGGGGCGCTGGCCGGGGCGGTGGAGCTCGTCCTAAGCGGCGAAACGGATGCCGAGGCGATGGCCGTGGCCTACGCCACCCAGCCGACGCACTACCACATCACCTCGCCGCCTCCGGGGCCCGGCGCGGTGGCCGTCTCCTTCCCCGCTTCCAATCAGGTGCGGGTCCGGGTGGGGCCGACCACGGTGCCGACCATCTTCGCCCCCGTCCTAGGCATTGTGACAGCCGACGTGGCGGCCGTGGCCGTGGCCCGGGTCGAGCGCCGGATCATCGGCTCGGGGCCCGGCAACCTGCTGCCCTTCGGCGTCAACCAGAACCTGGTTGATTCCGACGGCGATGGCAATTACGACCTCGGCTTCACCGTCGACATCTACCCGCACCCCCAGAGCCCGGGCACCTTCGGTCTCCTTGATCTTGACGGGGGCGACAACTCCACCGCCGACACGATCGATTGGGTCGAGAACGGCTACGACGATGTATTCGTCATCCCCGAAAGCGCGGGCTACGTCAATGTGGAAGGCGACCCGGGCATCTCGGGC
>JALLOF010000323.1 GCA_027717595.1 Nitrospinae bacterium AH_259_B05_G02_I21 | reverse complement strand
CCTTTCCATCACCGACGTCTCGTGCCTGGTGAGCGACTCCGCCGAGGGGGTCCCCCAGGCCGTGACCCAATCGCTCGCCATGGGCAAGGCGACGGTCGGCACCAACGTGGGGGGCATCCCCGAGCTCATCGTCGACGGCGTGACGGGCTTTCTCATCCCGCCCAAAGACCCGGACATCCTGGCCGAGAGGATTCTCACGCTCCTTGGCGACCCGGCCAAGGCGCGGGCGATGGGCCAGGCCGGCCGGCGCCTCATCGAGCAGCGGTTCACCTCCGAGAACATGGTCGAGCAGCTCGAGAGGCTCTATCAAGAGATCCTCACCGCCAAGACCCGGGTCGCGGCGGAGGTCTGAGGAGCCCACCGTGGCGTCCCTCTCTGTAGTTATCATCACCCTCAACGAGGAAGCCCGGGTGCGCGAGTGCCTGGAGAGCTGCGCCTTCGCTGATGAGGTCGTGGTCGTGGACTCTTTCAGCACCGACCGGACGGTGGACATTTGCCGGGATCACACCGACCGGGTAATTCAGGAGCAGTGGCGGGGCTTCGGCCGCCAGAAGAATTTCGCCATCGAGCAGGCCAAGGGGCCGTGG
>JALLOF010000322.1 GCA_027717595.1 Nitrospinae bacterium AH_259_B05_G02_I21 | reverse complement strand
CTGTCGGAGCGGCGCATGAGGAAGAAAAAGCGCGCGGCGTCTCGGCCCACCTCGTCCATCACCTCCCGGAGCGTGACGAACTCCCCGGCCCGGGTGCTCATGCTCACAGGCTCGCCTCCCCTAAGGAGAGTGACGAATTGGACGAGCACGACATGGAAAGCCTCGGGGTCGTGGCCCAGGGCCTTCATGGCGGCCTTGATCCGCGGGACGTGACCGTGGTGGTCGGCCCCCCATACGTCAATGGCGATCTCGAAGCCCCTCTCGTACTTCTCCTGGTGGTAGGCGATGTCGCCGGCCAGATAGGTGGGCCGGCCAGTTTCGCGCACTACGACCCGGTCTTTCTCGTCGCCCAGAGCGCTGGAGTTGAACCAGCTCGCCCCATCCCGCTCGTAGAGGTAGCCGGCCTTCTCCAGGGCCTGCAGGACACGGTCCACCCGGCCCGTCTCAAAGAGGCCCTGCTCGCTGAACCAGCGGTCGTAGAGGACGCCGAAGTCCCTGAGGTCCGCTTCGATGCCACGAAGAATGGACTCGACGGCAAAGGCGGTGAAGGCCGGCAAGATGGCCTCCGGGTCCTCGCCTAGGTGGACGGGCCCGTCG
>JALLOF010000321.1 GCA_027717595.1 Nitrospinae bacterium AH_259_B05_G02_I21 | reverse complement strand
CCTGTGAGCGGCTGGACGAGTGCGTCTCCCGCGTCATCTGGAAACGCGTGGCCGATCAGGTCGCCCAGGCCCTGGAAGCCATCACCCTCGAAGATTTATGCCAGGAGCGCGAGAAGCTCGACACGAGCCAGGCGCTCTCGCACACCTACGGCTTTAACATCTAATCGTGTCCGGCTCGGGAGCGACGGCGAACGTGTCGGCCAGACAGACGAAGAGGCTGGTCTCGGGGGACACCTCCCCCACGCTGTAGCGCCAACTCTCGCCGAGCTTGTCGATGTCCGAGACCACCACGGGACTCAAACCGACCCGCTCGGAGGAGAGGGCCAAGACCACCACACCCGGCGTGCCTTCCACCTCCTCTTTGGCCGTCAGCACCCCGGCCCCGCTGCCCCCCACAACCACCTCGGTGCCGCAGGCGGCCCGAAGGGCATCCAGCAGGACGTCAGCCTCGGAGAAGTAATCTGGCGTGGCAAAGCACAATGCGGCATCTGCTCTCGGGCGGCCGGCCTGCCTCAAGGCCTCCTCGGCAGCCCCCCGGGCCGCCTCCGCCGCCTTCTTGCCGATGGATATCCCTACGCCGACGTTCATCGCCCTGGAA
>JALLOF010000320.1 GCA_027717595.1 Nitrospinae bacterium AH_259_B05_G02_I21 | reverse complement strand
AGCGAAAGCTCTTCGATGCGACCATCGAGAAGCTGAAGGAGCTCGCATGATCGGCAACGTCGTCGCTCGCCGCTACGCCAAGGCGCTGGTCGATACTGTGGCCGAGCAGGAAGGCGATTTCGAAGCGGTCCACGCCGAGCTGCGCGAGATGGCCGAGGTCATCGACGGCCACCGGGATCTCGGCCGCCTGCTCTACGGCCCATCGGTGCGGCTCGACGTCAAGGGCGGCATCGTCGAGGACCTCATCGAGCGGGCCGCCCTCACGGACCTCTCGGCGACCTTCGTCAGGCTGCTGCTGGAGAAGGGTCGCCTGCGCTACCTCGGCTCCATCGCCGAGACCGTCGAGCAGATGGCCAACGAGCGGTTGGGAAGACTTAAGGTGAACGTCACCAGTGCGATCCCCCTGACCAAAGCCAACATAAAGAAGCTTTCGGCCGAGCTGGCCGAAGCCACGGGCAAGACCATCCTGATGGAAACCACCGTCGATTCCGAGCTCATCGGTGGGCTCGCAGTGAGAATCGGGGGCCAGGTCCTTGACGGGAGCATCCGACATCAACTCGACGCCCTGCGTGAGTCGCTGGTGCGGAGCTAGGGAGCAC
>JALLOF010000031.1 GCA_027717595.1 Nitrospinae bacterium AH_259_B05_G02_I21 | reverse complement strand
AGGTGGACGATGGCCTGGGACTGCTGGTCGGTCAGGGCGTCGCTCGTCATGGTCTCCTCCAAAGCCGGGCCCGCCTGAGGCGGGGTCTCTCTTATCATCAAGCATAAAACGCGCGGCTTGTCGTCCCGCACTTCGCGTACTTCCCGTATTTCCCGAATGGAGGGTGGTTTTTTCCGAGATTGTTTTTGCGGACAGGGATAAACCCTGTCCCTACATTCAAAGGTCAAAGGCGGGAGCCGCCGTCTTCGTTAGTTTTTTTTGCCTGTGTAGGGACAGCCTTTATGGCTGTCCGTGGTTTTTTGCGGGCAGGGATAAACCTTGTCCCCACAAAGACCCAATCGCCCTAACGGCCCTCCAGAGAGCGATTTTTGTTGAAAGCCGCCGAGAAAGTTCTTACCATGGTGCGGTCATGCTCATGAACCTGGAAATGATGTTTCGTCTCTTCCTGGCAGCCGGGCTGGGGGGCTCCATCGGCTACCAGCGGACGAAGGCGGGCAAAGCGGCCGGCTGGAGGACCCACATCCTTATATGCCTCGGGGCGGCGATGTTCACGATCACCTCGCATTACGGTTTTGGGGGCATCGCCGACCCGTCCCGCATCGCCGCAGGGATCGTCGCAGGCGTCGGTTTTCTCGGGGCCGGGGCCATTATTCGCCGCGAAGAGGGGCTCATCGCCGGCCTGACGACGGCGGCCACCATCTGGATCGTCGCCGCGATAGGGCTCGGGGCCGGCGCCGGCCTCTACCTCGTCACCATCACGACCACGGCGATTACCCTGGTCGTGCTGTTCCTGCCCCACCGCCTTGACTGACCAGCCGGCTGCCGTCCCAGCCTCAACCCCCGCCCCACCCCCCTCCCCCGGTGTTCTCCTTTTGCAAAATAACTCCTGAAGAAACATATTCTTAGTAGAGCCAACCGCCGTCACCAAGACCAAGGTCTTGCAGGTCACAAGGAGGAAACGCCATGAGTACGCCTAACCAGCAACCGCTCGGAGAGATGGTCGGGAGGGAAGTCGCGCGCGCGGCCGTCTGGGGCCTGATGCTTCTTATAGTGCTTTTCGCGGCCCGCTCCATGCTCATCCAGCCCTACGCCTCGAAGTTCAACAGGATGATGGCCTCGGCGGTCCTTACGGCCACGGGCCTCGAGGTGCGCAACTTCACCAGCATCACGCCCGCCCAGGCGGCCCTCGCCCGCGCCAGGATGAAGCAGACCATCAAGGAGGGCATGGACTTCGGGTTCGACCAGTGGCAGAGGCGCGTCCGACAGGTCGCCGCCGACCCCGTCCTCAAGCAGGACTTCAAGGAGGCGATCCAGTACACAGCCAAAACCTGGCACCGGGAGGCGCGCGGAGAGTAGCCCGCGGCGCTGGAAACCCAGCTAGAAGCCCAAAAGATATTCGCGGCTTGAGGGAGCGTGAGCACCCCTAATCCGCACGGACAGCCTTTATGGCTGTCCGTGGTTTTGTTGCGGATCCGCCTCAGGCGGATCCCTGCATGGTAAGGTGTCGGGGTCAGGGGCGACCCCGACTACCCGTAACACGGACAGGGGCCCGCCTCAGGCGGACCGACTGCCCGATTCATAAGAAGAGGTTTTGTTTCCCCGCCAAGTCTGCTATTCTCCCTGCTATGAGGCTCAAGGTTGACGAGAAAAACGACGCCCTCTACTTTCGTCTCGACGAAGAGGCGATTGTGAAGTCCGAGGAGGTCGAGCCAGGCGTCGTCCTCGATTTCAACGAGAAGGGGCAGGTCGTCGGGATCGAGATTCTCGGGCTAAAAGACCGGGTTCCCGCCGAGAAGCTGAAGACCATCCAGTTCGATACCTCCTAGGGTCCGCCTCAGGCCCGCCTTAGGCGGGTCCCTACATGGTAAGGTGCCCGGGTCAGGGGCGACCCGGGCTACCCGTTTTTTCGGACACCCCGTCCCCAGCCGGGGAGGGGAAAATATTCACATAACGAGAAATCTATGCCGTTAGACACCCTGCAGCTCGCAGGGCGGCGTGCGATTTCATAACATCAATTCAATCAATAGGGTACAGTGATATGGGCGCTGTCTAATAGTGTCTAAAAGTGTCTAAAAGTGTCTAATCTGCAATATTGAAGTCGAGCGGAAGAGGCCATCCGCCTTGACAGCACCTTCACGCTCGGCTACACTTCGGCGCAATGTTGAGGAGAGGTAGAGAAGCCGTGTCCAATACGTTGGATTTCCTCGAGAAAGAGCAGATGCGCGCCGACGTGCCGGAGTTCGCCCCCGGCGACTCCGTCAGGGTCCACATGCGCATCGTCGAGGGCGAGAAAGAGCGGATCCAGGTCTTCGAGGGGCCCGTCATCGCCCGGCGCGGCGGCGGCCTGCGCGAGAGCTTCACCGTCCGGAAGATCTCCTACGGGATCGGGGTGGAGCGGACCTTCCCACTGCACTCGCCCCGCATCGCGAAGATCGAGGTCGTCCGCCTCGGCAAGGTCCGCCGGGCGAAGCTCTACTACCTACGAGAACTGCGAGGCCGCAAGGCCCGGATAAAGGAGAAGGGCCTGAGATAAGCGCCTCGTCATCACTCCTTCTCTTCGCGTCTGCGATGGACCGTTACGAGCGCCAGGCCGCCGAGCGAGGCTTCTCGCGCGTGGCGGGTCTCGATGAGGCGGGCCGGGGCCCCCTGGCCGGCCCCGTCGTCGCGGGCGCCGTCATCCTCCCGCCCAAGACCTCCCATCCCCTCCTGCTCGACTCCAAGCAGCTCACCCCGACTCAGCGCCTCGAGGCCTACGAGGTCATCCTCTCCACCGCCGTGAGCGTCGGGGTTGGGGTCGTCGAGGCGTCCCTCATCGATAAACTCAACATCTATCGGGCGACGAAGCTCGCGATGGGCCGCGCGGTGGAGGACCTCACGGTAGAGCCCGACTACCTCCTGGTTGACGGCCTCGCGGGGCCCGAGGTGGACCTACCGCAGACGACCATCGTCAAGGGCGACCGCCGGAGCCGCTCGATCGCGGCGGCGAGCATCATCGCCAAAGTGACCAGGGATCGGCTCATGGAAGGCTATGGCTCCGAGTACCCCGGTTACGCCTTCGAGCGCCACAAAGGCTACGCCACCAAAGCGCATCGGGCGGCCCTGGCCCGCCACGGCCCGTCGCCCATCCACCGGAGGAGCTTCCGCGGGGTCCGGGAGTTCTTCGAGGAAGGGGCCCGGCCCCAAAGCCTCTTCGGCCCGTCTTGACACCACCGCCGTCTTCTCCCTACAGTGCGTCAAGGTGGTAAGTCACCGCCTGGCTTGGCCGTCTTTACCTATCGAGAGCCGGAGGCCCGAAGCGTGAGGATGACGTTCCGCTCTAGCGTGGCGCTCGTGGCGGCCCTGTGGCTCGCAGCCCCGGCGTGGGCCGCCGGGGAGAGGGCAGGAGAGAAGACAGGGGAGAAGTCTGGGCGTGTCGTGCTCCTCGATACGGGCCGCTACCACCTGGGCGACGGCGTCTTCAACCGCTACGCCGCCGATGGGGAGCTGCTGGCCCAAAAGGTGGCGGGATGGAAGTACTCCTTCCCCTTCAGCCTCGGGCGCGACGGAGCGGTCTCGATCGTCATCGGGAAGGTCATCGGGGTCGATACCGGCTCCACCCTGCAGATCTACTTCGGCCTCAAGGCCGGCGGGACCGTCTATGTGGAGCGGATCGAAGAGGCGCGAGTGGCCGAGCGGACGAAGGTCGGCCTGCTCGAGCCCCGCCACAACCACGCGAGCTTCCAGTCGGAGCCCGTCCACCTGAAGGGGGGCACGTATCTGGTGACCGTCGAGAGCAACCCCTATACGATGTTCGATCGCGACGACATCCAGATTGAGCGGCTCGCCGTCTTAACGGACGTCCTGGATCTCGCCATCGAGCCGCTGTGGGCCCGCGGCAAGGTCTACTCCGGCAATCTCGACCTCTCTCTCATCCCTAAAGCCCCGAGGCGTGAGGAGTTGAGCGTAGAGGTCACCGCCCCGGCCCGGCCCGGAGAGGAGCCCTCTCTGCCAGCCCCGTCGGCCCGGCACCGCTCGGCCGAAGGGCTGGAGCTGGAGCTGGAGGTCAAGGGTCGAGAGGAGCCCGCCCAATGACCGATCTGCGGGCGGCCCTAGGCCGGAGAGGCGAGCGGGTGGCGGCGCGGTTCTTGAAGCGGCGGGGCTACCGCATACTCCACCGCAACTGGCGCTGCACGGCCGGGGAGATCGATCTCGTCTGCGCCTACGGGTCCACCGTCGTCTTCGTCGAGGTCAAGAGCCGCTCGGCCGGCGGGTTGGTGCCGCCCGAGGCGGGGCTCGACCACCGTAAGCGCAGCAGGCTCGAGAGGCTGGCCCTCACCTACCTGGCCGCCCGCGGCCTGGAGGGGGTGGACTGGCGCTTCGACGTGGTCTCCGTCGTCATGGGGCGCTGGAGGCGGCCCGCCGTCCGCCTGCTGCAGGGCGCCTTCTGAGAGCTTTTTCCCTTGACAACACGGGGGCCTTACCGTATACAACACACTCATCTTTAGTGGGTTTGCGAGGAGTGAGCATGCGAACCGTCTCGGTGCGAAAAGAGGATGTCGAGCGGAAGTGGTTAGTGGTGGATGCCGAAGGGAAAGTCCTCGGGCGGATGGCCAGCCAGGTGGCCACCATCCTTCGGGGCAAGCACAAGCCCTTCTTCACGCCCCACGTGGACTGCGGCGACTTCGTCATCGTCGTCAACGCCGACAAGGTGCGCCTGACGGGCAAGAAGCTCCTCAATAAGTCCTACTACTTTCACTCCAACTACCCGGGGGGCTTGAAGACCGTGCAGGCGGGCAAGATGCTGGAGAAAAGACCCGTGCGGATGGTGGAGCTGGCGGTCAGGCGGATGTTGCCCAAGACGAAGCTGGGCCGGGCGATGTTCAAAAAACTCAAGGTCTACGCCTCGCCCGATCATCCCCACGAGGCCCAACGGCCCGAGCCCCTCGAGATCGAGGCCTAGGGAGGGGAGGGTTGTGGCAGAGACGCCTCGCTTCTACGGCACCGGCAAGCGCAAGACCTCCATTGCGCGGGTCTGGCTGACCCCCGGCAGCGGCGCCATTACCGTCAACCGACTGCCCATTGATGAGTATTTCGACCGGGAGACGAGCAAGATGGTCGTGCGCCAGCCCTTCGAGCTGACCGGCACCCTTGGGAACTTCGATGCCTTCATCACGGTCCGCGGGGGCGGCAAGAACGGGCAGGCCGGGGCCGTCAGGCACGGCATCACCCGGGCGCTGCTCGAGGCCAACGCCGATTTGCGCGACACGCTGAAGCGAGCGGGCCTGCTGACCCGGGACGCCAGGAAGAAAGAGCGGAAGAAGTACGGTCAGCCGGGGGCAAGGAAGCGGTTCCAGTACTCCAAGCGTTGATTGGAATCCCCAGACCGAAGGCCCTCGGTGGACCTTCGGTCTATTTTTATATCTTGGCACGGAGGGGCGAGCGGTGATTCCTTGTGGCATAGCTGGCGCGAGCGGCTACACCGGTGCGGAGCTGCTTCGGCTGTTGAGCCGGCACCCTCACATAGAGGTCGCCCGCGTCACGGCCGACCGACATGCCGGCAGGGCCTTAGAAGAGGTCTTTCCGTTTCTTAGGGGCGAGTTTGACCTCACCCTCGAGAAGCTCGACCCGCGCTCGGTGGCCGAGGCCTGCAGGGTGGTCTTTTGCGCCCTTCCCCATACGACCTCGATGGAGGTGGTCCCCGCCCTGGTGGAGGCCGGCTGCCTGGTGGTGGACCTGTCTGCCGATTTCCGCTTCCGCGACCCGGCCGTCTATGAGGCCTGGTACGGCGCGGGCCACGTGTCGCCGGAGCTCTGCTCCAAGGCCGTCTACGGGCTGCCGGAGCTTCACCGCGACGCGATTCGAGGAGCGCGTCTCGTGGCCAATCCGGGCTGTTATCCAACGAGCGTGGTGCTGGCCGTCGCTCCCCTGCTGCGCTCCGGCCTCATCGAGGCGGACAGCGTGATTGCCGATTGCAAGTCGGGCACCTCGGGGGCGGGCCGGCGCGAAGAGCTGGCCTTGAGCTTCTCCGAACTCAGCGAAGACTTCCGGCCCTATCAGGTCGCCGCCCATCGGCACACCCCGGAGATGGAGCAGGAGCTCTCGGCCATTGCGGGGCGGCCCATCACCTGCACCTTCACGCCCCATCTCGTCCCCATGACCCGGGGAATCCTCTCGACCGTCTATGCCACGCTTGTGGGCGGGCCGACCGAAGAGGAGCTTTATTCGGCGATGCGGGAGGCGTACGCCGATGAGCCCTTCGTCCGGGTTCTGCCGCCGGGGGAGCTTCCTGCCACCGGGAGGCTTCGGGGGACCAACATGTGTGAGCTTGCTCTTAGGCTCGATGAGCGGACCGGGCGGGTCATTGTGCTCTCAGCCCTCGACAACCTAGGAAAGGGGGCCAGCGGGCTCGCCATCCAGAACGCCAACATCATGCTCGACCTCGATGAGACCGCAGGCCTCACGGGGCCGGGTCTCTTCCCGTAAGGACTGTCAGCAAAATGGTGCGCCACATCGACGGGGGGCTGTCGGCGGTTTCCGGCGTCACGGCCGCGGCCTGCCGGGTCGGCATCAAGGCCGAGGGGCTCGACGTGGCCCTGGTGCTTTGCGACCCGCCTGCCGTGGCGGCGGGCGTCTTTACCACGAACCGGCTCCAGGCGGCGCCGGTGCGCGTCACGAGGGAGCACATCGCTCAGGGGGGGGGCCTGTCGAGCGCTCCTCATCAACTCCGGCAACGCCAACGCCGGCACGGGCCCCGACGGGATGGAGGACGCACGGGCCTGCGCCGAGGCGGTGGCGGCGGAGCTTGGGTGCCCTCCGCACGAGGTGCTCCTCATGTCGACGGGCATAATCGGGGTCCGCCTTCCGGTCGAGCCGATGCTTAAGGCCGTGCCCGGCCTTGTCGCCTCGGCCTCCCCGGACGGGGGAGCGGAGGCGGCCGAAGCCATTTGCACGACCGATACCCGGCCGAAGACCGCCGCGGTGGAGTGGCTCCACGACGGCCAGACCGTCCGGCTGGGGGGGATGGCGAAGGGCGCCGGGATGATTGCTCCTTGCATGGCCACCATGCTGGCCGTCGTGGCCACGGATCTGGCGGCCGAGGCCGGATCACTCCAGACGGCTCTGCGGACGGCAGTGGATAGGACCTTCAACCGGATCACCGTCGATGGGGACATGTCGACCAACGATTCGGTCGTGCTGCTGGCCACAGGCGCCGCCCCCGCCGTCCCGCTGGAAGGCTCGGGGCCCGAGGCCGACCGGTTCCAGGCCGCGCTCGAGGCGGTCTGCGGGGATTTGGCCCGCCAGATCGTCCTTGACGGCGAGGGGACCACGCGGCTGGCGGTCATCACCGTGGCCGGGGCCGAAAGCGAGGCCCAGGCCGAGCACGTCGCCCAGACGGTGGCCCGCTCCCTGCTGGTCAAGACCGCCCTCTTTGGGGGCGACCCCAACTGGGGCCGGGTCCTTGCAGCCGTCGGGGCCTCCGGTGAGGCTATTGCGCCGGAACGGCTCGATATCACCTACGGCGGGGTGCCCATATTTCGTGCCGGCCGGCCCGTCGAGCCTGTCTCGCAAGACGCGTTGCAGCGAGCCGCCTCCGAGGGTGAGGTCCCCATCCGGGTCGACCTCAATCTCGGCTCGCACGAGGCCACCGTGCTGACCACCGACCTCTCGCTCGACTACGTGCGCCTCAACGCCGACTACACCACCTGAGGCGGCCCAGCCTGGCCCCGGTAGTGTCTTAATTTGGATGAGACGGCCTGATCGACCGAAGGGCAATTTCTGGAGAAATAGTAACTTTGCAATTGGTTGGCCTGAGTTAATATTTCCTGGGATAATCGTAACTAACGAAGAACTGTTGCCACATCACGCCTCTGGTGTTATATTCAAACTATTCACACCTCTTATTGCTATCAGTAAATTCATCAACCGTGAAGCTGACTGGGAGGGGGGAGTCAGTAATGCGGACCCTTATAGGGTGAGTTGACCGTCACAGGGGCTAGCTCGGCTTTTTTATTCCTGTTGAATTGTTGGCTCTCGTTACGAGTTTCACGGGAACTAGGTAGAATAATTAGCTAACGAAGCAATAGGGGGTCGAGAATGAAACGCGCAGGAAAACTGCTCATTGGAGTATTCGCCGTAATATTCCTGTCAAGCTACCAGGCGGGTGCAAAGAAGAGGGTTGTTTTAACAACATTGGAGGGTGGTGAGACGGGGAGGATATACTTCGATAGTACCAGCCCCTACGCTCTCAAAAACATTCTCGACGGAAGCGATAACGATACGAGAGTAACAATTTTCGGCGACCTTAAGCTCCCGAAGGGTGACGAAGGTAAAGTGCCAGCTATGGTGTACATGCATTCGGCCGGCGGGTGGCATTTTGCAGACCAATACTATCTCCAAGAACTCAACAAGATGGGTGTTGCAACCTTCAGACCGGATAGCGTTCGTCCAAGAGGTGATGTACAATCTGCGGGCACCCATATGTTCGGCACGGGAGCAATGATGGCTGCTGACGCCTTCAGTGCATTGAGACTGTTAAGCACCCATCCGCGAATCGACCCGAAGCGCATTGGTATTATGGGCAGAGGGAGAGGGGGAACCGTTTCGGTGTTAACTGCCTGGGAACCTCTTAGGAAGGCTTCCGTAGAGGGTGACTTAAGGTTTGCCTTGCATATTTCAATAGCTCCCGTCTGTGTGATGTTCAAGGCACTACATATGACGAGTGCACCAATCCGAATTCTAATCGGAGAAGCTGATAGCTGGACCCCTGCAAAGCATTGTGTTGAGCTTACAGAAACATTGAAATCCGCTGGCTACGACGCGGAAATCATCCTATACGCGGGTGCACATCACTCCTTTGATACCATGAATGCTGTTCGTAGGTCGGATAAATACTACAGCCTCACAAGGTGCCGTTTTGAGGTTCAGCCTGATGGGACAACGATTGAGAAAACCAGCGGGCTACCGTTAGACAATATCAGGAATAAGGATAGAGCCATTACCATTTGTGGAACATGTGGGGTCAGGTACGGGTACAATGGCGCCGCCAAGAAGAAAGCTGTGAAGGATATGAAAGAGATAGTGACGCGGGTATTTGAGCTTAAGCCAGCATCATAGAATTCAAACTTCCTATTTTCCGTCTAAGATAAAAGTTTCGATTTCACGATGAAATATTAACTATCGCCCCGCCAAGCCGAGTATCATATTTCGGTGAAATATGCCTGAGGCGGACCAAGCCGCTTACATCTCTAACAGCTTACCGAAACAGGACACTACCCCGCACCTGGTAGTGTCCTAATTTCGGTCGAGTCCATCAGAGCTTGAGAGTGACGCCCGCAATGGAAGCGGGCCTCACAGACCATATTTGGACGATGGGAGAATTATTAGATTTATAACTAAGCTTCGTTGAGTTACGCTTCGCAAGCTCATTGGGTCTGAGAACCTTCCGTATCAGAAATTGATTTCCTAAGAATAATCTTGAAACTATGCGTTATGCTGTCAAAATTCCCCCCCCTTATAAAATAAGACATGGAATAGACACCCGGTTTGGGAAACTTGACCCAAAGGTTTCCATTAGGGAAAAGTGCCTCATCACGATTAATATTACCCAAACTAACGAAATAATGTTTGTTGGTAACATAGGGTTGCCAATATTTATCGGGGCGAACAATTAGCCAATCATCAAGAAAATTAATATGCACCCGAATATTCTCTAACGATACCTTTTTGTTTCCATTATATACACCCAAAAGCAATCGCATCTCACTTGGTGAATATTCTCTTGTTAAGGGTCGGTCTATTGTTCTCCACCAGTTTTCGGGAGGTTTAAGTGTGGCACCTTTGTAATTGTCCCACTCATAAGCATACTGTAGCGCAAGCTGAGTCCTACCTTCATCTACCGTGGATGATGGTAGCAATGGTGGTACTTTCCAAGCAAAAATCAATGCCCCAACAGTTCCAATAACTAAAAAACCCACCTTTTGTTTGTTGCTCCCTCCAAACTTTTGCCATAGATAATAAGTAAGCAAAAGTATAAGCCCAATAGCGAGCGAATAGGTGGCCGCTCTTGGGCCTAGCAAACCCAACATTTCCTCGGCCCCAAGACCGGCCAAGAAAACACCGGCGGTATATACAAGTACCCAAAACAAACGACCCATGCCCCAATTCTACCCAGCCCTGAGATTCCGTGCCATTCTTTTCTTGCCGGGGCTATATTATTCAACATGTAGCAGTACCCCGCACCCGGCCCTCTTGCACGGGCCCTATCCCTATGGTATTAATATCCAATTGACCCGCGGAGGGGTCTGCGCCCCTCCAGGGTAACCGACACACGCTCTCCGGATGGCGCAGAGGGGTGCCCCATCGGGGTTTCGGCGCCAGAGGATGGGAGCGGAGGGACTAACCCCAACCGCAAGGAGGCCCACCAGTGTCCGTCGTCACAATGAAGCAGCTGCTTGAGTCGGGCTGCCACTTCGGCCACCAGACAAATCGATGGAACCCTAAGATGCGCCGCTACATCTACGGCGCGCGAAACGGTATCTACATCATCGATCTCCAACAGACCTTGGCGCTCTTCCAGGAGGCCTACGACTTCGTCCGCGACGTGGCCGCCCAGGGAGGCCGGGTCCTGTTCGTCGGGACCAAGAGGCAGTCCCAGGATGCCATCCGCGAGGAAGCCGCCCGCTGCGGACAGTTCTGGGTGACCACCCGCTGGCTCGGAGGCACGCTGACGAACTTTAAGACCATGAAGGGCCGTATCCAAAGGCTCCGGGAGCTCGAAGAGATGAAGGCCGACGGCTACTTTGAGCTCTTGACCAAAAAAGGGGCGGCTACCTTGGAGCGCGAACGGCAGCGCCTGGATAAGTTTCTAGGGGGCATCAAGGAAATGGACGAGCTGCCGGGGGCCGTGTTCATCATCGATCCCCGCAGGGAGAAAATTGTCGTCAACGAAGCCCTCAGGCTTGAGATTCCGACGACCGGAATGGTCGATACCAACTGCGACCCCGACGACATCACCTACGCCATCCCGTGTAATGACGATGCCATCCGCGCCATCCGGCTCGTCACCAGCAAGATGGCCGATGCCGTGTTGGAAGGGCTCGACCAGAGGGCGGCCGTCGCCGCCGATGAGGGCGAAGAGGCTGAGGAGGTCGTGGAGCCGGAGGCCGAGCTCGTGGCTGTGGAGACCCAGGCTGAGGAGGCGGCTGCCGACGAGCCGGCCACGTCGGAGGATGAGCCCTCCGGGCCCGCCGATGAGGTCGCCGCGGCAGAAGCGGACCCGGAGGCTGAACCAGTCGCCGAGCCAGATCCGAAGCACCCTGAGCCGGTTGAGTAGCAGCGGATAGAGGAGAAGAACGGGATGGGCATCAGTGCGGCGCAGGTCAAGGAATTGCGCGAGAAGTCGGGCGCCGGCATCATGGACTGCAAGGAGGCCCTCAAGGAGGCGAACGGTCAGGTCGAGGCCGCCATGGATGTGCTGCGCAAGAGAGGCCTGTCGAAGGCCGCCAAGCGTGCGGCCCGGGCCACCGGCGAGGGTTTGGTCGGAAGCTATATACACGCCGGTGGGAAGATCGGTGTGCTGGTCGAGGTCAACTGCGAGACGGACTTCGTCGCCAAAACCGAGATCTTCCAGCAGCTGGTGAAGGATTTGGCCATGCACGTGGCCGCGTCCAACCCCCTCTACGTCTCGCGCGACCAGGTGCCCGAAGAAGTTGTCGAGAAAGAGCGGGAAATCTTTCTATCCCAGGCCCGCGAGGAGGGCAAACCCGAGAAGGTCCTCGATCGCATCGTGGAGGGCCGGATGGAAAAGCACTTCGAGGAAGTTTGCCTGGTGGATCAGCCCTACATCAGGGACACCGATCGGACGGTGCAGGAGCACATCGTCGAGGCCGTCGCCCAGTTGGGCGAGAACATCGTCGTGCGCCGCTTTGAGCGCTTTCACGTCGGCGGAGGCTGAGCCCCCCGGCTGCGGGGCCGGCGCGTCAATGGGAACCCCCAAGTACAAACGGATATTGCTGAAGCTCTCCGGCGAGGCCATGGCCGGGGAGGGTGGGGCAGGTATCGATCCCAAGCAGGCGGAGGTCATCGCCCGTGAGGTGAAAGAGATCCAGTCCCTCGGCATCGAGGTCGCGGTGGTGATCGGCGGTGGAAACATTTTCCGCGGCATGGCGGCCGAAGCCGCGGGCATGGAGCGGGTGACGGCCGACTACATGGGGATGTTGGCGACCGTCATCAACGCCCTGGCCCTCCAGGACGCCTTGGAAAGCATGGAGGTGGTGACCCGGGTCCAGACGGCCATCGAGATGCGCGAGCTGGCCGAGCCCTTCATTCGGCGCCGGGCCATCCGCCACCTGGAGAAAGAACGGATCGTCATCTTTGCCGGTGGCACCGGCAACCCCTACTTTACGACCGACACGGCTGCGTCCCTCCGGGCGATTGAGATCGGGGCCGAGGTTATCCTGAAGGCGACCAAGGTCGACGGCGTCTACTCGGCCGACCCGCTGGTCGATGCCTCTGCGGAAAAATTCGACGAGATCAGCTTCATCGACTGCCTCCAGAGAGGCCTCAAGGTCATGGACGCCACGGCCCTGAGCCTGTGTATGGACAACAACGTGCCGATTCTCGTCTTCGACCTCTGGACGCCGGGGAACGTGAGGCGGGCGGTGATGGGCGAGCCGGTTGGGACCATCGTGCGTGGGGAGTGAGGACGGTGCCGGAGGAGGTGTTTGAGGACGTCAGTAGCCGGATGGGCGCCTCCATCGAGCACTTGAGCCGTCAGCTGGGCGCCATCCGGACGGGCCGGGCTTCCTTGGCCCTCTTGGAGCCCATCCAGGTTGACTACTACGGAACACCCACGCCGCTGAACCAGATAGCCACCCTGGCGGTACCCGAAAGCCGGCTTATCACCATCCAGCCGTGGGACCCCGCTTCGATCGGTGATATTGAAAAAGCCATCCTCAGGAGCGACCTGGGCCTCACCCCGGTGAACGACGGCAAACTCATCAGGGTCTCCATCCCACCATTGACTGAAGAGCGGCGCCTGGAGCTCGTCAAGGTGGTCAAGCAAAAGGCCGAGGAGAAGCGGATCGCCATCCGGAACATTCGCCGGGAGGGCAACGAGCGGCTCAAGGCCAAGGAGAAGGAGAAATCCGTCAGCGAAGACGACTACCACAAGGGACTTGCTCGGACACAGAAGATCACCGACGAGAACATCAAGCGGGTCGATGAGATGGCCGAGCAGAAAGAGAAGGAGGTCATGGAGGTGTGAGGACCTCGCACCCGGTGGCCCGCCCCGCCTCCTTCGTTGGAGACCGACGGTGACCCTTGATCCTGAACGGATGAGTCAGATCCAGCTGGATCGGCTCCCCCGCCACATCGCCATCATTATGGACGGCAACGGCCGGTGGGCGAGCAAGCGCAAACTTCCGCGCATCGCCGGCCACCGTGAAGGGGTGAGGGCCGTCGACCGCGTCGTGACCGCTTCGCGGCGCCTGGGTATCAAGGCGCTAACCCTCTATTCCTTCTCCTTGGAGAACTGGAAGCGGCCGCAGATGGAGATCAACGCCCTCATGGCGATCTTGGACGAGTATTTGCGAAAAGAGATCGCCCGCATGGTTGAGGAAAACATCCGGTTCAACACCATCGGTCAGTTGGACGACCTGCCGTACGCCATCCAGGATATCGTCAACGATGCGGTGAAGACGACCAAGGACAACGACGGGATGGTCTTGACCCTCGCGCTCTCCTACGGCTCCCGCCAGGAGATTCTCCAGGCCATCCAGAGCTGCATCCGGGATGTCCAGGCGGGTCGCCTCTCCGTCGAGGAGATGTCCACAGATCGCTTTTCCAAATATCTTTGGACGGCCGACCTGCCGGAGCCCGACCTGCTCATTCGCACCAGTGGCGAGCTGCGCATCTCGAACTTTCTGCTCTGGCAGATTGCCTACACGGAGCTCTACTTCACCGACGTCCTGTGGCCCGATTTCACAAGCAACGAATTGCTCGATGCCGTCGTCGCCTTCCAGAGGCGCCAGCGGCGATTCGGCTATACGGGCGAGCAGGTCCAGGACGCCCCCTCCGGGGATACGGAGTGAAGCGAGTCCTATCGGCGGCCGTTTTTATCCCGATCTTCGTCCTGGTCGTGGCTTGGGGTTCCGCGGGGGCGTTTTTCGTCCTGGTGGCCGGGGCCATCGGGCTGGGGCTGTGGGAATTTTACGACCTGATCGAGTCCTGGGGCACTCCGGTGGCCAGAGGGGCGGGCATCGTCGGGGGGTTGAGCCTCGCCACGGGCCTCTATTTGGGTCGGCCGGGCCTGGTGCTGGCCGCCGTGGCGCTCGTGGTGCTCGTGCCCTTGTGCCGATTTCTCGTGAGCCGCAGGGCGAACGGCAAGGCGCTGGTGGGCTCGGCGCTCACCTGCTTCGGGGCGATTTACGTGGCCGGGCTGCTTGGCTACGTCGTGCTGCTTCGTGCCCTGCCGTACGGCCGGCGGGCCGTATTCTTGCTGGTGCTGATGGTGTGGCTCCACGACACCCTGGCCTACTACGGAGGCCGTGCGTGGGGCCGCCGCCCCCTCGCCCCGGCGCTGAGTGGCGGAAAAACGGTTGAGGGGACCTACATCGGCCTGGCCGGGAGCCTTCTCGGGGCCCTCGTGGCGCGCCTCACCTTTCTGCCCGAGCTGGGCGCGGTGGCGGTGGTCGTCTTAGGCCTCGCCGTCGGGGTGGCGGCTGAGCTGGGCGATTTGGCTGAAAGCCTCATCAAGCGCTCGACGGGCGCGAAGGACTCCGGCTGGATTGTTCCGGGCCACGGCGGCATCTTGGATCGACTCGACAGTCTGCTGTTCGCTGCGCCGTGCACGTATTACGGCCTGCTTTGGGTCGTGGGAGGATAATCAGTGCCGAGACCTCTGGCCATCCTTGGCTCCACGGGTTCCATCGGTATCAATACGCTCGATGTGGTGACGGCCCATCCCGAGGCGTTTTCCGTGTCCGGGCTCGCCGCCGGCGGAAACGTGGAGCTCATGGTCGACCAGATTGCCCGGCACCGGCCGAGCCTCGTGGCGCTGTCCGACGCCGAGGCCGCCGAGCGGCTAAGCGAGCGGGTGCGGGGCCAAAACGTGGCGGTCCGCGGCGGGATGGACGGGGTCTGCGAGGTCGCGACGATGGACGGCGCGGAGACGGTGGTCTCGGCCATCGTGGGGGCCCAGGGGCTCGTGCCGACCCTGGAGGCAATCCGGGCTGGCAAGACGGTCGCCCTGGCCAATAAGGAGGTCCTCGTCTGCGCCGGGGAGCTGGTGGTCCGAGAGGCGCGCGGGCAGGCCGCCCTCGTGCCCATCGACAGCGAGCATTCGGCCATATTTCAATGCCTTGCGGGCGAGGACCTATCCGACGTCCGCCGCGTCATCCTCACCGCGAGCGGGGGGCCCTTTCACGGCCTGAGCCCCCAGCAGATGGCGGCCGTGACGGCCCAGGAGGCCCTCGATCACCCAAACTGGGAGATGGGGCCCAAGGTAACGGTCGACAGCGCGACCCTCATGAACAAGGGGCTTGAGGTCATCGAGGCCCACTGGCTGTTCGACCTCCCGCCCGAGCGCATCGAGGTCGTAATCCACCGCCAGAGCATCGTCCACTCCCTCGTCGAGTTTGTCGACGGCTCGCTGTTGGCGCAACTCGCCCCGCCCGATATGCGACTGCCCATCGCCTACGCCTTGAGCTATCCGCGGCGATTGCCCATGAGCCAGCCGGGCCTCTCGCTCGTCGAGATCGGCCAGCTCTCCTTCGAGCGGCCCGACGAGGAGACCTTTCCCTGCCTGGGCTACGCCTACGAGGCTTTGAGAAGGGGCGGTACGATGCCGACGGTCCTGAACGCCGCCAACGAGGTGGCCGTACAGGCGTTCCTGGAGGGCACGATAGCTTTCCTCGACATCCCCCGTCTCATCCGGGCCTCGTTGGATCGCCACGAGCCTCGCCCGGTCGCGAGCCTCGATGTGGTCTTGGAGGCCGACCGCTGGGCGCGCGAGATCACCCACGAGGCCGTCGCCGTGGCGGCGGATGGAGGCTGAGATGTCTCAGGCCCGTGGTGAGGTGCTCCCTCGCGGCAAGCCCGACGAGATGCCGGGGGGGCCGTCGTCGAGCTAGAGCCGTGGGCTACCTGGTCAGCTTTCTCGCCTCAGGCGGGTTCGTGGGGTTCAGCCCCGTGGCCCCCGGGACGGTCGGCAGCCTCCTCGGGGTGGGGCTCTTTCTGCTCGCATTCCCCGAAGGGACGACCTCGACGCTCGTCTGCCTCGCCCTCGCCATTCCAGCGGCCGTCTGGCTGTCCGGCCAGGCCGAGGTGGCGTTCGGTGAGACCGACTCCCAGCTGATTGTCGTCGATGAGATCGTCGGCCAGTGGATCGCGCTGGCCCTCCTGCCAAGGTCGGTCTGGTTCGTCGTGGGCGCCTTCGTGCTCTTTCGGGCCCTGGACATCTGGAAGCCCTGGCGCGGGCTCGAGGAGCTGCGGGGCGGGGTCGGGGTCGTGGCGGACGACGTGGTCGCCGGCCTGATCGCCAACCTCTGCCTCCAGGCGCTCCGCTGGGCGGTAGGCGCCTGAGAAGGGCGGGCGAAGGACGATGGAGGAACGGCTCGAGGAGACCGTCGGCCGGCTGCTCGCCGCCAGGGAGTGGTCGCTGGCGGTGGCGGAGTCCTGCACGGGAGGCCTCATCGCCCACACCGTGACCAACGTTCCCGGAAGCTCGGCATACTTCGAGCGGGCCGTTGTGGCCTACTCAAACGAGTCCAAGACCGAGCTTCTCGGGGTACCGACCGAAATGCTCGAACGGGAAGGCGCCGTATCGGCCGATGTGGCCCGGGCCATGGCCGAGGGGGTGAGGAGCCTTGCGGACGCCTCCGTGGCGGTCTCTGCGACCGGCATCGCGGGCCCTACGGGGGGCACACCCGACAAGCCCGTCGGGCTCGTCTACGTCGCGCTGGCCGGGCCGGGCGGCGAGACCCGCTGCGAGGAGCATCGGTTCTCTGGGGACCGCCTGGGCGTGAAGGAAGCGACCTGCCGGGCGGCCCTGAAGCTCCTTCGGCGCTACCTGGAGGATGCGGGCGCATGAGCCCCCGGAAAGGCAAGGGCACCATCCGGGCCTTCATCGCCGTGGACGTACCGCCGCCCGTCCAGGAGGCTCTCGGCGAGCTTCAGCGGGGCATGGAGGAGGCCGGCCTCAAGGCCAGGTGGGCTCGGCCCCAGGACGTCCACGTGACGCTCGCGTTTCTCGGCAACGTCCCGGCCGAGCAGGTCCCGGAGCTTCGGGCCGCCATGGAGGAGGCGGCCCAGGGTGTGGGCCCCCTGGAGGTCCGCGTGGGTGGGGTCGGGGCCTTTCCCAACGAGCGCTGGCCCCGGGTCATCTGGGTCGGCTTCGAGGAGCCCACCGGCGGCCTGGCCGCACTCCATAAGCGGCTGGAGGCGGCCCTCGTGCCATTGGGCTACGAGCCGGAGGACCGTCCCTTCCGGCCCCACCTGACCGTGGCCCGAATCAAGGTGCCCGCCCGCGCCGGACGGGTCGTCCATGCCCTGGAGGCCCATAAAGACGTGGATTTCGGTAAGATAACGATTGATCGGATCGTCCTTTACCAGAGCACCCTGAAGCCGACCGGCCCGGCCTACACCGTCCTGGAGGAGGTCGCGCTGGGAGGTTGAGCGGGCCGGGGTAACATGATAGAGTGAGCTCAACGGGCCTCGGTGAGCCGGGGTCCGGGATGGGCACAAGCCCGTTGAGCAGTCTTCATCGGGGGAGAGCGGAACCATGGCGACCAAAGCAGGCAAGGAGAAGGCCCTGGAGCTGGCCTTCGCCCAGATAGAGAAGCAGTTCGGCAAGGGCGCGGTGATGCGCCTTGGGGATGAAGAGATCATGAAGGTGCCCGCTATCCCCACGGGCTCGATTTCCCTCGATGCGGCCCTCGGCGTGGGCGGCGTGCCCCGCGGCCGCGTGGTCGAGATCTACGGGCCCGAGGCGAGCGGCAAGACGACCCTTGCCCTCCACATCATCGCAGAGGCCCACCGCCGGGGCGGTGTGGCCGCCTTCATCGACGCCGAGCACGCACTCGACCCTGCCTACGCCAAGGCCCTCGGGGTCAAGATGGCCGAGCTCGTCGTCAGCCAGCCCGACACCGGCGAGCAGGCCCTCGAGATAGTAGAGACGCTGGTTAGAAGCGGCGCCCTCGACGTGGCCGTCATCGACTCGGTGGCTGCGCTGGTGCCCAAGGCCGAGATAGACGGCGAGATGGGCGACGCCCACATGGGCCTCCAGGCGCGGCTTATGAGCCAGGCGCTGCGCAAGCTCTCCGGCGTCATCTCCAAGAGCAAGACCTGCGTCATCTTCATCAACCAGATTCGCCATAAAATCGGGGTCATGTTCGGCAACCCCGAGACGACCTCCGGCGGCAACGCTCTGAAGTTCTACTCCTCGGTCCGGCTCGACATCCGGCGGCTCGCCCCCATCAAGGACGGCTCCGAGGTGCTCGGCAACCGCTGCCGGGTGCGGGTCGTGAAGAACAAGGTCGCCCCGCCGTTTCGCGAAGCCGAGTTCGACATCATGTACGGCGAGGGCATATCGAAGGAGGGCGACCTGCTCGACCTCGCCGTCTCGGCCGACCTGGTGAAACGCTCCGGCTCGTGGTTCACCTACGGCGAGGAGCGGATCGGCCAGGGCCGAGAGAACGCCAAGCGGTACCTTCGCGAGCACCCCGAGGTGACCGATGACCTGGCGGTCAAGGTCCGCGACGCCCTGGGCCTGCCCGCAGCCGCCGCCGAGGAGGTTGAGGTCAAGGAAGCCGAAGCGTAGCCGGCCCCACGCCCCCATCCTCTACCATCTCGTCGCATGTCCGATCCCGCACCCGAGGCGCTTCGAAAAGCCCTTGATGCCGCCTATCGGCTGTTGGCCCGCCGGGCCCACTCCGTGGCCGAGATCGAGACAAAGCTCGCCGACCGAAAGTTTCCCACAACCCTCATTCATCAGACAATTGACCGCCTGACATCGGAAGGCTACCTCGACGACGGCGCCTTCGCCCGAAGCTTCGCCCGCCACCTCATGGAGAGCCGCCCCATGGGCCGGCGCCGCATGACGTGGGAGCTGCGCCGGAAGGGAGTGGGGAGGGGGCTCGTCGAGGAGGCCGTCGAGGAGGTATGGGCCGACCGCTCGGAGCTGGAGGTGGCCAAAGACGTCGCCCGGCAGCGCCTCAAGGCCTACCGGGGCCTCGACGCGCACACCATCCGCCGCCGCCTGAAAAGCTACCTCGAGCGCCGCGGCTTCCCCTACGGCGACATCGCGGAGGTCGTGCGGGAGCTCACGTCGTCGTAGGGACAGGGTTTATCCCTGTCCGAGTGGCCTCCGAGAAAAGTTCATCGAGTGTATATTTCACCGAAATATGATACTGGGCGGGCCGGTGCACAAGTTAATATTTCATCGTGAAATATGTCCTTCCGGTGAGGTGGGTTTAGATTATTGACTGAGGCGAATCTTCCTTGCGCGGTTGAGTAACGGTACAGCTTCGT
>JALLOF010000319.1 GCA_027717595.1 Nitrospinae bacterium AH_259_B05_G02_I21 | reverse complement strand
CCTCTTCGCCGCCCATCTTCTCAAGAACCCGCACCACCCGCGGCCATACCATCACTATCGGCGACTACCGTCTTCAGTACGACCGGCTCGGTGTGGCCCATCTCGGCAATGCGGTCGCGGTTCACGCGCTCTTTACCGTCTACGACGGCAACGGCTCCGAGCCCGTGGCGTTGCTCATGCCCGAGAAGCGATTCTACCTGACCAGAGGAGGGGAGCCCACCACGGAGGTGGCCATCCGCTCTACGTTCCGCGAGGACCTCTACTTGATCCTGGCCGAGTTCGACCGCAATACCCAGGCGATTACGGTCAAGGCGCTTATCAACCCCCTCGTGGTCTGGATATGGGGTGGCCTCGCCATCATTACCCTGGGGGCGGTGGTGGCCGCGATTCCCTCCCGAAGCCGCTTCTTCCGGCCCACCCAGCCCTAGCAAGGGAGGCCCGTGCCGTGTGGAAGAAGATTCTCGTGCCGGCGGTCATCGTTGGGGGCCTCGTGGTGTTCGCCATCGGGTTGGCCCGCGACCCCCGGGCCGTGCCCTCACCGCTTGTTAGCAATGAGGCGCCCAACTTCTCCATGACGACCTTCGACGGCAAGCCCTTCAC
>JALLOF010000318.1 GCA_027717595.1 Nitrospinae bacterium AH_259_B05_G02_I21 | reverse complement strand
TGTCGGGACCGTTGAAGCGGTGGGCCCGAGGGGCGATGAGGCCCTGGTGGGCCGCCTCGTGGCGGTCAACCCGCTGCTTTCGGCCGGCCGCATCATCGGCGAGCACGCCAAAGGGGGCCACGCGGAGCTCCTCGTCGCTCCGGCGGCCAATTGCGTCCCCGTGCCCGAGGGGCTCGGCGATGAGGAGGCCACGGCGGCAATCGTCTCGATCGGCTCGCCGTACGACGCCATCATCCGGGACGGGCAGCTAAAGCCGGGCGAGACGCTTCTTGTTTGGGCCGCGGGGAGCGGGACGGGGGTCGGGGCCGTCCAGGTCGGCCGCCTCGTCGGCGCCCGGGTCATCGCCACCGCCGGGAGCCCCGAGAAGATGGAGCGCGCCCGGACGCTCGGGGCCGAGGTCGTGATCAACCACCGCGAGGACGACATCGTCGCGGCCGTGCGTCAGGCCTCGGGGGGCCGCGGCGCCGACGTCATCTTCGAGTCGACCGGAGCGGAGACCCTCCCCAAGAGCGTGGCCGCGGCGGCCGAGGATGCCCGAATTATCATCTACGGGGTCGTGACAGGCTACCAGGGCAAGCTTGAGCTCGGCCGCATGATGAC
>JALLOF010000317.1 GCA_027717595.1 Nitrospinae bacterium AH_259_B05_G02_I21 | reverse complement strand
TTAAAATGTTTGGACCGGAAAGGTTGTTTATTTTCCAGACGTAAAGTGTCAATAACACGATGTAATCGCCCCTTGTAGCCCTCTATCTCCGAAGGGCAAATAACCCCAGTAATATTAACTTTTCCCCTCTAAGCGAAAGTAACGATTTCCTGGGATAATCTTAACTACCTAAGGATTGCATAGGGAAACCGAAATTTACAAAACTCTAACTCTGAAAGTGGTACAATGAATGGAGGCAGGTCAAGGGATAAACCCAATAAGTCGGCCCATAAGCCGACAGCGACAGAGAGTCGGAGCCTAAACGCAAAGACCATGACAAACAGGTGGACTTACGAAAAGAAACTGCAACATAACCCGACAGCCACCACAAAGCTGATATGCCTACGGTGTGAAGATCCCAAAGGGTTTGAGAGCTGGGGAAAAGCTAACCGTATATGTTATCCGTGCAGACAGAAGCTAGGATACCGTCAATATGGGTAAATATGTCCCTATACTCAGCGTGGGGGGAGAACCCATTACATTTCATACTTCCCGAAGTCTTCAGGGCGAAGATCTTCCAGCCACTCTTTCCACTTCTCGATGTCGTCCTCTAACTCCGGCTCAGAAA
>JALLOF010000316.1 GCA_027717595.1 Nitrospinae bacterium AH_259_B05_G02_I21 | reverse complement strand
CCCACCGCGTCGGTCAGCTTTTGGATGTTCTCCTTGTCCCCCGTTAAAAACCGCCAGGCGTCCGGCGGATAGGGTTTCCCGATGGCCTGAAGAAAGTCCTTCTTTTTCTCCCGAGCGTCGGCCGGGGTGTCGAGCTCGTCAAAGCTGACCGTCAGCGCGTTGTACTCCTCGCCCGGAACGGCGTCGAGCTTCCTCAACACCTTCGCCTCCCCGCTCAACAGCAGGGGACAGACGTCGCGGCACGAGTAATAGATGAACGATACGACGGTGGGCTTATCGATGAGCTCGGCCAGGCGCACCTTCCGGCCGTCCTCATCAATAAAGGTCAAATCCAGCGGCACCGTGGCGCCGAGCTTCTCTTCGATGCCTATATAAGGCGGGGCTTCGTCTTGCAGCACCGGATGGTCGTGGAGGGCCGTCTCAGGCGAATCCTTGCCCGCCTTGTGAGCCCAAGCCCCGGGGGCTGGCCCGAAAAAGGCCAAGACCACAGCAAAAACGAGCGCCTTCTTCATGACCTGCTCAGAGGCTCCTCGCTGAGAGTCAGCGATGGCGGCTAATATTGTGCATATTTTCACAACTTCCCACACCCTAAACTTAATGCCCCTTC
>JALLOF010000315.1 GCA_027717595.1 Nitrospinae bacterium AH_259_B05_G02_I21 | reverse complement strand
CCTTCGCGCTTCGCTTCTCTTCCATCCAGGCGTGCTTGAGCCAAAGGCCAACGGCCATGGGCGCTTCGGCTCCCGTGGCGCTCGCATAAGGGCTCGCGCTCAGAAGCACCACTAGCACGAGACCGATGACTCTCGCTCGATGCATCCCACTTCCGTCCCGTGGAGGAATCCGTGGGGCGATGATACGGGGCACGTTGGAGCCGTGTCAATTCCCACGCGAGACCAGTGTGCTTGACAGCCTCATGGGGGCCGGGGTAGAAGATATGGGCTCTAATCGCTTGAGAACGGGTGAAGATATTATGATTCGGCGGCTTGGACATGGTGCGCTTGTGGTCATGGTGTTCCTGGTCGGCATTGGTTGGCTTGGGGCCGGCCACGCTGCCACGCCCACCGGTTCGTTGCTGCTGATTACGGAGGAGGCCCCTCAGCCGAAGGCCGCCCGGGTGGCGACGGGTGCGGTCGTCATCTGGCTCAACCGGACCGCGGACCGGCCGTTGAGCCTCACATTCAAGGGCACCTCGTTGCCCGACCCCGCCTGCCCCGCCGGCTTCGGCTTCGTCCGCCGCGGGAGACAGGTCTTCACCCTGCCGGCTCTCCCACCCGGGGGG
>JALLOF010000314.1 GCA_027717595.1 Nitrospinae bacterium AH_259_B05_G02_I21 | reverse complement strand
CCTGCCGGACGCCCACGACGGGGCCGTTCCGCCTGGTCGTCTTTATGTCGATCACACCCTTGCCGCCCCGCCTTTGGGCCCGGTAGCCGTCCTCGACGGTCCGCTTGCCGAAGCCCTTCTCGGTGACGGTGAGGATGAAGGAGCCCGGAGCCACGACCTCGGCCCCGACGACCTCGTCGCCCTTGCCCAACCTTATGGCCCTGACCCCCCGGGCCGTGCGCCCAATGGCCCGCACATCGCTCTCGGGAAAGCGGATGCACATGCCTTTTTTGGTGGCGAGGAAGAGGTCCTGGTTGCCGTCGGTCATCCGGACCGCCATGAGCTCGTCGCCTTTGTCCAACGTGCAGGCGATGATGCCGCCCTTGCGTGGGTTGGCGTAGGCCTCGAGCGCCGTGCGCTTGATGATGCCCTTGCGGGTGACCATGACCAGGTAGCGATCGGCGTTGAACTCGCGCACGGGTACGACGGCCGAGATGCCCTCTCCGGGCTGGAGGTTGAGGAAGTTGACGATGGCCTTGCCCTTGGCGGCCCGCGAGGCCTGGGGAATCTCGTGGACCTTCTTCCAGTAGACCCGCCCGACGGTGGTGAAGAAGAGGAAGGTGGCGTGGGTGGAGGCC
>JALLOF010000313.1 GCA_027717595.1 Nitrospinae bacterium AH_259_B05_G02_I21 | reverse complement strand
GAGCACGCGCGTGTGGAAGCACCTCGGCTACCCGAAGATCGTCTGGCTGCGAAACCTCATGAACTGGCACCCTCGGCCGGCCAACGAGCTTCGCGCCATAGTGGAGTTCTGGGCCCTGAAGCGCTTCGGCGAGCTTCGCATCCAGGACCAGGAGCTCTTAGGCGGAATGTAGGACGAAGGACACGATTCCGAAACCCTCCTGGAGCCCTTCCTCCCGCCACTTGACAGATTAGACACTTTTAGACACTTTTTGCGTTTTTTCAGAAGTGTCAAATCGGACTTTACCCATTGATCTATGTGGGATTATCGGAATGAAACGCCTCTCCGGCCGCTGTAAAGTGTAAAACAGTGTCAAGAAACCCTGCCTCGCTTCAACATGCTGATTTTACTGTGCTTATTGGGATTATAGCTTGCCAGGAAAATGGGTGGGCGTAAAGGAGGTGTAAAATTTGGTCCAACTTCTTGCTTTTCAATATATTATACGGTGTTGGCAAAGATGATTGTCTTCGGGCTATTCCTCCAGCGCCTCGAGGAGGTGGGGGGCCGCCTGTAAGCTGTCGGAGTCTAACGCCTCTAAAAGCGAACGTACCTGCTCCCGCTCAACCGGGGTGAGCAGAC
>JALLOF010000312.1 GCA_027717595.1 Nitrospinae bacterium AH_259_B05_G02_I21 | reverse complement strand
GCGTCGATCGAGCAGAACGCACACCCCGGCGACCTCGGTGCATCCGGCCTCGGCGAGCGCCTCGACGGTCCGGTGGATGGAGCTTCCCGTGGTGATGACGTCATCGACGATGAGGACGCGGTCGCTCGGGTCGACCTCGCCCTCTAAGAGCCGCTCGGTCCCATGGCCCTTGGGCTCCTTGCGTACCCAGAACCCCTTTAGGGCCAGCCCCCTCTCTGCGGCCACGGCCAGGGCGGCGTGGACCACCGGCACCGCGCCCACCATAGGGCCCCCCACAGCCGCGGCCCGCACGCGGGCGGCCTCGTCGCATAGGAGCTCGCCCACCAGGCGGGAGCCCTCGGCGGTAAAGAGTGTGGGCTTGGCGTCGAAGTAGAACCGGCTCGTGATGCCGCTTGAGAGTGTGAAGCTCCCTCGCTTGAAGGACTTCTCTCGAAAGAGGGCCGTCAGGCGCTCTAGGCGAGGCTCGGGGGCTTTGCTCCGCTCCATCGGCGCCACTCCACCACTTCCCGCTCACGGAGCAAGCGGGCGAGACGTCGAGGTCCTGTCAACAGAAGTTCGCTCTCAAGGGGGACGGGGCCGACCGGCCCGCTCAGCGGCAGACGCAGCTCGGTCAACCGC
>JALLOF010000311.1 GCA_027717595.1 Nitrospinae bacterium AH_259_B05_G02_I21 | reverse complement strand
GGCTTGGTGCGTGAAGGTTGCCCGGGGCCCAAGGTACGCCACCGTTAGGGGTTCCTCCAGCGAAAGCGTCGCCGAGAGAATTTCGCGGAAGACGGACCGCAGCGACTCGGGGGGGAATGGTCCCTCGTTCAGGCGCTCCAAGCGCTCGTATATCTCGCGCTCGCGCTCGGGCACGTGGAACGGGGCCTTGCGCTTGGACTTCTCTTTGCCGATGGCGACAGCCAGATCGGCCCGCTGGTTGAGCAGCTTGAGAATCTGCTCATCAATCGCATCGATGCTTCGACGGAGTTTGTCTATCGGCTCCACCGTTGACTCCCATGTCGGAAGAGAATGAAAGAGCGCCCATTATACTCAGGAAGAGCCCTTAATTCAACCTCTTCGTGGCCTTCAGTCGCTACCGCCCCGGCGGCTTGACACGGGGCCGGACCTATCATACCCTCGTGTGGGCCGCACCGAGAGCGGCCGGCCCCGCCAGGCGCTGCTCTCATGGATTTCGCTTGAACCAGGTGGTATTCTCGCTATAGAATACTCCCAATGTTCACCCTGGAGGGAAACCCCATGAAACGCCACGGAAGGACTGTGCCCAGTCGATGGTTGCTCTCTCCCCTCGCCCTGGCCTGCGC
>JALLOF010000310.1 GCA_027717595.1 Nitrospinae bacterium AH_259_B05_G02_I21 | reverse complement strand
ATGGATCTGATAAGGCTGTCCACGGCATCCCCCGCTTTGGCCTTACTGATGCCGCAATCCGAGGCGATCTTGTTGATGAGGTCGGTCTTGGTCATTGCCTACTCCTGCGTTGGTGAAGAAGGATACTTAAGAGACGCCCACGGGCTGGGGCTTACCGGCCGTAACTCCCTCCAGGGTTCCCCTCTATTGGACGATAGGTGGGGCCGCTTGTCAAGCAAAAAAAGCCGCTACGACGGGCTCTCTACCCGGCCCCCCCTTCGGACGGTTTCAGCGAGAGGAGTTTGAGCTGAATTCGGTCCTGGTTGTTCCAGCGATTGACCTGGGGCTGGTAGGCGATATCTACCCTTGTGCCGGGGCTGAGCTCAACGGCAGGGAGCTTCCCGGCGGCCTGAAAGCCTATCACCTCCAGGGCCGATGAGCCGTCGCTGACGCCCATTTTGAGGTGTTTTCGGTCCTTTCCCACCCACTTCGGTTCGCCGTGGACGGCGACACCGCGGGTGGCGAAGGTGGGCGAGGGATTGCCCGGCCCGAAGGGTTCCAGGGCCTCCAGGGAGCGGATCAGCTCGACCGTCCAGACCTCCAGCGGCACTTCGTCATCGAGGAGCAGTTCCGGCTCGAAGCCGTC
>JALLOF010000030.1 GCA_027717595.1 Nitrospinae bacterium AH_259_B05_G02_I21 | reverse complement strand
GCTCAACGACATCCTCTCGCTGGCCGTCTGCGGCGGACACACCGAGCCCCGCCTCCTCGGGTTTCTCCAAGGCTCCCGCCTCGCCGATGAGGTCGTGCAGGTGGAGATGCCGGAGCCCTTCACCCTTCGGCTAGCACCGTGGATCTTCGAGCCGGGGATGATCGAGGAGACCGTCCCGGTCAGAACCATTCCTGATGAGGCCTACCCGGGCCAGGCGGCGCTGTCGGACGCCATCGCCCAGGCGGCGGTCATCGGGCAGGCCGTCCGCATCAAACCGCTTGAAGAATAAGGCCTCCCCGCGACGGGAGGCCACATCATCATCGCATCGTCTGGGATTTCCGGGGATTAAAGAGACCGGACCACTACGCCCCGCAGCACTTCTTGTGCTTTTTGCCGCTTCCGCAGGGGCAGGGCTCGTTGCGGCCTACCTTGCGCCCTTCGCGCCGGTAGGTCTGGGGACGGGCGCCCGCACCCCCCATGGCTTCTGGCGGCAGGGGCGGCATGCCCTCCGGCACACCCTCCGGCATCCCCACGGGCACGGCCGCCTCGGGCGGCAGGTCCACAAATATGCTCTCGCGGCTCTCGACCATCCGGCCGCGTCGGCCACGCGGCAGCTCCACCTCGGTGGGCTCCTCCACCCGGACCTTGAAGAGAAGCTCCACCGTCTCCTCCTTCCACCGGCCCGTCATGGCCTGGAACATCTCGAACCCCTCGCGCTTGTACTCGTTCAAGGGGTCCTTCTGGCCGTATCCGCGAAGCCCGATGCCGTCTCTAAGGTGGTCCATGTTGAGGAGGTGGTCTTTCCAGAGCCCATCGAGGCTCTGGAGCATGAATATCTTCTCCAGGTGGCGCATGAAGGGCTCGCTGAGCTGGGCTTCCCGGGCCTGGTAGGCCTCGGTGATGAGACCGAGGAGATGCTCGCGCAGCGCGGTGTGACTGGCAGGGCTTTCGGCGGCCGCGCAGGCCTCCTCCCACTGCTCGAAGATGAAATCGAGGTCAAACTGGCGGCGGAGGGCCTCGCGCAGGCCCGCAAGGTCCCACTCCTCGGTGTAGATCTCCTCGGCCGCGTAGGTCTCGAGGACGGCATCGAGCACCTCTTCGATCATCTCGTCGAGCTCGTCCCGCAGGCCCTCGCCTTCGAGCAACTGGCTACGAAGCCCGTAGACCACCTCTCGCTGCTTGCTCATCACGTCGTCGTACTCGAGCAGGTGCTTTCGGATATCGAAGTTATGGGCCTCGACCTTCTTCTGGGCGGTTTCGATGGCCTTGGTCACCATGGTGTGCTCGATGGGCACCCCCTCCTCCATCCCAAGCTTCTCCATGAGGCTACTGACCCGCTCGGAGGCGAAAATCCGCATGAGGTCGTCGTCCAACGCGAGGTAGAAGCGCGACGAGCCTGGGTCGCCCTGGCGGCCGGAGCGGCCCCGAAGCTGGTTGTCGATTCTTCGGGCCTCGTGGCGCTCGGTGCTCAGGATGTGGAGCCCCCCGAGCTCGACGACCTCGTCGTGCTCGGCGTCGGTCTCCTCTTTGATTCGCTGATAGACGGCCTCCCACTCCTTGGGGGAGACCTCGGCCGGGTTCTTGCCCTCTTTCTTCAAGGCCTCCCTGGAGAGAAACTCCGGGTTGCCGCCCAGCAGGATGTCGGTGCCCCGGCCGGCCATGTTCGTGGCTAAGGTAACAGCGCCGAGACGGCCCGCCTGGGCCACGATCTCAGCCTCTCTTTCATGGTGCTTGGCGTTGAGCACGTGGTGGGGGATGCCCTGGCGCTTGAGGCGCCCCGAGAGCATCTCGGAGTTCTCGATCGAGATGGTACCGACGAGCACCGGGCGGCGCTGCTCGTAGAGCTCGGCAATCTCCTCCACTACGGCGTTCCACTTCTCCGGGGAGGTGCGGTAGATCACATCAGGGTGCTCGGTGCGGATGAGCTCCACGTTCGTCGGGATGACCATCACGTCGAGGTCGTAGATTTCGGCGAACTCGGCCGCCTCGGTATCGGCCGTGCCCGTCATGCCGGCGAGCTTATCGTACATGCGGAAGTAGTTCTGGAAGGTGATGGAGGCCAGCGTCTGGTTCTCGTTGGCGATGGTGACCTTCTCCTTGGCTTCCAGCGCCTGGTGGAGGCCCTCGGAGTAGCGCCGGCCCGGCATGAGGCGGCCCGTGAACTCATCGACGATGATGACCTCACCGTCCTTGACCACGTAGTCCACGTCGCGCTTGAACAGCACGTGGGCCTTCAGCGCCTGGTGAACGTGATGGAGGGTGTCGATGTTGTGTGGGTCGTAGAGGTTCTCCACACCCATGATCTCTTCGACCCGGAAGACCCCCTCTTCGGTCAGGGCCACCGTGCGGGTCTTCTCCTCGACGGTGTAGTGATCCTCCTGCCTGACCCGAGGGATGATGCGGTCGATCGTGTAGTACTTGTCGGTGGACTCCTCGGCGGGCCCGGAGATTATCAGAGGCGTTCTGGCCTCGTCGATGAGGATGGAGTCGACCTCATCAACGATGGCGTAGACGTGTTCGCGCTGGACGTAGTCGGCGATGTCGAACTTCATATTGTCCCGCAGGAAGTCAAACCCGAACTCGTTGTTGGTTCCGTATGCGACGTCGCTCCCGTAGGCCTGGCGGCGGGCTTCGTCTTCCATGTCATGCTGTACGACGCCCACGGTGAGGCCGAGGAAGGTGTAGAGCCTGCCCATCCACTCGGAGTCGCGCCGGGCGAGGTAGTCGTTCACCGTGACCAGGTGGACACCCCGGCCGCCGAGCGCGTTGAGGTAGACCGGGAGGGTGGCAACGAGGGTCTTGCCCTCGCCGGTTTTCATCTCGGCGATCTTACCCTCGTGGAGCACCACTCCGCCGACGATCTGGACGTCGAAGTGGCGCATCTCGAGCGTGCGGCGGCCGGCCTCGCGCACCACAGCAAAGGCCTCCACGAGCAGATCGTCCATCGCCTCCCCCTGGTCCAGCCTCGAGCGGAACTCGGCCGTCTTGGCCCTAAGCGCCTCGTCGCTCAAAGCCTGCATCTCGGGCTCGAGGGCGCCGACGGCCTCGACGATGGGCTGGATGCGCCGAAGCTCACGCACGTTTTTCGAGGGAACGACTTTTTGGAGGAACTGGGTAATCATGGGTAGGGGCGGGCTCCAGAATTCATTATGCTTATTTAGACCCCTTTATTTTAGCGGAGTTCGACGGGCGGCGCAAGGCAAGGTGTGGCAGGTCGCGCCCCGGAGGCGTCCATGCCCCGCACCGGCGCCATAACAAACGCCCCCGGGCTCCCTTGAAGGGAGCCCCGGGGGCGCGATGCGATGACTTACACCCTGGTGACGTTGTGGGCTTGCTGCCCCTTGGACGTCTCGACGACCTCGAACCGGACCGGCTGGCCCTCGGCCAGGGTCTTGAAGCCGTCCATCGAAATCTGTGAGTAGTGAACGAAGACGTCGTCGCCCCCGTCCTCGGGAACGATGAAGCCGAATCCTTTCGTTTCGTTGAACCACTTCACATTGCCTTGCTTCACGTTCCTGCTCCTCCCTCCTCCTTGTGCTGGTCGTCTCTCCCTTAGAGTGAATAGCCGTTAGAGGGTTTCATCCTCCAGGAGGTATCGCTTGGGGTTGACCGGAACCCCGTCGAGGCGGACTTCGTAATGGACGTGGGGGCCCGTCGAGTGGCCGGTGTTGCCCACCCGGGCGATCGGGTCTCCCCGCCTCACCCGCTGTCCGGTATGCACGAGAACCCGGGAGTTGTGGCCGAAGCGGGTCGAAAAGCCGTAGCCGTGGTCGATCTCCACGAGCTTGCCGAGGTTGTACTCGCTGGTCACGCGGGTGACCACCCCGTCGGCCGGCGCGAGGATGACCGCCCCCCTGCGCGAGGCGATGTCGATCCCGGTGTGCAGGGCCCTTTTCCCGGTGAATGGCGAGATGCGGCGGCCGAAGCCGCTTGTCACCCATCCGCGGACGGGCCAGATGGACGGCGTGTGGGCCAGGAGGCTCTTCATGTCGTGGAATGCGCTCACAAGCTCGTGGAAACTCGTCTCCTGGCGACCAGCGACCGTCCTGAGCTTGGCAAGCTCCTGGCGCATCGACTCGATGAGGGTGGATTGCCGATCGGCGATGAACACCTCTTTGGCGGCGGAGCTGCTCGGGGAGGGCCCACCGAGGCCAAGCAGCGGCGCGGAGCTCTCCGGCGGGGGCTCCAGGCTCGCCATCAGACGGAGCTTGCGGTCCAGCTTCCGAACCCTGTGGAGCTGGTCCCGCAAATCCTTCAATTCCTCGGACATGGAGGCCAGCTGCACTTGCTGGGAGCTCGTCTGTGCCTGGAGGGAAGCGAACTCGACCACCTGGCGGCGGAGGCTCCGGTAGGAAAGCACCAAGATGACTATGCTCGCCAGGCCGATCAGCGCGGCGACGCCCATCACCCGCAACCAACGACGTCTGATGCCCAGCGTCCGGGGACTGCCGGCTCCACCGGGCAGGACGATGACCGTCAGCTTCTCGCGACCCACAAAACCCTCTCCACGGACCGTTCCAGACGAGAGCACCGGGGAGGAATCAGGAACTGCTTGTACGATGGATTGGTCGGACGCAAAACTGCCCAACCCTACCACGGCAGGGCATGCCTGTCAAGTCATTTTTGCTGATAAGTCCTTCAATTCCAAGCCGTTATCCAAACACCTTTTGCCCGACTGAGAACAGCCCAAACCAATTCCGCTTACGTCCTGCTCCTTGAGAGATTACTGAAAGGATGGAGCGGTGAATGTCCCCCCGGTCGGCCGCGGGCAGCGCCCGAGGCCGAACAGGCCCATCACTTGGCCGCAATCACAATATCGCCCTTCACGGACTCCAACAGCGCCACGAGCTCCTTCTGCTCCCGCGCGGGCACCTTGAACTTGTAGAGGCTCTCGCGGAAATCGGCCATCATGGCCTGCCACTCCACCCCATTGATGTTGAGATGCTTGTGAGTCTCCTTCATCGAGCGGCCCTGGTAGCTGCACGGCCCGCCTGCCGCCTGGCAGACGAACTGGGTGACGAGGAACTTGAGTGCGGACTGCGGAACCCGCTTTCGGGCCGCATCGATGGCCGGGTTGGCGTTCAGGACCGGGTTCGGGTAGAGGCGGTCCAGGAAATCGTCCACCAGCGCGGCGATGGGCACAATCCCGCCGAGCCGCTCGTACAGGCTCTTTTGATCCTTCTCGCCAGCCGAGAGGAGCGGGGCGCCGAGCCCGATGAGCACCACGGCGGCGACGAGTATGGGGAGGATTCGGGTCAGACAGGTCATGGACCGAATCGGAGAGCGGAAAAGGCTTGGAGACTTCATAGGCGTTACTCCTCATAAGGCTTGGGCACAGAGGGCGTCTTGGCATTCCGTCCGGGCCGGGCGCTATAGTCACAGCAACAGCCGGTCCTCCGGCTGCCGGAATGTCGAAAACAGTGCTGAGTGGCGCTACCGTTTGTGTTGGAAGTGAGGTGCGTATCAGCAGGCGAGGCCAGTCTCCCGAACCACCCTTTGCTATTGGTTATACCGTCCCCTCTCTCCTCGGTCAAGCGCCCCGTTGGCTCGGGAGGGTTTCATCCATGCGAACGGCCACCACAAGCCCCGAGGCGAGGGTGAGAGCCGCGATGGCTCCGGGCTGCCTTGGTGACCTATACTTTCTCGGGTGGCTGTAGGTTCTCATTCGGCAAGCAACAGGGTTACTTCCTCAAGGAGCTTGTCTGCCGCCTGGATGACCGTGGAGCCCCAGCCAACCAAGGGTTCGGGGGTCTCATCCCATCGGGCCTCGCTCCCATATAGCAAATAGGCGTCCCAGACGGTATCCTCCTGGAGGGGCTGACCACCTTTTATCTGTTCAATCTCCTGGACGCTCAGGCCCGCGCCGGGAGCCTGCCCCGAGACCCAGTCTCTTTCCGTAAAGGAAGGAAGGACGTTCTCTTTAACCCACCTTCCCAGGCTTCGTTCTTCATCCCAAAAGTGCGTTACTCGGGGATCGTCTATCCGCTTCTCTGCCTCAGAAAGTCGCTCCTGGGCATCGCCGCTCAACATGGACAGCCAAACGGCATAAACGGAAATTTCGGAAGAAGGGTTTCTCGCCAGGATCTCCTGCTGCACCCAACGGGCGCCGTCCTCACAGACCCCTCACGTCGGGGAGAGAAGAAGGATAAGGCGAGGCCTGCCCTGGTCCCGGTTAAAGAGGGTCTTCAGCTCCGCCAGAAGATTTTCCGGACCCCTTGTCTCTTGCACAATATCCCCCTTCTAGGCTAAGGGTTGGCCGTAGCCCTGAAGCCGGCTTGCTCGATGACCTTAATAAGTTCTTCGAGGGTAACTCTATCCGGGTCGAACCGGACCACCGCCTCCGGGGGGTTGAAGGTCACTTTTGCCTGCTCGACGCCGTCCAGCCTCTCCAAGGCCGCCTTGACCAAGACGGGTCAGGCGCCTCAGACCATGCCTTCAATGGTCAGTGTGACCGTCTGAAGCTCCGCCACGGCGGGAACCACGAACATCCCCAGGAACAGGAGTCCGAGCACCAGGGTCGTAATCATCTCGCGTCGGCTCATCTCTTCGGCTCCTCAATTAGGCAGGGCTGACATAAGCAGCTTGGAGGCGAACACCGGGAATATGTCGAAGAAAACAGCCACCGCCACCACACCCGTGGCGAATATCAAGAGGGCGAGGTTGGTTTTAGCGCCCGCCATCCGGCAGGCCAGGGTGCGGCAGCGGCGCCGCTCCCGGAAGTAGAGGAAGTAGCCCAGTGCCAAGCCGCCAGCACCCGTCGGGATGAGAATCGCCCGGTATTTCATAGTTGTAACCATGAAAGCACCGCTCCCAAGGCCCAAGAGGATGACGACCAGAGGCAATACACAGCAGAGCGAGGCGGCGAAGGCGGAAAAGAGACTGACCACCCCGCTTTTGACGTCACCCGCCTTCACCGGCATCTCCCCTCTAGGATATTTCGAGCAGCCGCTGGAGCTTGCCCCGGTCGAAGCCGACGACGACCTCGTCGCCCACCATTACCACGGGCACCGCCCTGGCCCCCGTGCGGCGGACAACCTCCTCCAAGGCAGCGGGATCGTCCATGACGTTGTGGTCTGTAAAATCAACCCCTTTGGCTGAAAGGAACCCTTTCAGCGCCTGGCAGGAGCTTCACCCGGGGCTTGAGTAGACGACGACGGACTTTGCTTCGCTCATAACGGATTCTCCCCTGTTACCCTTTATCTCCTCACGAGGCGGCTTCGCCCTCCAGAGCCCAGGCTCCATACTCGAAGCTCAGGCGGAAGGCCTGGCCGCAATGTTCGACGATGTCCCCATGCTGGACGCCGGAGTCCAGTTCAATCACCTCGTCACACACCGGGCAGGAAGCGGTGGGAATGGGCTCCAGCGCCCACTGGTCCTCCTGTCTGACAAGTCGAAAGGCGCTTCCCGCACACACATCACACAACACACGGTCGCCTTCTTTAGCCTCGGAGCCCAGGGATTTCATCTCCCCGCAACCGGGGCAGAGAGCCTGACGTTCTCCCTCATTCACATTCACGCTGGCACCTCCTGCGCTGGACCCATCCCACGGCGGCAAGGAGGAGAAAGAGCCCCAGGGCCGGAAAGAGGACGTAATCGAGATAGCCGACGAGCGCCGACCAGCCCACGACCGTTACGAGGATCACCAGGAGGGGGGTGAAGCAGCACACAGCCGCCACGACGGCTCCAATAATCCCGACGCGATAGCGACGATTGGCCTTCTCAAGCTCCATGCTGGACTACCTCACAATTTTTGCACACGCCAGGATGTGCTCAGCATTCCTTGCCACAATGTCGTGGGCCAGCTCGACAAGCTGCCTGACCCGCGCGTCCGCAACCGCGTAGTAGACGAAACGGCCGTCCTTTCGCGAGGTCACATAGCCGCACCATCGCAGACACCCGAGATGGTGAGAGACGCGGCCCTGCGGCAGGCCCGTGCGAGCCACCAGATCGCTGACACACAGCTCTCCATCAAGGAGCTCCTCCAGGATGCGCAACCGCAGCGGGTCTCCCAGGCCGCGAAAAAACTTGGCGGTGATTTCCTCCATCTGGGAGTCTTGAGCATCAAAAGCAGCGGTCTCTGAAAGTGTCGAGGTTTTGGGCATCGCCTGACCTCCTAACTATATATCTAGATATCTGAGTATAATGTGCCTATATGAGATTGTCAAGGATTCTTTCGAGTCGCTCTCGGATGCCCGGGAAGATAGCGACTTGAGGACGGACCAATTCGTTTCCTTACACGCTGAGCCAAAGCCTCAGCCACGGGGCCGCCCAGAAGAACAGGCTCACCGCCAGGGCTCCCCAGAGGTACCGGCGCCTCTTGGGCCCACCCATTCCTTTAGTGTAGCTCAAGTAGAAGGCCGTGCCCATTGACAGAACGTACACCGGAATAAGATAGACCCTGTAGGCCGCCAAACTGACGGCTCCCAGGCCTCCGCTCGTGACCCCAACGGCGGCGAAGACCAATGGGAGAATTCATCAGATATTCGGCAGCAGCGAGGTCACGACCGAGACGGCCCCGGCCCACAGCGGCCTGGCACTCCGAGGCATGGTTTCTCTCTCCACTTGATAGAATTCCCCGTCACTTGAGCTCGAAGGACTCCAGGCGAAGCGCGACCGGGTCGTCCTCCTCCACCGCGCCCGTAACGAGAATCGCTTTCTCCGCAAGCCCTGGCGCGGCTTGGATGTTCTTGAGCACGTCGTTGTCGAGGAGGGTGAAGGTCTGCCCGCTCCCGTCCACCTTGAATGCAGAGCTGCCTTCATGCTTTGTTACCATCCCCCGTGCTCTGACTTTCATCCACGTGAGGGTAAATCCTGTATCCTTGATGGCCACCCGCATAAGCTCAGGCTTCAGGGCCGCCCCCTCCTTCAGGGTCATAGTCCCCATGGCATCTTCCAAGCTCACTTCAACTTTGTCCACGCCTTCCAGGCGGGCCAGGGCCTTGCGGGCCCCGTACGCTCAGACGGGTCAGACCATGCCGTCGATGCCCATCGTCACCTGGATGACTTGGGCATGTGCCACCGTCGGTAACACAATCCCCGATACCAGCAGGCCTGCGAGGACAAGCCAAGTCAACAGGTACTTCGCCATTGTTGTTACCTCCTTCACAACGACAAATTAAAACAAGTAGCGGATCCCAACGAGGACATTGTAGTCCGTCTCCGGCTGCGTGCCGTTGAGTTCTTGCACGACGGGAAGCTGGACGGAGCCCTCCACAACGACCGTATTGATAAGAAACTGGAGCCCCGGAGCGACGAAGAGGGTATCGCCCCCGGAGTTTTCAACCTTTCGGCCAGCGAGCTCGTGTTTCTCGCCATGCTTTCCGTTGAGCTCTACGGTGAGGTTGAGCTGGGAGTTTTCAATCTGGGGCGGAAAAATCTGGTACTGGTACGTGAGGTCGTAACGGACCTCGTCGCCGAGCTCGAACTCCTCCCCCTTGGTGTTTATCTGATACTGCGCCCCACCCTCCAGGCTGTGGGTGCGCCCGGTCTTGCCAACGGCCGCGCCGATGAAGGGATCGACGGAGCCCGAGCCGAGCTGCAGCGAGATGGGCAACAGCGCCCCGACGTTGTCCCGCTCGCTATCCAAGCCCGTCGGGAGCTCCAGCCCTCCGAAGAGAGCCGCCTGGGTCACCCCGAAGGGCACATCCTTGTGCCAAAACCGGTACTTTCCCGTCACGCGGACGTCGCCCAGCCCGCTGGTGGAGCGGACGGACGTCGTCCCGCCGCTCGTCACTCTCCTTCGCTTCTCCACGTAGGGGATCGCCACCGCGATGGTGGCATCGGGCATGATCTGGTACTGGGCGATAAACGGAATCCTGTATATATCAAGCTCTTGCGAACCGTCTTCCTTGTGGACAAGCTCCCCGAAGGTTCTGAGGGCCGATCCCTCTACGAAGGTCGTCCGGGGCGAAAGCCCCCGGATGGGGGCCGCCCACGCCGGCGGCCCAAGGAAGAGCAGGATGAGCACCAGGAAGCTCATCCCCCACTGCCGTTGCTTTCTTAACACACTAGCCCTCCTATCCATTGTTCCACCCTCCAACGCGATTCGACACTCAACAGGCCCGCGCCCTCACGCGACGCCAACGCCCGCAGCCCGCAGGGTCTGCTCATCAACGGCCCCCCGCGAGCAGCAATCGGCCACCCGCCCGTCCACGACTACCGCCGGAACGGCGTTGACGCCGTAGCTCCGGGCCCGCCCTTCGGCCTCGCCCCCGGCCCGAAGGTCGTGGACCACCACCTCGCAGGACGGGCAGGCGATCTGCTTGACCAGCGCGACCGCCTCGTCGCAAAGCGGGCAGCCCGCCGTGAAAACCTCAACCTTTCGTTTCGCCGCTGTCATAGGTATCTCCTCCTTCTGTTCGTCTCGCTCACCCCTTGAAACAGGGGCAGAGCTTTGTTATATTCTGAATATACACCTTCCAGTAAACTGGAAGGTCAAGGGGAAAAGGAGAAAAAATGACCGATGGGCAAAAATTATTGATCGGCGAGGCGGCCAGACGAGCGGACCTCAACCCGAAAACCATCCGATTCTACGAGGAGATAGGGTTGATAGCTCCGACAGGCAGAACCACCAGTGGCTATCGATTATTTGATGAAGAGGGGGTATCCCGTCTAGCTTTCATAAGGAAGGCCCAGGCGCTCGGTTTCACCCTCGCCGAGATTCGAGAGATTCTGGCTCTGCGGGATGTGGGGAGCATGCCATGCGATCATGTCGAGGTCAAGATTAACCAAAAGGTGGGGTCCATCGAGGAGCGGATCGCGGAACTTGAGCAGCTCAAGGCCTCCCTGACGACCCTTCTAGAGCGATGGAAGGAAGCAGAAGCCGCCTCCGCCGCCGTCTGCCCCCAGATTGAGGGGGCGTAGGGGGGCGGGGAGCGGATCGCGGCCATGACGGCGATTCGTGGACGGCCGGGGTGCAGGCCTACAACCGCCTCGTGGCCTCCGACCCCTCCCTCACGACCACCATCGTACCGATTCGCGACGGCGTTTCCGTGAGCCTCAAGGTCTCGGACTACTAAAGCCGGGATGCGGACGACCCCCCCTTCGAAGACGTATCCTGCGTAGGGGCCGTCTCGGAGTGTATGTTTCACCGAAATATGATACTCGGCTGGTAGGAGCGTAAGTTAAGATTACATCGTGAAATATGCCCTTTTCATGAGTGGTGGGTCACCTCAAAGAGTATTTGACACCGTCTTCGATTATTGGCTTGACCGAATCCGCTGGGTCGTTTTGAGAAACTCGATAATGGCCTGATTCACCTTATCAGGTATCTCCAAGAAGAAGCCATGACCACCCCCTTCAAGAATCTTCAGCTTCGCACCTGGGATGGCTGCTACGAGTTCACGGGCCAGCCAGGGAGGCGCCAGAATGTCTTGATCTCCTACCATGACCAGCGTGGGCACGCTCACAGCGCCAAGCCTGTCCAGGGCATCGAACGCCCTGACAGCATCCGCCTGCCGCCCGAATGCCTCAGGCGATACAGGGAACTGAGGATTCCGCAACCGCTCAATCAACTGGTCCACAGCCTCAGCGTTCTTGAGAAATTCGTGCGTCATGCCCCACACAATTTTTTCGATGTGAAATACTTCATTGTTAAAATCATGTTGCTTCATCCACTTCCACGGATCCAGAATAGAGACATGGAAGCGAGCAACTTGGGCCACTGTGGCTGCCAGAATCAGTGTGCGCACCTTGGCAGGGTGGTGAAACACTAACTCTTGAGCGATCATGCCACCCATCGAGGCCCCAAGGACATGGGCCTGCTCGATCCCGAGGGCATCCATAAGACCGGCGGTATCCTCTGCCATATCCGCAATGCTGTAAGGACCTCTCGCTTGTGAACTCCTTCCGACATCCCGGTTGTCGAAGGTGATGACTGTAAAGTGCTCCTGGAGCGCCAGGATTTGAGGCTCCCAATTTGTGGCGTCCGACCCCAGCCCCTGAATCAAGACCAGTGGCTCGCCTTTGCCGTGAATCTCGAAGTAGAGCTTCTGACCGTTCGCTGCAACATATCCGTACTGCTGAGGGGCCTCCGTTCCTGATGATTGGGGAGCTTTCCGAGCGGGTTGCTGGCATCCCGCCAGAACAAAGAAGAACAGCGCGAAAGCAATAGATTTAGTTTTCATTGCGCTTCTCCTGGCTATGAAGTTCATTTGAGTTCCGAATGAGCTGTACGTAGAACCGGACGATATCGGCGTAGTGTTCGATGGCGATACGCTCGTTGGTGCCGTGGAATCGGGAGGTGTCCTCCTCCTTCTGCTTCAGCCATAATGGCAGGAACCGATAGACCTCGTTACTTAACGAAGCGTAATGCTTTGAGTCTGTTCCGCCAATTGTCAGGCTCGGAGCAACCACGACATCGGGGAAGATCTGGCGGATCGTCCTGTGGAGATACCTAAAGCTCGGTGACGATGTGTTCGATATGGGTGACGGCTCAGCGGCAGGATTCAAGGGCCTGATCCTTATCTGGGGGTTGTTAATCGTCATCCGCACATGATCAATCACGCTGTCGTTACTCTCGCCAGGAAGAGCCCGAAAATTCACGACAGCTTCAGCCTTGCAGGGTAGGGCATTTTCCTTGTTGCCCCCCTTGATCATCGTCACAGCCGTGGTGGTGCGAATGAGAGCGTTGGTAGACGGCTTCCGGGCGAGGATGCTTTTGACCACCGGTTCCAAAAGCCAGAGGTTTGCGAAGACGATACGCCCGACAAGGTCCATCTCCGGACCCACGTATTCAAACAGCTGTCGCACCGGTTCGGTTATTCTGGCTGGCAGCGGGTTGGCCTCGAGCTTCTGGATGGCGATGCTGAGTGTGCCGATGGTGGTGTGAGGCTGAGGCATGGACGAATGGCCGCAGCCGCCGATGGTCTTCTCGGTCTCAACAGTCAATTGCAGCGTCAGGTAGCCTTTCTCTGCGATCCCGACCATCGCAACAGGAGCGGCAATCATCGGTAGTATCCTCTCGGTGATTGCAAAACCTTCATCGAGGGTGAACTCCAGCTCGACCTCCCTGTCGTGCAACAGAGCGGCAATCTTGGCAGCCCCCCTGAACCCGCCGACCTCTTCGTCGTGCCCAAAAGCGAGATAGACCGTGCGGCGGGGCTGGAAGCCTTCTGCTAAAAGCAGTTCTACGGTTTCGAGGATGCCCAGCACGGATACCTTGTCATCCATCGTCCCGCGGCCCCAGATGAAGCCGTCGGCAATGCGGCCCGCAAAAGGAGAGTATGTCCATTTATCCCCCGTCCCCGATTCGATAGGGACGACATCCATATGCCCCATGAGCAGTAACGGCTTCAGATTTGGGTCGATGCCCTCCCAGGTGTAGAGAAGACTAAAGTCTCCGACGACCTCCCGCTTGAGAGTGGAGTGGACCTTGGGAAAGGCTTGCTCGAGATGGCTGCGCAACCCTAAGAACTCATTGGGGTCGAACTTTGCCGGATTCCTATATGAAATGGTCCGGAACCGGATCGCACGTGCCAGGTGCGCGGCGATCCGTTCCTCGTCAATCGCAACCTTCTGTTTCGGGTCTACCTGCATCTGCTTGGACGTGAACAGGGCCGTTCTAATCCCAACCGCGGACACCAAGACCACAACCAGCCCCACGATGCCCCCTAATATGGTTTTACTAATGATGTTTTTACGAATCATGTATTTCTCTCATCTGCTCAATCTTCAACGATGTTGGGGGTATCCGGCACCTTAACCTGCGTGCCGTTATCGGCATTGGTAAGGACTCGCTGGAATTCGAGGCCGGCCTGAGCCACTACCGACACGGTCCCAATTGGATGATATTGCCCGTCACCTTCACGGGTAGGCACCTCACGCTCCACAGCTTCAGCTTCCAGCAGAGCAGGTAGCGCTTCCTGAGCTTCTTCCACAGGGCGGAGTACAGGGAGTGAAGCCCGCAAGGCGCTCAGAGCTTCCCAGATCAACCAGCCCAGGAGGAACCCCGCCATGATGCCATAGCTCGCCAGGTTCCCCACAAGGACGCCGTAATTCACATCTTGCCGCTCGAACCCTGGTAACATCCATACTGCGATAGCGTATTCAATGGCACACGACGCGAAAAAACAGCCGACCAGAAGCAGAAGGCCTGCTGCTGGAGTTACCCAGGAATTTGGCTTCTGCCCCTTTGTTCTGTCATCGTGGCCCATATACCAAACATGCCCGGGCACACTTGTGCCAGGAAGTGCCCTCAGCGGAAGCAGTACAAACCAGGTGAAGGGGATGCCAATCAAGGTCGAAACCACATTGGCGACCGAGACAACCTCAAGGGCATATCCTCCTGAACCCCCGATCCATGACCAAAGCACGTATGCCTCAATGGCGACATTTGGCACAAAAGCCACCAACATGACCGGTAAAGTCATAATGACCATGGGTGGCAAAAACACGTTCGCATGAGCGGGAGTAGCAAAGGCGAGCACCAAGGCCAGGGTAATCAAAGATACTCGGATTAAAGCATCCCGCCGCATGGTAAATTCCTCCTTTTCTATTAAGAGCAGAAATCGGGCGATCCGATATCCGGGCATTCGAGTCCGGGGCCACCCATGGCCAGGGCATCACTCATGAAGAGGGCCGGCCCGAGGTGCGTATTGGCCTCCTCCATCGGATAACCTGGCGAGACCTCGGCTTCTTCGACAAGGTGAAATATAAGGTAAATCCCATAACTAGTTGAGAAACCACCAACGATCAAACCAACAAGAGTGCTCAGTCCGGGCGCCTCAGTAGTCCCCAAGAACATCACATACACCCCGAAGGACACCCAAATGACACCCGAAAGCAAAAAGCGTACCCCTGATATGGAGATCGAGGATGTTCGCTTCATAGTGTCACTCTGCATCGTAAATCCCTCCTTTTTATGTGGCATTGAGAGCGAATGCTCACTCATCTTAAGGTGAAAAAAAACTACCCCGATAACACTCGCCAACTGGCCGCCGACAACGTCTCCGAGAGAGATAAGAGGCTTTGTTCAATCCCCCCGTCGGCCCTTGAATCCGCCACATGTAGAATGAGCCCCAGCACCATGGAGGTAGCCACATCGGGATCTCCCTTGGGTATATCGCCTCCCTCCATACCATCCGCAATCGTTCTTCGAAGCACATCCACCGGATTGACCATGTCGGGAGTTACCTTCTTGGAATGTCCATGTCGCGAGAGCAGCAGGTAGCTGAACAGGACCCAATCCTCGTCGAACGCACGGCAAAAATGATGGATCATCGCATCAAGCTTCGCACGAGGCGTACTATGTTCCTTTTGGACGCGATCGAGTTCAAGGCCAAAGGCCTCTAAGTTCGTGGAGAACAGTTCCCAGGCAAGCTCGTCTTTGCTCGCATAATGACGATACATCGTTCCCTCGGCAATTCCCGCCGCCGAGGCTATGTCTCGAATCCTGGTCTCCGTCACTCCCTTCTCGACGAAGAGCTCCATCGCGGTCCTGGCGATCAGTTCTTTGGTGTTCATCTTCTGCCGATTCATTGTGGGTGAGCGTTCATTCATATTATGAATATAGCCTCACCTCTCAATCCTGTCAAGGGATTTTTCAATAAAACTCTGTATAAAGTCGAAAGCACCCCGTAGTTACGATTATCCCAGGAAATATTAACTCGGGCCTACAAAGGAAAAGTTAAGATTACTGGGGTAATTTGCCCCTAGGGGGTTCGGGCCGCAAGGCTGTCCCGACAGATTTGGGAGTTCAGAGACGCCATTCCCGGCATAGCCCGTAAACCTTCCAATTTCAATCGCTTATCCGCCTGAGGCGGATTGGACACCTCTTTTACACATGTCCATTTTCCGGAAAACCATGAATTCCAGTAACTCTATTATATTCAATGTATTATATCCGTTCAGGGTTTTTGGACACCATTGGACACTGTACACTTACGTCCAAGGTCGGATTTTCTTATAATCCCAATAAAGTCAATATATAATGGCAAATTAGACACTTTTGAAAAGTGTCCAAATGTGTCTAAAAGTGTCTAATCTGTCCAGGTTGGAAAAGCAAGGGGCTTTAGCGGAGCAGGAAGCGGATGGCGACGATGAGGACGCAGACCATCACGACGCGCCGGACGGTGGCTTCGGGCAGGCGCATCAGGCCGCGGCGGCCGAGCCAGGCTCCGGCGAAGGCGCAGACCACAAGCGGCGGGACCAGCCAGTGGAGGTCTCGGGGAAGCTGGCCCCAGGGCAGATAGACCGAGAGCCGCGCCGTATCGACGGCCACGGCGATGGCGGCTGAGGTTCCGATGTAGGCCTCCTTGCCGAGCGGCGTGGCGATGAGGAACGCTCCCCGGATGGCCCCGCCGAGGCCGATGAGCCCGCTTGTGAACCCAGAGAGAACCCCACCGACAACGAGGGCCTTATCGCTTGTGGGCATCCGCCAGGAGCGGCCCGCGAGCGACGAGACGGCGTAGGCCGCCAGAAAGAGGCCGAAGACGAGCCGAAGCGGCCGGGTCCCCGCCAACACGGTCAGAAGTATCGCTCCTGTAGCCGCGGCCACGAGACTCGGCGCGCCGTAGAGGATGGCCGTTCGCCGATGGACGTGGCGGCGCATGAACCACAGCCGCGAGGCGTTGGCGAGGAAGTGGAAGATCGCCACCAGGACGATGGCCGGCTCGAGCGCGACAAAGAGGGTCGTGAAGGGCAGCAGGACCGTCGCGGTCCCGAACCCCGTGATCGCGGCCATGGCGGAGGCGAAGAGCGCGACGACGAAAAACGCGCTGGCGGCGAGCGGACCCATGGGCACCTCGGAGGCTACGAGTCGGCGGCGAAGGCCTTGAGAATCTCGTCCTGCTCGTAGCTCGGCAGGGGCCTTTGGGCCCCGTCGGGCCCGACGAGCAGACAGCCGGCCGAAGCGTCGGTGACCAGCCCTATGGCGGCCACCGAGACTCCAGCCTCTTCGACCGCCTCTCGAGCGGCATCGGCCGCCTCGGGCCGGCAGGCGACGAGCAGCGCCCCGGAAGCGATGGTCCCCAGCGGATCGATCCCGAAGGCGCCACAGAGCTCGCGGCCCTCATCCAGGATCGGGATGGCCTCTTGCTCGAGGCGGACGCCCACGCCCGCCGCCCGACTCAATTCGTGGCAGGCCTGGGCGAGGCCCCCTTCGGTGGGGTCGTGCATGGCGGACACCCCATCGACCGCGGCGGCAGCGAGCGCTTCGGCAACGACGCTGATGCCGGGCTCAGCAAGGAGAGAGGCAGCCCGGGCGATCACGTCCTCGGCCACCCCCCTCGCCCTGAGCGCCTCGGCGGCGTCGGTGGCAAGGATGGCGGACCCTTCTAGCGGGACCCCCTTGGTCAGAAGCAGCACGTCGCCCACCTCGGCCCCGGCGGTAGTGATGAGCCTCTTACCGTCGGTCTCGCCCAGCATGGTTCCGGTGAGGATGGGGCGCTCGAGGCCGGGACTCACCTCCGTGTGGCCGCCGATAACGACGACTCCCAGAGCCCGGCAGGCCCGGCCCACCTGGTCGGCCAGGGCTTGGGCCATGGCCCAATCGGCCGACCCCCCGGGCAAACAACAGGTCCACAGAAACCAGCGGGGCCGCGCCCCGCAGACGGCCACATCGTTGGCGTTGACCGCCACGACGTAGGTGCCAGGCTCGGAGGCGGCGAAGGTGATGGGGTCGCTTGCGACCACGAGGTAGCGGTCCCCGAGGTCGAGGACGGCAGCGTCCTCACCCGCGGCCGGACCCACCACCACCCGCTCGTCGGCCGTAGGCAGGAGCCCCACGATGCGGTCGAGCTGGTCAAGTGTGAGCTTTCCCTCGGGGAGCGGTTCCATGGGCGTGCCCTCAAGCGGCCCCACGGTAGCACCCGCCATGGCGCATTGCAAGGGCGCGGGAGGCACACCAGCCTATAGCACAACCTGCTTGTCACTAATCCAGAGAGGGGCCGGGCGTCGCCACCAAAGGTCCGGGTAGCTTCCAACCGCTTTGAAAGAAAGTGCTCTTTCTTCGTCTTAAACCAACTCCCACAAAACAAAAAAGGCCTTCCCCACGGCATCGCCGTGAATGAAGGCCACAGAACCTCTTCCACTAAGCGTTCGTCGTGAAACGCTCAGTGGATATTATGTGAGTGCGCTACTTAATCTAATTTGCATCTTAACTACAATATGTGTCAAGAAAATTTCTTCCGCTCTTCGGGAGAGCCGTGAAGATCGATCACCAGCTTGGCCACCTCTCCCATCTTCCTGTTCTCGTCCCGGCTCTTCTTCTGAATGAGCCTATAGCTCTCGGCCTCCGATAAGCCAACCTCCCGCATGAGGATTCCCTTGGCGACCTCGACAAGCTTTCGCTGCTGGATATCCTCTTGAAGCTGGACGACCCGCTCCTCCAAGCGGACCATCTCCGTCATATCTTCTACAATGACCAGCACCCCGCTGCACTTTCCCGCCTCATCACGCAGAGGGAGAAGCTTTTCACTCGTATACCTAGCCTTCCCCTTCGGCGACAGATAAGAAACGTTGGACCGCATTGCAACCTGCCCCTCCAGGACGGCCTGTAGCTGCTCACCTACGCCTTGTTCGATGAAATGGGGGAACACATCATAGAGAACCTGGCCTAACACCTCTTCAGCCGCGTATCCTGAAATCTCCTCCATGGCCTTGTTCCAGAAGGTGACACGGAAATCCCTGTCGAGGGTGAGCAGCCCGTCCTGGATGCTCTGGACCACGTTCTCATCGAACTCCTTGAGGATGCGGAGGGCCTCCTTGGCCCGCACCCGCTCGGTGATTTCGCTTTCCAGCGCTTCGACCGTCTTGCTCAACTCAAAGGTTCGCTCCCCCACGAGCTCTTCGAGGTGATCGCGGTGTTTCCGTAATTCCTCCTCGGCCCGCTTGCGCTCTGTAAGGTCCTTGCTGATTCCCACGGTTCCGGCCTCTCGGCCCTCCTCGTCGTAGAGGATGGAGGCCGAGATGAAAGCGGGGATTAGCGTCCCGTCTTTGGCCCGCTTGGTGACCTCGAAGTTGGAAACCGCCCCTCCTCCCTCAACCATCCGCCGCATCACCGCTTTGGGCTGCTCCTCGCTCTCGTAGAGCATCGTTACATGTTGGCCGATGACCTCCTCCCGCTTGTAGCCCAGGAGGGCCTCGGCGCCGGGATTGAAAAGGGTCACATTCCCATCTCTGTCGGTCGCAACGATGGCGTCTATGGACTGATCGATGAGCGTCACCAGGTAGTCCCTGCTCTCTTTTACCTGCTCCGCTTCGAGTGCTTTCAATGAGCGCTCTATAATCCCCGGAAGAAAATCAAACATCTCAGAGGACTTCACTAGGTAGTCGATGGCCCCCCGCTTCATGGCCTCGACGGCCACCGCCTCGTTTCCCTCGCCCGTTATCATGATAACTGCACACCCCATTTCAATAATCTGGGGGAGCAGCTTAAGACCATCTTGGCCTGGGAGGGAGTAATCGAGCAAGACGAGGTCAAAGCTTTCCTCTTGAAGCGTTGACAGGGCTTCAGCACCTGAAGACACATGGGTGAGAGTGGGGTTGAGGTCGGAGCTAGCCACCGCTATTTCGATTAGTTCTGCGTGGGCCTGCTCATCCTCTACAAGGAGGAGTTTGATGGGTTCGCGAGTCATAAGCTTACTTTTTGTTGTTGTTATCCATTACCGCCGAGCGGCAAAGAGTCTTCCGGCGTCACTTTTTTACATGGGGGGGCTCGTTGGTGATAACCCAGTAAAGCCCCAAGTTGCCCACCTTGGCCTGTAGGTCCTCGATAATTACCGGCTTATTCACGTAGCTGTTGACCCCTAACTCGTACGAACGCTGCACATCCTTTTCTTGATTGGAGGTCGTGAGGACAACAATGGGTATGAGCCTCAAGTCCGGGTTTTCCTTGATTTGCTGTAACACCTCGAGGCCGTCGACCTTCGGCAGTTTGAGATCAAGGAGGATCAACATGGGCCTAGGCGAGGAGGCAGGGTCGGAATACTCCCCGCGGCGGAAGAGATAGTCCAGGGCCGCCTCGCCAAAGGATGGATGTCTGGGGGGGAAGCTACTGCTGACATCTCAAGGGTTTGCAACCAGCGGCGACCGGCCCGTTCCCTCTCCCCGGACGAGCCGTTTCATCTGCCGAAATAATAGGGCAACAAGAGAAAAAGTCAAGGGGTTTGAGGCATCATCTCACACAAAAAAGGATCCCCTGGGAATTGGGACAGATAACCCCTCCTTTCTCTATAAACTTAGAACGATTATGTCCGATAAGAAGGGTACGTCGCGTGCCTTCATCGTATCTGGCAGGGCGACGGAAGAGTCGGAGTTGGAACAAGAGAGGATGGAACCG
>JALLOF010000309.1 GCA_027717595.1 Nitrospinae bacterium AH_259_B05_G02_I21 | reverse complement strand
AGACGGGGCTGGAAGGGCTCATGGAGCTTGCCAGGGTCTCGAAGATTCCTGTCCAACGGACCGCCCGCACATCCACCGGCACCTGCATCACCAACATGCAGCTGGAGCGGGCCGTCAGAGACGGTATCCTCATTCCCTGGCGAAAGAGGAGGCCTGAGGAGTTCAAGACGGGACTTGAATTGCTGACCACCGACAAGGGCGGGCTCACCTACCAACCGGTGCTCGGCGTCCATGAGAACGTGGCCGAAATCGACTTCTCCTCCATGTACCCAACCATCATGGCGACCTACAACGTCTCACCTGAAACGGTGGGATGCGCCTGTTGTACCAACCTCGTGCCAGAGATAGGCTGTTCCATATGCCAGAAGAGGGAGGGGCTCGTCTCGAAGACCTTAAGGCCCATCCTCGACAAGAGGGCACGATACAAAGAACTCATGAAGAAGGCGAGGTCCCAAGAGGAACGTGAGGTCTATGATAGCAGGCAGTCGGCCCTCAAGTGGATGCTCGTCACCTGCTTCGGCTACCTGGGGTACAAGAACGCCCGGTTTGGCAAGATCGAGGCTCACGAGGCGGTCACGGCCTACGGCCGGGAAAAGCTCCTCCAGGCGAAGGAGGTCGCTGAAGCGCGAG
>JALLOF010000308.1 GCA_027717595.1 Nitrospinae bacterium AH_259_B05_G02_I21 | reverse complement strand
TGTCCCCCATGGGCCAGCCCTTCCAGGCTGGCACACCCCCTCCTACGCCTGGTCCTTGCGTTGTGAAAGGGTGAGGTATAGGCTCTTGCGGAAGACGGGCTCACCCCGCCCCCCTCACCAACCGATCGATGGCGAGGACGGGCTCTAAGAGGCCGGTCAGCTCTTCCAGGGGCCACTGGGTGGGCCCGTCGGAGAGGGCTTGGTCGGGAGCGGGGTGGACTTCGAGGAAGAGGGCGTCGCAGCCGGCGGCGACGGCGGCCCGAGCGAGGGTCGGGATGAAGTGGCGCTCGCCGCCGCTTGAGCCTCCTTGGGCGCCGGGCAGCTGGACGGCGTGGGTCGCGTCGAAGACGACCGGGACGCCAAGCGAGCCCATGATGGCGAGCGAGCGCATATCAGCCACGAGGTTGCCGTAGCCAAAGGCCGTGCCCCGCTCGGTGAGCAGGATGTCCTCGTTGCCCTGGCTTCGGATTTTCTCGACCACGTGCTCCACGTCCCACGGGGCGAGGAACTGGCCCTTCTTCACGTTGACGGGCTTGCCGGTCCGGGCTGCGGCCACGACGAGGTCGGTCTGGCGGGAGAGAAACGCGGGGATTTGCAGGCAGTCGAGAACTTTGGCAGCAGGCCCGACCT
>JALLOF010000307.1 GCA_027717595.1 Nitrospinae bacterium AH_259_B05_G02_I21 | reverse complement strand
CGGTCCTCGCACGTCGATTTGCGCGAACGCGATGCTCGGGACGATGAGCATCGAGAAGACCACGGTCATTGCAACCAGCTTCCTGATCATCTGTCCACCTCCTTTTACTCTATGATAGCCCAAAACGAATGAGTGCCTTTCCCTCACCCCGCGCCTTCGCCTCTCCTGCGGCGGGGATAAGCAAAACTTCACAGGGGGATTCGCTGGTGTCCCCTCCGACGGTCCTCCCTCCTTGCAAGGGAACCGTCGTACGATGTGGATATTGGGTGTGGCGTTCGTGCGGGAGTCGGCCTGACCGCCGAGGCGCCACCCTCGCGTGGGGTGTAGCGCTCGCGGTGATCCTCCGTGGCTTTTCCTCCCACTTCAACGCCCCGCTCGTGACCCCATCGAGGTCCAAAACTCACACCAGGGCGCTGTCCCATCCCTCACCCATCCACAATACGCCAACCGTCGGAGGATGAAGGGATTATCTGGCCTTATAACACACCCTGGAAAACCATGCAAGGACTTTTTACGACATCTAAACAGGCACTTGCCGAAGGGGGTGGCGAGCCGGCCAGACGCCGAAACCGCCCCGCTACAGCACCGAGCTTTCCTCCTCCACCTTCTCGAGCATCGTCTTGTCCATCTT
>JALLOF010000306.1 GCA_027717595.1 Nitrospinae bacterium AH_259_B05_G02_I21 | reverse complement strand
GGAGCGCCCCGCGAGGCGGTCTCGCCGGTGGGGCAAAAAAACGCTTGCTCTCTACCCGGAAAACAGGCAGTTAGAGGTTTTTCCCGGAAAATCCCAGAAAATACTGGAAAATTCTGGAAAATTCTGGTATATAGGATGGAGGGAAAAGCTTCGTAACGATGTAGCCCTTATAAATCTGTCCTGTGAGGCGATTAAGGGTGATTGGACCAACAGCATATTACGGCCCCCTTCCCCAGGGGGGCAGCCATTCCCCTTGCCCGAGGCGGCGGGGGATTTTTTTTGGCCGCTCGGCGGTGCCACGCCGGCCTGGAGCGCCACCCCTCGGCCTTAGGGGGGGCGGCCTCATCGAGGAGCACGGAAGCGGTGTCGGTGGATAGGCCCCCCCTCATGACCGAGGAGCAGGTCGGCCGGGCGCTCTCTCGGATTGCTCACGAGATATTGGAGCGCAACAAGGGCTGTGCCGACGTGGCGCTCGTGGGCATCCATACCCGGGGCGTCCACCTGGCCCGCCGCCTCCAGGAGCGGTTGTTGAAGATCGAGGGTCAGCGGATCCCCCTGGGGACCCTCGATATCACCCTCTACCGCGACGACCTCCACATGGGAGAACCGCCGCGATTCGTCGTGGGCAAGACC
>JALLOF010000305.1 GCA_027717595.1 Nitrospinae bacterium AH_259_B05_G02_I21 | reverse complement strand
TGAGGCGGCCCGGTACCACGCCGCAGCCCTCTCCTACGCCTCAAAGCCCACTCCCCTGGAGCCGATCCTCATCTCTATGCTCTTAGAGCACCACAAAGCCATCCGAGCCTTGGAAGAGAGAATAAGGGAGCTGGAGGAGAAGCGAGGCGATGACGGAGGCGAACGGCTGGCTCTTTGACGTCTATCCCTCTAATGAGGGGATGGTCGTGTGGCTCCTGGACGTTGAGGGGAAGCCTACCAAGCTCGTGGACCGCTACGTCCCCTATTTCTACGTTTCGGGAGGCCGAAATAACATCAGGCTGCTCGGGGAGAGGCTCTCCAGGATCAGGGTGCCCATCCGAATGGAGCGGGTCGAGCGGACGGAGTTCTGGAGCGGAAAGCCCCTGGAGGTCCTCAAGGTATCAACCCCCAACCTCCTGGCCTATGGGCATCTGGTGAGGGTCGCTGGCAGGCTAGAAGGCATCGAACTCTTCAACTGCGATATCCAACTCCCCCAGGTCTATCTCTTCGAGAGAGACGTGTTCCCCCTGGCTCGCTGTCGTGTGGAACACGACGAGGGAAAGGTAAGGGCAATCAAGGCCCTAGACTCGCCCTGGGACACCCACTACACCATCCCTCCCCTGAGGGTGATGGGGCTCA
>JALLOF010000304.1 GCA_027717595.1 Nitrospinae bacterium AH_259_B05_G02_I21 | reverse complement strand
ACCTCCACCTGCTCGGGCGCAATCCCGTCGAACCGCTCGAGATCGGCGCGGACCGCCTTGGAGGGGGTGACGATGGTATCGACGAGGTGGGCAAGGCCCCAGGTTGTCCAGTTGCGCTTGGGCTTGGGCTCGCCCATGATGTCGTGCACCGTGATGAAGCGGGCCGGCACGCGGGCGAGCCACGCGGCCAGATGGGCGTAGCGGCTCGCGTGGTGGAAGTGGGCGTGTACGACGGCCGTGCGGCGGCGGCGAAACTCGGCGGCCAGTCGCAAGACGGCGCCCCAGTCAAACCGCCTGCTCTGGGCCCGGCCAAGTACGACCACTTCCACCCCCATGGAGCGGATATCCTCGGCCAGCTCCCCCGGCTCCTTGATGGCGAATACGGTCGGCTCCCACCGGGTGCGATCGAGGTGCCGAAGGACCGTCATGAGGTGGGCCAACACCCCTGAGAGCTTGCAGTCGAAGGTGACGTAGGCCACCCCCAGCGGATTCACGCTCTCCACCACCCTTAGACCCGGCGCACGTTGAGCACCGTCTGAATCAACCCGATTTCGCCCATCACCCGCTCGAACTCCTTGAGGTCGGCGACCTCGATGGCGAAGTGGATCTGGGCACGCTGGTCGCTGGTCGTCATCACAC
>JALLOF010000303.1 GCA_027717595.1 Nitrospinae bacterium AH_259_B05_G02_I21 | reverse complement strand
CCGCCTAGACTGCACCCAAGGCCGCTATCCAGACTGGGAGGCCCTCTTCGCCTACTGCCGCTTTTCGGCCAACCCGGTGGGCCGCATCCTGCTCGCCCTCGCCGGCTTCCGCGGCGAGCAGTACGAAGGCCCCTCCGATGCCATCTGCACGGCCCTGCAGCTTGCGAACTTCTGGCAGGACGTGAAGCCGGACCTCGCCCGAGACCGCATCTACATCCCCGAGGTGGAGCTTAGCCGCTTCGGCGTGGATGAGGCGGAGCTCGCCGCCCCGAGCGCCGGAGCGAACTTCAAGCGTTGCCTGGCGGCCTGCGTGGCGAGGACCGAGGAGCTCTTCGAGAACGGCGAGGCCCTGCTTGCCATGGTTGACCGGTCGGTCGCCTTGCACCTGCGGCTCGTCGTGCTCGGAGGCCACCGGGTGCTTGAGAAGATTGACCGGCAGGGCTACGACGTGCTGGCTCGGCGACCCACCCTGGGTCGGGCCGACTGGGCCCGTCTGGTTCTTAGGGCGCTGCTTGGCCACCTAAGGGCGT
>JALLOF010000302.1 GCA_027717595.1 Nitrospinae bacterium AH_259_B05_G02_I21 | reverse complement strand
CGGCTACTTCGTCTCGCCCACCGTGATCACGGATGCCCGGGCCGAGATGAGCATCGTCCGGGAGGAGATCTTCGGGCCGGTTGTCGTCGCCGAGCCGTTCCAGACCGTCGAAGAGGTGCTCCCGGTCGCCAACGACACCATCTACGGCCTCGCCGCCGGCATCTGGACCCGGGATATCTCCAAGGCCCACCGCGTGGCCGCCCAAATCCGCGCCGGAACCGTCTGGATCAACTGCTTCAACATCTTCGATGCCGCGCTGCCCTTTGGCGGCTACAAGCAGTCGGGCTGGGGCCGCGAGATGGGCCGCGAGGTCCTCGACCTCTACACGGAGACGAAGGCCATCTGCATCGGGCTGTAAGAAGCGCCGATAGCCAATCCAGGAAGGGCCGGGGTACACCGGCCCTTCTTGGTGTGTTCTCAACAAGTCGTAATTGGAAGTTGGGAGAGGGGTCGTTTGCGTAAGCGAACGCCTGGGGCGTGGGCTGTTCCGGCTTACTCCCGCTCCCGGGCCTGCTCCATGAGCCGCAGCGCTGCGTAGAGGGTTGCGTTGACGGGGGTGGCTACGCCCCGGGCCCGGCCCCGCTCGACCACGACGCCTGAGAGCGCATGGGCTTCGATGGACTTGCCCGCCTCCCAGTCGTGC
>JALLOF010000301.1 GCA_027717595.1 Nitrospinae bacterium AH_259_B05_G02_I21 | reverse complement strand
TTAGGCCTCCTTTAGAATCTTTGCCAAATGCCCCGGACTGGTTCAACGTCTATCGTTATCTCCACAATCATCTTGACGTTGAGCGAGGGCCCGGCGGCTGGTTTTATAAGGGAGAGTTTTATCCTGATTACCTTACCCTTGGGGGGAAGAGCTTCGCCATTGCCCAGACTGCGCTAAAGTTTTGTAAAGGGCATGGCGTGGATGTTGGCGCAGGCATGTGGCCCTTATCTGGCTCTGTTCCCGTAGACTCGTCGCGCGGTCCAGGCACTGGTAGGAGTGTTTCGGACTTTGAAGATGATTCCCTCGACTATGTTTTCAGCTCGCACTGCCTAGAACATATTGAAAACTGGCAAGAAGCCCTAAGCGGATGGATTAGGAAGGTGAGACCGGGTGGGACCATCTTCCTCTACTTACCGCACTATGAATGTATCATCTGGCATCCAGGCTCTCCCTTTGTAGGGACAGGGCACAAATGGATTCCAAGGCCTTGGGTTGTAAAAAAAGCCCTCCAAGAATTAGGGTGTGAAATCGTGCAGTCCGACGATGGTCCCGATGCAATGAGGAGTTTCTACGTTTGTGGAAATAAGCGAAATGAGACGAAACCATAATGAGTTTCTTTAGTTCCTCGTGGCTAACCAGGTCTGTTCCTTTGG
>JALLOF010000300.1 GCA_027717595.1 Nitrospinae bacterium AH_259_B05_G02_I21 | reverse complement strand
GCTCTGGAGAGAGCCAGGGTCCTTTCAACGCATACCCCAAAACACCCTTGCTCGCCGGAGGTGCGACCGAAGAGCCGGAGGGAGGTAGCCATGCCGAAAAAAGAAGCAGCGAAGACGCCCCGAGGCTTCGTCCTCAACGCAGCGGCCGATATTCCCGACCTGCGGGATCGGATGTACGAGCCCCCGCTGATCAAGCTTGAAGAGGCGATTGAGCCCGACGCCGAGGGGTTCAACATCCGCAGCCAGGGCACCGAAGGTGCGTGCACGGGCTTCGCCCTGGCGGCCGCGATCGATATGCTCAACGCCAGGCGCGGGCACGAAGACATCAAAGCGAGCGCCCGGATGCTTTATGAAATGGCCAAACGGTTCGACGAATGGACCGGCGAGGACTACGAGGGCTCGAGCCTCAGGGGCGCCATTCGCGGTTGGTGGCACAACGGGGTTTGCCCCGAAGAGCTCTGGCCATACACCAAGAAGGCCGATCGCGAGACGCTGACCGTCGAGCGGTCCAAGGCGGCCCACGTCAACGCCCTGGGAGCCTACTACCGCCTGCGCCCGAACCTGACCGACTTCCACGCCGCCCTGAACGAGGCGAGCGTGCTGTGCGCCTCGGCCCGGGTCCACACCGGATGGTTCAATCCACCGAGGAAGAG
>JALLOF010000002.1 GCA_027717595.1 Nitrospinae bacterium AH_259_B05_G02_I21 | reverse complement strand
GGCATTCAGGTCTGGAGCGGGGAGTGGGGCTACCCCGGGGATGGTAGCTACCTCGATTTCCACAAGAAGCGTTTCCCCGGTGGGCTTCGCTACTGGAAAGTCACCAGCGCAAGCACCGATCTGGCCGACAAGGAGGTGTACGACCACAGGGCCGTCGAGGCGCGCGTCAAAGAGAACGCCTCCCACTTCGTCGGGCTCGCCAAGGACATCTTGTCGAAGCACCACGCCGAGACGGGCCGCCCCGGCATCTTGGCCGCGCCGTTCGATGCGGAGCTGTTGGGCCATTGGTGGTTCGAGGGGCCGCGGTGGCTCTATTACGTCCTGAAGTGGGTGGCGGAGGATCCCCAGGTGGAGCTCACAACGTGCGGCCGCTATCTCGACCAGCATCCGGCCGAGACGATCGTATCGCTGCCTGAGGGGTCGTGGGGCGAGGGGGGATTCCACTGGATATGGATGAACGAGTGGACCGAGTGGAGCTGGAGGCACATCTACGAGGCCGAGGTTCGGATGATGGAGCTTAGCCGGGAGTACGCGGGGAAGGCCGAGGAGGCGCAGCTCCAGCGGGTTCTCAAGCAGGCGGCCCGCGAGCTGCTGCTGCTGCAGTCCTCCGACTGGCAGTTTCTCATCTCCACCTGGAGCGCCAGGGACTATGCCGAGCTTAGACTGGCCCTGCACGCCGACGACTTCAACCGCCTGGCCGAGATGGCGGAGGCCTTGGGCCGAGGCGATGAGCTCAGCTCGGGCGATGAAGCCTTCCTGGGGGCGTGCGAGGCGCGGGATAAGCTCTTTGACGACATCGACCCCGCCTGGTGGGCCCGCCTCGATTACCCGGCGGAAGAGGGGGGGTAGGGTGGTCCCTTTTTCCACAACATCTTGTGGAAAAACTGAGGAAATTGCACAAGATGTAGCAGTTTTCCTTGACAAGGGAGACGCCCTCGCCTATATTATGGAGAATTCCGCGCACCCCAGACACATGTATCGCTAGGCGTTGTATGACAACCGCCACGTCAGGTCGATGCATCCACATTCTCCCTGAATTCCTGGCCAATCAAATCGCCGCCGGGGAGGTCGTAGAACGGCCCGCCTCGGTCGTGAAAGAACTCGTCGAGAACTCCCTCGATGCCGGAGCCACGTCAATTGAGGTGACGGTGGAAGGCGGAGGGGTCCGTCTCGTGCGAGTGGCCGACGACGGTTGCGGCATGGGCCCCGACGATGCTGTGGCCGCCTTCGAGCGCCACGCCACGAGCAAAATCGCCTCGGCCGAGGACCTGGAGCGGGTCGCCACGTTGGGTTTCCGCGGGGAGGCGCTCCCGTCCATCGCCGCGGTCTCGCGCTGCACGCTGACGACGGCGCTTCCTGAGGCGGTCGGGGGCACGCGGGTGGAGATCGAGGCCGGAAGGCTCGTGGCCTCCAAACCGGTCGGGTGCCCGCCGGGCACGGTCGTTGAGATCCGCGACCTTTTCTTCAACACCCCCGCCCGGCGCAAGTTCCTCAGGGCTCCCGCCACGGAGATTGCCCAGATAGCCCAGACGGTGACCTCGCTCGCTCTGGCGCACGAGGCGGTGGCGTTCAAGCTCGTAAGCTCAGGCCGCTCGGTGATCGCTGTACCGGCGGCCGAGAGCCTGGCTGAGCGCATCGCGGGCCTGTTCGGCCGGCAGATGGCCGAGGCCCTCCTTCCCGTTGCTGGTGAAGCCGAGGGGTTGTCCGTCGCGGGAATGGCCTCACCCCCGACCGTCTCCCGCTCGAGCCGCGACCACCTCCACCTCGTGCTCAACGGGCGGCCCTTTCGCGACCGACGGTTCGCCTTCGCGATCGCCAAGGCCTACGAGGGCATGCTGCCACCCGGACGCCATCCGGTGGCCGTCATCCGCCTTGCGGCCGACCCGGCGACGGTGGACGTCAACGTCCACCCGACCAAACAGGAGGTCCGGTTCCGAAAGCCGGGGGATGTCTTCGATCTGCTGGTGGGCTCCGTGCGGGCCGCCCTCGAAGGGGTCCGGCCCGGCCCCGTCTCGGCCCCTCCTCCGCCGCGCCCTCACGTCTCTGAGGCCGAGCGGCGCGAGCGGGTGGAGGAGGCCATCGAGACCTTCCTGGCCCGGGCGCGCCCGCCGGGAGAGGCCCGCCCCGCCGACCACCCCTACCGGAAGGCGCCTCTGGAGCAGACCCTATCGATCGGGAGGCCCCAGGAGCCGCTTCCCGAGCTCCTCGACATAGGGCGCTACGTGGGCCAGCTCTACCGGACGCATCTCTGCTTCGAGACGGAAGCGGGGCTGGTCCTCATCGACCAGCACGCGGCCCACGAGCGGGTGCTATATGAGCTGCTGGCGGGCGAGCGTGAGGCCGAGAGCGTGGCGACCCAGGAGCTCCTCGTCCCGCTGACCCTGGAGGTCGCTCCGCCCGAGGCGGCGGTTCTTCAAGAGCGAGGGGCGTTGCTTGACGAGGTCGGCCTCGGCCTCGAGCCCTTCGGGGGCCAGACGCTGGTGGTCAAGCGGGTGCCGGCGCTGTGGGGCGACGAAGGTGTCGAGGACAAGGTACGCTCGCTCGTCGAGGCCCTGGTCGAGCTCGACGGCGGCGCACCCGAGGACGAGGCCCGAGAGAAGATGCTTGTAGAGGCCGCCTGCCAGGCGGCGCTCAAGGCACGCCGAGCGATGGACGAGGTCGAGGCCCGCTCGCTCGTCGAGGCCCTGGCCGCCTGCCGCTCCCCGCTGGTCTGTCCGCACGGCCGGCCCGTGGTCCTCATGCTCGAGCGGGCCGAGATGGAGCGGCGCTTTCAGGTCAAATAGGATAGGATAGGAGGGGTACCACCCTCGGAATGATCATCATGGAGGAACGGCACACCGTTCCGCTAAAGAGGAGTCATCGCCCATGTTAAGCCCCGAGGAGCTGACCGAAGGGCTCACCTTCGACGATCTGTTGCTTGTGCCGGCTCGCTCGAAGGTGCTGCCCGGCGAGTGCAATACATCGACCCAGTTAACGCGCTCTATCCGGCTCAACATCCCGCTGGTGAGCGCCCCGATGGATACGGTGACGAAGGCGCGGCTGGCCATCGCCCTGGCCCAGGAAGGCGGCATCGGCATCATCCACCGGAACCTCTCGCCCGAGGACCAGGCCGATGAGGTCGACAAGGTCAAGCGCTCCGAGAGCGGCATGATCGTCGATCCCATCACGATGGAGCCCGACCAACTGGTCTCCGAAGCCCTGGAACTCATGACGCGCTACCGCATCAGCGGGGTGCCCATCACCGAAGGGCCGCGGCTCGTCGGCATCCTCACCAACCGGGATCTTAGGTTCGAGACCGACATGACCAAGAAGGTTAGCGAGGTCATGACCAAGGAGAACCTGATCACGGCGCCTGTGGGCACCACGCTCGATGACGCCATCCGATTGCTGCACGAGCACCGGATAGAGAAGCTCCTCGTCGTGAACGATGACTTCCATCTTAAGGGCCTGATCACGATTAAAGACATCGAGAAGCGCCGCAAGTACCCCTTTGCGTGCAAAGACGTGATGGGCCGGCTCATGGTCGGGGCCGCCGTGGGCGTGGGCCCCGAGATGGAATACCGCCTCAAGGGGCTGGTCAGGGCCGAGGTGGACGTCGTGGTGGTGGATACGGCCCACGGCCACTCCGAGCGGGTCCTCGATGCGGTCGAGACCATCAAGGGCTTGTTCCCGGACCTCCAGGTCGTGGGCGGCAACGTCGCCACGGCCGATGGCGCCGAGGACCTCATCCGGGCCGGGGCCGACGCCATCAAGGTGGGCATCGGTCCGGGCTCCATCTGCACGACCCGCATGATCGCCGGGGTGGGGGTGCCCCAGATGACGGCCATCCTCGATGCGGCCCGGACCGCCGGGCGCCACGGGGTGCCCATCATCGCCGACGGAGGCATCAAGTTCTCGGGCGACATCACCAAGGCCCTGGCCGCCGGGGCGGACTCGGTCATGATCGGCAGCCTTTTCGCCGGGACCGAAGAGAGCCCCGGCGAGACGGTCCTCTTCCAGGGCCGCTCCTACAAGGTCTACCGCGGGATGGGCTCCATCGGAGCGATGGACGAGGGCGCCAAGGACCGCTACGGCCAGGACGACGCCTACGAGACCCCCAAGCTCGTGCCCGAGGGCGTGGAGGGCCGCGTGCCCTTCAAGGGCTCGTTGGCCTTCAACGTCCACCAGCTAGTGGGGGGCCTCAGGGCCGGCATGGGCTACTGCGGGAGCCGCACCGTCGAGGAGCTTCGCCGAGACGCCCGCTTCATCCGCATCACCCAGGCGGGCCTTCGCGAAAGCCACGTCCACGACGTCATCATCACGAAGGAAGCGCCGAACTACCAGCGCGACTAGGCCATGGACGACCACGCCTGCTACCGCGACCGGATACTCATCCTCGATTTCGGCTCGCAGTACACCCAGCTCATATCGAGGCGGGTCCGAGAGGCCCAGGTCTACTGCGAGATAGTCCCGGCCGACTGGCCGCTCGAGGCCATCCGGGAATGGGCCCCACGGGGGCTCATCCTCTCCGGGGGGCCGGCCAGCGTGACCGACCCCGCCTCGCCCCGCCGGGGGCCGGAGCTCTTTGAGCTCGGCGTGCCCGTGCTCGGCATCTGCTACGGGATGCAGCTTATGGCCCAGCAGCTCGGCGGGGTGGTGGAAGCCTCGGGCGAGGGAGGAGAGTACGGCCGGGCGCACCTGGCCGTGGACGACACGAGCGACCTCTTCGCCCACCTGCCCCCGGAGGCCCTGGTCGTAGACGAGGCCCTCGACCCGTCTCACGCACGGCCCATCGTCCCGGTCTGGATGAGCCACGGCGACCGGGTCGCCCGCCTGCCGGAGGGCTTCGAGGTTATCGGCCACACCGAGGCGTGCCCCGTGGCGGCCATGCGGCACCCGGCCAAGCGGCTCTACGGCATCCAGTTCCACCCCGAGGTGGTCCACACGCTCGGCGGCGCCGAGATGGTGCGGAATTTCCTCTACAACATCTGTGGCCTCCAGCCGACCTGGACCGTCTCCTCCTTCGTCGAGGCCGCCACCGAGGCAATCCGCGCGAAGGTTGGCGACGGGCGGGTGCTCTGCGGGCTCTCCGGCGGTGTGGATAGCTCGGTCACGGCGGCGCTGGTCCACCGGGCCGTCGGCGACCAGCTTACCTGCGTTTTCGTCGACAACGGCCTGCTTCGTAAAGCCGAGGCCGACGAGGTGATGAGCGTCTTCGCCGACCACTTCCACATGGACGTCCGGCTCGTGCGAGCCGCCGGGCGGTTCTTAAGCCAGCTGAAGGGCGTTGAGGACCCCGAGGAGAAGCGCCGCCGCATCGGCCAGGAGTTCATCGCCGTATTCGAGGAGGAGGCCACAAAGCTCGGCGGCTTCCGGTTCCTCGCCCAGGGCACCCTCTACCCGGACGTGATTGAGTCCACCTCGACCAGGGGCCCCTCGGCGACGATCAAGACCCACCACAACGTGGGGGGCCTTCCCGAGGAGATGGACTTCGAGCTGGTGGAACCCCTGCGCGAGCTATTCAAGGACGAGGCGAGGGCGGTCGGGCGCGAGTTGGGGCTGCCCGAGGCCATCGTGGCCCGCCACCCCTTCCCGGGCCCGGGGCTTGCGGTGCGCATCCTCGGCGAGGTGACAGAGGAGCGGTGTGAGGTGCTCCGCGAGGCGGACGCCATCTTCATCGAGGAGCTCCGCCGCGCGGATCTCTACGACGCCTGCTGGCAGGCCTTCTGCGTGCTGCTGCCGGTCAAAAGCGTAGGCGTCATGGGCGACGCCCGGACCTACGAGCACGTCGTGGCCGTCCGAGCCGTGACCAGCGTGGACGGCATGACGGCCGACTGGGCGCAGCTTCCGCCCGACGTCCTGGGGCGCATCGCCAACCGCATCATCAACGAAGTCCGGGGCATCAACCGCGTCGTCTACGACATCTCCTCCAAACCCCCCGCGACGATCGAGTGGGAGTAGGGGAGGGAAGGGATACCAGCATGGTAAAGCGAGAGTTCACGGTCGTAATCGAGCAGGATGAGACCGGCATGTACATTGCCGGTGTGCCGGAGTTGAGGGGCTGCCACACCCAGGCTGAATCCCTCGACGAATTGATTGAGCGGACGAAAGAGGCCATCCAGCTCTGCCTGGAGGTGCAAGGCGAAGATGTGCCGGACACCCACCTTATAGGCATCCAGCGGGTAGCTGTGTGACGAAACTTCCTGCGGCGACGGGCAAAGAGGTGGTCGCCGCATTGAAGCGGCTCGGGTTTGACGTTGCAAGGCAGCGGGGGAGTCACGTCTTTCTGAAACACCCTGATGGTCGGGCAACCGTGGTGCCGGTACATGCCGGGGAAACCATCGGCCCCGGTCTGATGGCACGAATTCTCCGAGACACCGAGCTTACCCGCCAGGAGCTTGCAGAGGCTTTACGGGGCCGAAAGCGGAACTGAGCGGGGTCCTATCAACCTAATCCCTCTTCTGAGAGGGCCACCATGCGCCATTCCGACTTCGTACACTTACACCTCCACACGCAGTACAGCCTGCTTGACGGGGCCATCCGGCTCGGGCCGCTCTTCGATAAGATTGACGAGCACCGGATGCCCGCCGTGGCGGTGACCGACCACGGCAACCTCTTCGGCGCCATCGGGTTTTACCGAAAGGCCCTCGATGCCGGCATCAAGCCGATTATCGGCTGCGAGGTCTACGTGGCGCCCGGCGACAGGCGCGACCGCTCCCAGACGTCCGGCCGCGAGACGAACCATCACCTCACCCTTCTTGTCAAAAACATCACCGGCTACAAGAACCTCGTAAAGCTCGTATCGGAAGGGTATCTGACCGGCTTTTACTACCGGCCCCGGATCGACAAAGAGCTTTTGCGGGAGCACTCCGAAGGCCTCATCTGTCTCTCTGGCTGCATGAGCAGCGAGGTCGTATCGAACCTCGTCCGCGGCCAGCGCGACGTGGCTATGCGTGCGGCCCGATTCTACCGGGAGCTCTTCGCAGACCGCTTCTACATCGAGCTGCAAGACCACGGGATCCCCGAGCAGCGCGACCTCAACGAGGCGCTGCGGGCGCTCGCCCGCGAGATCGGCTCCCCCGTCGTCGCCACCAACGACTGCCACTACGTGAGCCGCGACGACGCCCCGGCCCACGAGGTGCTTCTTTGCATCCAGACCGGCAAGACGATGAGCGATTCCGACCGGATGCGTTTCGCCACTGAGGAGTTCTACGTCAAGAGCCCCGAGGAGATGAAGACCATCTTCGGGGCCGTGCCAGAGGCGGTCGAGAACACGCTCGCGGTGGCCGAGCGGTGCAACCTGGAGCTTCGGTTCGACCGGATCAACCTTCCCAACTACGCCGCCCCCGACGGGACGACCCTCGACGATCACCTCCGGGCGCTCGCCATCGAGGGGCTTGAGCGCCGCTTCGCGCACCTTAGAAACCGGGAAGGGCTCCACGCCGACGAGGCGGCCTATCAAGCCCGCCTCGACGAGGAACTCTCAACCATCACCGGGATGGAGTACTCGAGCTACTTCCTGATTGTCTGGGATTTCATCGACTACGCCAAGCGCCAGGGCATCCCCGTGGGGCCGGGCCGCGGAAGTGCGGCCGGAAGCCTCGTGGCATACGCCCTCGGCATAACCGACCTCGATCCGCTCCGCTACGGGCTCCTCTTCGAGCGGTTCTTGAACCCCGAGCGCATCAGCATGCCCGATATCGACGTGGACTTCTGCATGGAGCGACGAGACGAGGTCATAGACTACGTCGTTGGCAAGTATGGGCGGGGCAACGTCGCCCAGATCATCACGTTCGGCTCGATGGCCGCCAAGGCGGTGATCCGTGATGTGGGCCGGGCGTACGACATGCCCTACAGTGAGGTGGACCGCATCGCCAAGCTCGTCCCCGACCGCCTCCAGATCAGCCTGGCCGGTGCCCAGGCCGAGCAACCCCGCCTGAAAGCCCTACGCGGGCGTGACGAGCGCGTGGACCGGCTCCTGGGGACCGCCGAGCGCCTGGAAGGGCTGCTCCGCCACGCCTCGACCCACGCCGCCGGGGTCGTCATAAGCCCGTGGCCTTTGGTCGAGATGGTCCCGCTCTATAAAGGGGCCAAAGGCGAGGTGACCACACAATACGCCATGCACGACGTCGAGGCCCTGGGGCTGCCCAAGATGGATTTCCTGGGGCTAAAGACCCTGACGCTCATGGCCAACGCCCTCAAGCTCATCGAGGCCTCCCGAGGGCTCAAGCTGACACTGGAGGATATTCCTCTCGATGACCCCAATGCCTACCGGTTGCTCTCCGAGGCCCGCACCCTGGGCGTCTTCCAGCTTGAGAGCCGGGGCATCCGGGATCTGCTGGGCAAGCTCATGCCCACCACGCTCGACGATGTCATCGCCACGGTGGCCCTCTACCGGCCCGGGCCGCTCGGCAGCGGGATGGTGGACGATTTCATCCTGCGCAAGCACGGCCAGGTGGAGATCACCTACGAAGTCCCCGAGCTGGAGGAGGTGCTGCGCGAGACCTACGGCGTCATCGTCTACCAGGAGCAGGTCATGGAGATCGCCAGCCGCCTGGGGGGCTTCACCCTAGGGGAGGCCGACATCCTAAGGCGAGCGATGGGCAAGAAGCTCCCCGAGGAGATGGCGCTCCAGAGGGAGCGGTTCCTCAAGGGGGCCAAGGAGAGGGACATCGGGGGGGCCCAGGCCGGGCGCATCTTCCAGCGGATGGAGTACTTCGCCGGCTACGGGTTCAACAAGTCACACAGCGCGGCCTACGGCCTCATCGCCTATCATACGGCGTATCTGAAGGCCAACTACCCGGTGGAGTTCATGGCGGCCCTGCTGACCAGCGAGGCCGAAAACACCGACAAGGTCATGGTCTACATGAACGAGTGCCGCGAGATGGGCATCACCGTCTCCCCGCCCGACGTCAACGAGAGCGACAAGCACTTCACCGTCGTGGGCGATGTGATTCGGTTCGGCCTGGCCGCGGTCAAGAACGTCGGCGGGGGAGCCGTGGACGCCATCCTGGCGGCGCGGGCCGAGGGGGGGGCGCTCGCGAGCCTGGCCGACTTCTGCCGCCGGGTCGACCTTCGGGTCGTCAACCGCCGGGTGGTCGAGAGCCTCATCAAGTGCGGAGCCTTCGATTTCTTGGGGCGGGGCAGGGGCACCCACATGCGGGCGCTGGAAGCGGCGCTGGAGGCCGGCCAACGCCTGCAGCGCGACGAGGCGATAGGGCAGGTGGGGATGTTCGCCCACGAGGAGGGGGGCCTCGACGAGCCGGCCGTCGACGGGCCCGAGTGGAGCGACGCCGAGCGGCTCATCTTCGAGAAAGAGGCCCTAGGGTTCTACATAACGGGCCACCCCCTGGCCGCCTACACCAAGGCCATCCGCCGGTTCGCCACAGCCACCACGGCCTCCGTGGCCGACCTGGCCCATGGGGAGGAAGTCGCCCTGGGGGGCCTCGTGGTCAAGAATCGCATCCTCACGACCAAGCGGGGGGATCGGATGTCCTTCATAACCCTCGAGGACCTCCACGGGTTCCTCGAAGTCATCGTCTTTCCCGATATCTTTCAGCGGGTCGAAGAGCTGCTCATGGCCGTCGAGATGGGCGACGAGCAGCCGGTGATGGTGCGGGGCACGGTGGATGTCACCGATGAGGCCGTCAAGGTCATCGCCTCGTCCGTCACCCCGCTTGAAGAGTACGCCGAGCGGGTGGCCACGCGCGTCACCATTCAGGTGCCGACCACGGGGATGACGGCTGAGGACCTCTCAGCGCTCAAGGCGATCCTCGAGCGCCATCCGGGGGATGCCCGGGCCGAGCTTCGGCTCACCGGCGTCGACCGCCGCTCAACGACCCTAGCCCTCGACCGCGACCTCGGGGTGGCCGCCACGGCCGAGCTTATCGAGGAGGTCGAGGCGCTCTTAGGCCAAAACCGCGTCCATTTCGCCTGAACCCCCCGATAAGACTTGACTTCCGCCTCCCGTCTGGGCTACTATGAATAATCCCTTTTCCACCATTGGGTTACCGAGAGAGGAAGGGTTTCGTGATGTACCAGGCCGTTGACTTCGAGCGACCGATCGTCGAGATAGAGAAGAAAATCGAAGAGCTTAGGATTATCGCCAACGGCGGCGGGATGGACGTGGATGAGGAAATCCGCCGGCTGGAGAAGAAAGCCCGGCGCCTGACCCGCGACGTCTATCTCAAGCTGAGCCGGTGGCAGCGCACGCTTTTGGCCCGCCATCCCACCCGGCCCTACATGCTCGATTACGTCGGGCTGATGTGCGAGGGCTTCATCGAGCTCCACGGTGATCGGGCCTTCGCCGACGACCACGCCATGGTGGGAGGTATGGCCTGGTTTGAGGGCATCCCCGTAATGGTCATCGGCCAGCAGAAGGGCCGGGATACGAAGGACAAGGTCTACCGCAACTTCGGCATGGCCCATCCCGAGGGCTACCGCAAGGCCTTGCGCCTGATGAAGCTCGCCGAGAAGTACGGCCGGCCGATCCTGACCCTCATCGACACCCCCGGGGCCTACCCAGGCATCGGGGCGGAGGAGCGCGGCCAGGCCGAAGCCATCGCCCGCAACCAGTTCGAGATGGCCACGCTTCGGGTCCCCCTTATCGCCGCCATCATCGGAGAGGGCGGAAGCGGGGGTGCGCTGGCCCTGGGCGTGGGCAACCGGGTGCTTATGCAGGAGAACGCCATCTATTCGGTCATCTCGCCCGAGGGCTGCGCCTCGATTCTCTGGCGCGATACGGCCAAGGCCCCCGAGGCGGCCGAGGCGATGAAGATTACGGCCCAGGACCTCGCCGAGCTTGGGGTGGTGGACGAAATCGTCCGGGAACCCATGGGCGGGGCCCACCGCGACCACAAGCGGGCCGCCTCGCTGCTGCGCCGGGTTATCCGCCGCCACCTGCGAGAGCTGATGGCCATGAGCCCCGAGGAAATCGTCGCCCAGCGCATCGACAAGTACCGCCAAATCGGCGTTTACGAGGAAATCTAGAGAGCAGCTTCCCTCCTAAGCGTTTCCCGAACACCCCTCCACGAGACTCGCTCCTTGCCTCACCCACCCTGGCATCTATCTGGGGTCCAATAAAGAATTGCTTGGGCCGCCTTTATGGGAAATCTCTTTAACTCTTGAGGCTTAAATCAAGCATTTTTCAGCGATTGCGCATAAAAAGGGACCTGGCCCCGTCCAGGGCCTGGCCCCTGGTTCTTTCGCGACGTCTGGAATGTTGTCTCAGCGGACCTTGAACTTCGTATCCAGCTTTCCGAGCCGCTCGACGATGCCGCCGTACTCGAGCTCCGAGTAGGGGAGCATCGCCACCCCTGAGAAGCCCTGGGTGCGGATTTCGATGGCCTTCTGGCTTACGTGGTCCCTCACGTGGTCCCAGAAGGGGTGGTCGAAGGCGTCGGCCGCCTCGGTGAACTTGCCGTGGTGGACGCAGAAGGCGGCGCACGAGACGATGGGAGGCCCGTCGAAGAAGCTGATCGAGGAGTTTTGCTTCACCGGCATAAGCGGCCCGGTGTGGCTGCCCCGCATGTAGCCGGCCACGTAGTGGCCGAGGCGGAAGGGGCTGAGTATCTCACCGGTTGCGGGAAAGGCCCCTTGGGTGCGGATGAGCATCACCGGGTCGTCCTTTCCAGTGTAGCGGCCGGCGATGAGGCTGAGCCGACTCGTGGCGACCGAGACGCACTCCTCCATGTTGGTGCGCGAATGTATGCTCTCGACCACGAAACGCTCGTTGTCGCGCAGCAGCGCCGTAATGTCGTAGAGGTCCTCGGGGGCGTTCAGCTCGATGATGCGGTCGCCCTCGGTGTGGGTCACGTCCATGATGGTGAACTGAAAGCCCTCGCTCATCGAGGGCGAAAGCATCAGGCCCGTGTTGTGCATGGGGTCGGCGAAGGCAAGGTAAAGCGGGAGGTTGTAGGCGCCCGGGTCGGTCTTGTCGGCGGCGAAGAACAAGAACGGCTCGTTGGGCCGCTCGACGAACTCCAATTCCGCCACGGCAGGGCCCATTCCCTTGATGTTGCCGCTGAAGGCGTCTTTCAGCAGGTCCTGGCCCGCCCCGTAGAGGCCCTGCTCCTTGGCCGTCTCGGTGCCTGCCAAAAAGGCGTCCCAGGCGAGCCTGTGGATGTCCTCGTCGTCCGTGCCCCGGTTGTGGGCCATGAGGATGGCGATGTCGTCGCCCGTGTGGGAGATGAAGGAGTCCGTTAACAGGCCTCGGCCCTCTTGCTCGATGAACTCGGCCACCCGGTCAAGCAATCGCTGGGAGGGCTTTATGTGGCCGCCGATGCTCCCGACATCGGCTTTAATGACGCTGAGGGTGGTTTTGCCTTCCGCCATTGCGATGCCTCCTTAGGTTGTGAGGGCAGGCTGAGGCCAGGGGCCGGCCAGCCATCCGCCAGCTGCTCGGGGGAGCCGGAAACCGTAGCCTGCCTGGGCCGATGGATTGGTGCGTTATGGGTTGCGCCATTCCTGAAAGCCTGTGGAATGGGAACACCACCCATGATACGCGACCGACGAGCGAAAAGCAAGTCCAGGGGCGTAAGCCCTTGAGTTTCAAAGCATCAGAGGTTATGGCCATGCGAGTCCGGGAGGGCTGTCGTATGCTCCGAGCCCTCGCCCATCACAGCGTGTCGCGAGAGACGAGTATCTCTCAAAGGCGTTGGTCGTCCCTTGACAAAGCGGGATTGAAGCTGATAGAAAGGGGAGGCCAAAGTGAAGCCTCGGTCGGCGGGCCACGCCAAGCGAGGCCCGTTGATCTCCAGGGAGCGTTACAGCAATGAGCGGCAATATTCGCGATTTGACGGACGAGACCTTTGACGAGTTTCTCGCCCAGGACGATCTGCCCTCAATGGTCGATTTCTGGGCCGAGTGGTGTGCGCCGTGCAAGGCTATCGCACCCGTTATCGAAGATTTGGCTGAGGAGTACGCAGGCAAGCTCAGGGTCGGCAAACTCAATGTAGACGATAACCCGAAAATCGCGTCCCGATTTTCCATCCGAGGCATCCCGACCCTGCTAATCTTTAAGAACGGAGAGGTCCAAGAGCAGATTGTCGGCGCCCAGCCCAAAGGAACGATAAAAAAGTCCCTCGACAAGGTCGCTTAGCAATTAAAGCCCTATCTCAGCAGTTCCCCGGCAAGGCCCCGGTATCTCAGGCAGTATCTATTCAATATATTTGATTCACGCCCTTTTTCCACCGAGGCGAATCCATCCCGCCCGCCTCTGCTATCCGAATCAATTCTCTAAAGGCCCCGCAATGCCTAGTGGGGCAACGGGTAAGCGCTTAGTGGAGGGAATGATGGACGAGCGCGTCCTAGGTGGAGGACTGTAGGTATTCTCTCGTCAATTCGTCGGGGTCGAGCTTTAGGCAAGAGGCGTAGGCCTTGAGAAATCCTCGGAGAAAGAAGGGCCCGGGCAGGTCAGCGAGATTCTCGGTCTCGATGGCTTCGAGGTGGGAGACCTTGATCTTCGTATCGTAGGAGATGCTCTTCAGGCTGATGCCGAGCGCCTCGCGGTAGCGCTTGAGATCCGGGCCGCGGAAGCTCCGTGGCCCCTTACCAGCGGCGCTTTTGCCCACCGTAGTATCTGCGGGAGCTGCTGGCGCTGGTTCTTCTGCATGACCGCTTAGGGATCGGTCGTACGTGGCCCGCCCCTCCGGGTCCATCAGGGTGCGGTAGGTTGCATCCAGCCGCCGGCGCATGTTCGTCCGCTCATCCTCATCCACGATGTTGTGGGCGGCGATGGAGTTGGGCCCGTAGGTGGCCAGACCCATGTGGTAGGCTTTCCGAATCTCCCCCGAGCTGGCCCACGGCTCGACGTTCAGCAACTCGTACAGTGTGAGTTCGTCAACCGGCTTCATCAGCTCTCCTGGGCCGCGACGGCTCTCGACTCGGTCATACCTAGAAGCGTCCGGGTGATGGCCTCAATGGAGGCTGCCGCCTGGCTGGACGGATACTCGATAAGGAGGGGCTTGAATTGTTTGACCGCGTAGTGGACCTTCTCGTCGTAAGGAACGGCGCCGACGTAGCGTACCTCCACCCCGAGGTACTTCCGTGCGATGTCCTCGATGGAGCGGCCCAGATCGACGTCGTCTTTGCGGCGGGCTTGATTGAGGATTAGGAACGGGCGGAAGTCCCGGAGCGCCTCCTCCAGGCGTTCGGCAACCACCCCGTTGTACGGCCTGACCTGATGGATAAGGTCTTGAATGGTCTTGATTTCTTGCCCGTCCGCCTGGGCCAGGGCCTCTCTGATGGTTTCTTTCAGCTGGCGTCCGTCGGCCACCCGGTAGAGCTTACGCAGGATGGCGCTCTTGAGGAACCGGTAGGTGTTCTCCACGCTCGTGGGCTCTGGGTTGGCGAGCATGATCCCGGTAGTGGCGCAAAGGAAGAAGTCGACGGCGTTGAAGCCCGACCCCCCGCCGATGTCGACGATGATGAACTCGGCGGGCAGTCTCTTGATGTGGTTGATCATGCGCTGCTTTTGTTGGAACGCAGGGTTGGCGAGCTCAAATGAGTCCCTGGCGGCGCTGATGAATTGTAGGCCCTCGACGGATGTGTCCAGCAGAAGGTCTTCCAGGGAAGAGACGGTCCGGGACAGAAAGTCGGCCAGCGTGACTTTGGGCGATTTGACCCCGAGGCACGTGTGGAGATTGGCCGCCCCCAGGTCGGCGTCGACGATAATGGTCCTTCGGCCGAGCTGGGCAAGTTGGATGCCCAGGCTGGCCGTCATGAAGCTTTTGCCCGTACCTCCCTTACCGCCGCCGATGGCCCAGATGGATTTCATATCCTGAGGGGTCGGTTGAGCCTCAGGGCCCGCCATCCGTTGCCCATCCTCTTTTTTGCGATACCTACCGAGTGTCGGTCGAACTCGCGTTGAATTTAAAGTCAGTAATTGGCACGCTCGTAAGGACTCTACCTCCTTACATTAACAACCTTTGGGAGCAAGGTCAAGGAAAAAGATTGAAATTGGAGCGGTTGGGATAAGCCAGCCGTGGGGTCTCAGTCACGCAGACGATATTTCAGGAGCGTCCACAGTGCCACCAGTCCGTCACGCCAGGTGATTTTCTTTCCCTCGTCGTAATTGCGCCCGTAGTAGGCGATGGGCACCTCGAAGACTCGGCAGCGGCGCTTCAGCACCTTGGCCGTCAGTTCCGGTTCGATGTCGAAGCGGTTGGCCTGGAGCTTGAGACTCTTGAGGAGGTCCGTCTTGAAGACCTTGTAGCCGGTCTCCATATCCGAGAGGGTGGCGTTGAAGAGAAGATTGGTGACGAGGGTGAGGAACCGGTTGCCGACGTAGTGCCAGAAGAGGTGAACCCGCTGGGCCTTGCCTCGCACCAGCCGGGTTCCGTAGACGACGTCGCACAGGCCTTTCTCGAATGGCGCGATGAGGTCTGGGTAGTCGTCGGGGTCGTACTCGAGGTCGGCGTCCTGGATGATGACAAGCTCGCCGCTGACGTGGGGCAGGGCCGTTCGGATGGCGGCGCCCTTTCCGCGGTTTCGCGGATGGTAGAGGACCGTGATTCCGCCCTCCGCCTCAAGCTTCTCCAGGACCTCTCGTGTCCCGTCGGTGGAGCCGTCATCTACGACGATGATCTCCTTGTCGAAGGGTACGGCCTCGACGCGGCGAAGGATCTCTTCAATGAACGGCCGCTCGTTGTATGCGGGGACGATAACGGAGAGCTTCATCGCTTCGAGAGCCTCCACCGTGGGCGATTCTGGTAATGGGTTCCTCTCGCGTCACACCGCCTTCCAACGGCCATCATAAAAGATCGGCCACCAGGGTCAAGGGGAAAGAGCAAGGGGGCTTGGGGCTCGCCGAAGCCTCCAGGCGACCCAAATGAGCAAGGGGATGAGCAGAGGGAGGCGGGGGGTGTAGGTAATGGCGGCAAGGAATGCTGCCGCTGCGACCCCGGAGGCGAGCCTGGGAATGGGTGAGGGGGTCGTCGCCATCCCTGGACGGGACAGTGGGGACCGGCCCCCGAGTGCGTAGACGGCCATCGACGCGAGGAACAGGGCTGCGAAGGCGAATGCGACGAGGAAGGTGGGGAGCTGGTTTTTTGGCTCGTGGGGCCAAGGCTTCAGGAGAATCAAGAGCGCCCATTGGCTGGCGACAAAGCCGTGGAGGAGCACCGCCAGCCATCGGTCTCGCCCCCAGCGCCAATGGAGGCTTGCTCCGATGAGATAGCTTATGTGCAGGGCGAGGAGGCTGAGTGAGAAGTGCGGCGGCAGGCCCATGAGGAGGAGCGCTTTGCTGCCCAGCCCTCCAAGGAACGCCACCGGTCGTTGGCGCGCGTATTCCAAGACCTCCTGAGTTCGGTGCCCGAAGCCCAGGCGCCTATAGAGCGGGGACTTTCCGACCCGGGAGAGGTCAAGGTCCCCGGGGGGTTGGTTGCCCTGCCAGAAGTTGATGCTTCCCCCCTTGTTCAGGAGCACGAACTCCCCGGAGACGTGCCAGTTGCGCAGCGTCGTGGGGGCGATGGTGAGCGCCCCGGCGATGGCGAAGGCACAGGCGGTGGCGGCGGCCCGGCGCGGAGGGAGGGCTCGGCTCAAGGCGAGCCAGAGGAAGGCGATGGGGCCGAAGGCGAGGATATTCGAGCGGACCATGCAGGCCAGGCCAAAGAGGACGCCTGCTCCCGCCGCCCGCTGCCAGGAGGGCCGCTCCCAACAGGCGGTCAGTTGTAAGAGAAGGGCTGCTACGATGAGAATGCCCGCAACGGCGGGGAAGAGGTCGGTCGGCCAGCGGTAGAGGGCTCCGCGCCCCTGGCCGGCGAAGAGAAGGGCCGCTGCGAGCAGCGCCACACCCGGCGGGGCGAGCCGCCTGGCTAGGTAGTAGAGCAGGGCGCAGGCGATGGCGAGGAAGCAATACTGGAGCAGGACGACCATGGCCTTTGAGGGGCCCATGAGGGCGTGGGCCGTAGCGAGCACGTAACGGTAGCCGGCAGTGAAGTAAAAGGGCTGGGTCGAGGGCATCCGGTTGAGAGGGTCTCGATCGAGCAGGATTTGTCTTGCGGCGGTCTCGTAGACGAGGGGGTCGTCGCCGCCGTTTAAGACGTTCAAGTGGGGCGAGCGTCCTCGCTTTCCGAGCGAGAGGGTTCCGAAGGCGACCATGACGACAACCAGAGCGTAGACCGCCGTCCGCTCTGTCAGGAACCGCTTCTTCGATTCACCCCACAGCCCCGAGGCCATGACCCACACAACGGCGAGAAATTGCAGGACAAAGAGCACCTGCGCCGCCCCAGCCGTCGCCCCGTCCCACCGGTCCGCCTGCGGGGAGGTGTGGTAGGGCATCAGCGCCGAGGAAGGAACGGGGTGGAAGGGACCGTTGTCGTTCCATTCGAGGCGCAAGCTCTTGGGGCCGGCTCCCCGGTAGACGTAGGTGAGGCTGATGGGGTGCCAGCCGGGGGAGAGGGCGATCGTGACCTTGGAGGGCCCGTCTCTGGTCGAGGCGATGGGTTGGCCGAACAGCTCGAGGGTCGCCTCCTGCTCGGTCACCAGCCGCCAGGCTAGAGGCTCGCTCGAGGGGGCGCGGATGAAGCCGTCCCACCGCACGCTGAAGGGGAGGTGGCGGCGGTCGGGCTCATCGGGCCGGTAGAAGTTGTAGCGGCGGGAATCGTTGAAGAACCAGAGGGGGAAGGGCTTGGCGTCCCAGGCGAAGCCCACGGGGGCGAAGGCAATGGTGGGGTCGATGCGGGTGGCCCCGGCCAGGCGGTACTCGATGGAGGCCTCGGGGGAGCCTTGGAAGTCGGCGTTGGCGTAGTAGCGGGCCGCCAGCCCGTGGGGGAGGCTGGTGGTGGCGACGGCGAGCTGGACGATAGCCACGGCGAGCAGGGCCAGGGCCAGCCGCGGGGCCCGGTGCCGCTCGATCCGCCAGGGAAGGACGAAAAACCCCCCGACCAGCACCAGCACGATCCAGAGGTCGAGGGGATGGTCGGCCGGCAGCCCGTCGGCCACGCCCACCGGACGAGCCGGCAGCGCAATCAAAACGAGCAGCGCCAGGAGAAAAAAGACAACCCGGTATCGCGTGGCGGGGGCCATGGGCCACAAGGATAGCATATCAGGCGAGACGTCCGAAATCGTTGAGGCGCAGGCCCATTCGCTCTTGCTTTGCGACGGATGGTCCGAAGAATCCTTACGGTGGGGAGGCTGAAGCGCCGAGAGCCGTGTGGTGTGGTGTGTGCCGCAGGCTCCAGACCGCTCCGGCGAGCAATGCGATGAGCAGAGGCAGGCGCGGAAGGTAGGTGAGCGCGCCAAGGAGCCCCATCGCTGCCGCCCCGCCGAGGATGCGCGCACGTGGGGACCACTTCTTTCGTCTTGGCACTATGCTCGGTGGGGGGCGGCCTTCGATGGCGGCGGCCGTCCATGAGACGATCAGGAGGGCTGCGAACCCGAAGGCGACGAAGAACGTTGGCAGTTGGGTTTTGGGCAAGTGGGGTCCGGGCTTCACGATGACGAGAACCAACCATTGCGACAGAACGAAGGCATGGAGCAGAATGGCCAGGCGTCGAGCCACTCCGGCCCGCCAAAGTAGAACGGCTCCTAGGAGATAGGCGAGGTGGAGCAGCAGAAGGGCTGGGGCGAACGGATAGGCGAATCCCAGTGTTTGGAGAGCCTTGCGGCCAAGTCCCTTGATGAAATTTCCTGGTTGCTGGCGGAGGTACTCCAGGACCTCTCGGGTTTGGGGGGCCAAGTTCCACTGCTGATATAAAGGATATGGGTCTATTACCTCCACGTCAACTAAGTGGATAACCTTGTTGACCATCCCCTGAATCTCGAGCGTATCTCTTCGAATGGCCCCCGTTTGAGTCTTCTCCGCCAAGGGGTCATTGAATAGATCCCTCAGCACCTTTGTGTGTTTCTTAAGCTCCCCGGATGGGCTTTGGCGTAGCGAAATCTTGAGACTCCTCGATGTCACAGTCCTCGAGAGGTCCACCGTTGGCGGAGGATTGTTTCCCTGCAGTAGCATGGTGGGGCCGCTATTAACGAGGAGCACGAAGCGTTCCGAAACGTGCCAGTTTCGCCAGGTCACCGGTGCAATGGTGAAGGTCATTGCCAGAAGGGCAACCGCCGCCCCTTGCCACCGTTTGGCCCTTGGATGGGGTAATGCTATCCCCATCCACAGGATGGCGAAGGGGAGGAACACGAGGAAGTTGGGCCGTACAATGGTTGCTAGGCCCGCTAGGACACCGCTTCCTGCTGCACCCCAGAGAGTGGGTTGCCGCTCCCAGTGGGCCAGCGCTAGGAGCATTGCCCCGGTTAGGGCGAGGCCTAGCATGGTTGGGAAGAGCTCGGTGGCCCACCGGTAGACTGTTCCATGAGCCTGACCAGAAAAGAGAAGGGCGGCTGCAAATAAGGCCGGCCCGGGAGGAGCCAGGATTCGTATCAGGTAGTAAAGCAGGGCGCAGGCCACTGCCAGCAGAATGTAGTGTGTCAGGACGACCATCGCCTTGCTCTCGCCGAGTAAAGCATGGGTTCCAGCCAGGAAGTAACGGTAACCCACCATATAGTAAAAGGGCTTGTTCGGTATCATTCTGTTTAGCGGATCTCGTTCTATGAGTATTTGCCTGGCGGCTGTTTCGTAGGTAAGAGGGTCGTCTCCTCCGTTTAGGAAGTTCCAATCCGATGATCGGCCCCGCTTGGCGAGCGAGACGGTCCCGAAACCCACCAGCACTACCACCATCAAGTAGACGGCCGCCTGCTCAGTTAGGAACCGCTCCTTCGACTCTCCCCACAAACCCTCCAACAAGATCCATCCCACGACGAGAAATTGCAGGACGAAGAGCACCCAGCCGGGCGTAACCACCAGCTGGTCCCACCGCTCTTGAAGAGGCGAGGGCCGGAAGGGCATCAGGGCTGATGGAGGGACGGGCCGAAAAGAGCCGTTTCGTTCCCACTCGAGCTCCAGGTTCCGCGCACCCTGGCCTTTGTATGCGTAGGTTACGCTAATGGGGTGCCAGCCTGGGCTGAGGGTAACTGAGGCCTCGGGCGGGCCCTCGGTCGTTGAGACGATGGGTTGGCCAAGGAGGCTTAGAGTTGCCTCTTGGTCGGTCTCAAGCCTCCAGGTAAGGGGCTCGGCAGAAGGGGCTCTTATGAAGCCGTCCCAGCGCACGCTGAAGGGCAGACGTCGGCGGTTGGGCTCCCCGGGCTTGTAGAAATTAAATCGGCGGGAGTCGTTGAAGAACCAAAGGGGGAAAGGTTTTTCGCCCCAGGCGAAGCCCACGGGGGCGAAGGCGATGGTGGAGTCGAGGCGGGTGGCCCCGGGCAGGCGGTACTCGAGGGAGGCCTCGGGGGGCCCCTCGAAGGCGGCGTTGGCGAAGTAGCGGGCCGCCAGGCCGTGGGGGAGGCTGGTGGTGGCCAGAGCGAGCTTGACGATAGCCACGGCGAGCAAGGCCAGGGCCAGCCGCGGGGCCCGGTGCCGCTCGATCCGCCAGGGAAGGACGAAAAATCCCCCGACCAGCACCAGCACAAGCCACAGGTCGAGGGGGTGGTCGGCAGGCAAGCCATCGGCCACGCCCACGGGGCGGGACGGCAGCGCTATCAGGACGAGCAGCGCCAGGAGAAAAAAGACGACCCGGTATCTGGTGGCGGACGTCGTGGGCACGGGAGCTCCGTTATCCCTCTAAGCCAGGTGCAGCCGAGGCAATTGTAGCGGCTTCGCGGTGGGAGTCAACGATGAAAGGCGCGAGGAGGAGCGATCGGTTCGTCATCCATGGTCCGAGTCAGATGGAAATGGCTGGAAAGAAGTTGGTGCCCCTCCACATCCCTCTTGCGCCGTGTCCGGCCGGGGTGGTTTAATGGCCGCTGGCCTTACGGCCCCTTGCCATCCCTCACCGAGGAAGCGATGTCCATCCCGGTTTTCGACCTGACGCGCCAATACGCCTTCTTGCGCGAGGCGATGGATGAAGCCATCCGACGGGTCATCGAGAGCGGCCAGTTCGTCTTGGGCCGCGAGGTAGAGGCCCTGGAGGAGGAGGTCGCCGCCTTTTGCGGAGCCAGCCACGCCGTCGGGGTGGCCTCAGGCACGGACGCCCTCCACTTGGCCCTGCTGGCTCTCGGCGTCGGTCCGGGCGATGAAGTCCTCGTGCCCGCCTTCACTTTCATCGCAACGGCGGAGGTTGTCATCTACTGTGGCGCCATGCCCGTCTTTGTGGATGTTGACCCGCAGGCTTACGCCCTAGACCCCGGTGCGGCGGCAGCGGCCGTCACCTCGAGGACCAAAGCCATTATTCCCGTCCACCTGTTCGGCCATCCTGCCCCCATGGAGGCGATTAGCGCGCTGGCGGCTCGACACGGCTTGGCCGTCATCGAGGATGCCGCACAGGCCTTCGGTGCCCGCTCCCAGGGGCGCGTCGTCGGATCTTTGGGGGATGTCGGTTGTTTCAGCTTCTTTCCGACGAAGAACCTCGGGGCCTACGGCGACGGGGGGATGGTGGTCACGGACGATGCGGCCCTGGCCGAGCTGGTCCGCCAGCTTCGCGTTCACGGGGCGTCCGAGCGCTATCTGCACAGGGTGGTGGGATACAATAGCCGCCTGGACACTCTCCAGGCCGCCGTCCTTCGGGTCAAGCTCCCTCACCTGGAGGGGTGGAACGATGCTCGCCGTCGCCACGCCGCAGCCTACACGGCTGGCCTCGAGAAGGTCTCAGGCGTGGTGTGCCCGACGGAGGCCCCGGGGTCCCATCACGTATACCATCAGTACACCATCGGGGCGGCCCGACGCGACGACCTGAAGCGCCATCTGGCCGACCAGGGCATCGGAGCGGCAATACACTATCCCGTGTCGCTCCCGGCCCAGGAGGCTTTTGCAGGGGGGGGGCTACATGGAAAGGGCCTTCCCGGAAAGCGATCGGGCAGCCCGCGAGGTGTTGAGCCTTCCCATGTTCCCGGAGCTCACGGAAGAGGAAGTTGACCGGGTTGTGCGAGCCGTTCAGGCGTGGGCGGAAGGCGCCTAACCCCACAAGCCCGCTCTCCCTTCACATGCTCAACCGTCTTTGGGCGTACCGAGCCTCTTGCGGTTCTTCTCTATGCGGCTCTATGACTGGGCGTACCCTCGGGGGTGTGCTTTGTGCCACTCCCATGACGTTTGAATGATGGTCTCCAGGTCGCTGAAGCGGGGATTCCACCCCAGGAGGCGACGAGAGAACGCCGCGCTGGCGACCAGCCGGGAGGGCTCGTTGGGACGTCGTGGCTTTTCCTGGACGGGCAGGGATGTCCCCGTCACACGGGCGGCCGCCTCGATGACCTGGCGAACGGAAAAGCCCGTCTCAGAGCCCAGGTTGCAGACCAGGCTCTCCCCCTCCTGCCGGAGGTGGCGGAGGGCCAGGAGGTGGGCCTCGGCGAGGTCGGTGACGTGAATGAAGTCGCGGACGCATGTCCCGTCGGGTGTGTCGTAGTCCGTGCCGTAGACCTCGATCCAGGGCGGGACATCGGCCGCCGGGTGGATGGCCACACCTTGGTGGGCCAGCGTACCCAACAAGATTCGGGGGATGAGATGAGTCTCCGGGCGGTGGTCTTCACCCCACCGCCCTGAAGGGTCGGTGCCGGCGGCATTGAAATAGCGCAGCGAAGCGTAGCGAAGCGCCAGGGCTTCGGCGGCGTCGGACAGCATCGCCTCAACCATCAACTTGGAGCGGCCGTACGGATTGACCGGACTAGTCGGATGATCCTCGGTCAGCACGTCGGCGCTCGGCTCTCCGTAGACCGCCGCCGTTGAGGAGAAGATGAAGCAAGGAACCTCGTGGCTCGCCATGGCCTGGAGCAAGACGGCGGTCTTGGCGACGTTGTTTTCGTAGTAGGTCAATGGCTGGCGGGGCGATTCGGAGACGATGGCGAGCGCGGCGAAGTGGAAAACAGCCGAAATATCGTGCCGCTCAAATATGTTGTTCAGTAGAGCGGCGTCGCCGAGGTCCCCGATTATGAGGGAAGCCTCCTCAGGGACCGCCTCCCGGTGGCCCGTGGAGAGGTCGTCGAGGACCAAGGCGTTATAGCCGTGCTCCAACAAAAGAGTCGTACAGTGCGAGCCGATGTACCCGGCGCCGCCGACGACTAGCAGGGTCTCCTGGCTCATTGTCCTCCCTCGGCACGTGTAGGAGGCGTGTTCAGGCCACCGCCCCGTGCTTCCAAAAGGGGGGGCTTGTGCGAACAGGGTCCCCGGGGAGGGGACAGTTAGCTTCCATGGTATCACTTGAAGCGGCGGATGCAACCATGCGGGGGCACTTGAGGCAGAGTATATGGAATTGTGAAGTGCCCCGCCCGCTGGCCGTCGCTTGGAGAGGTGCAGCGGTGATCGTCCCCCGGTGGTCGGACCGTTGTCTTGACGGAGTTCGTTCAGTACAATATGAGGTCTTTGATTGGTCGAGAGGCAGCGAGTGAAGCGAAGTTACATCATTGCTGGATTTGCAGTGAGCCTCCTTCTGCTGGGCTGGGTCCTTCGAGGGGTTGGATGGCACGAGGTCCGCCTAGCCTTCGCTCAAGTAAAACTGGAGTGGGTTGGGCTAATAGCGCTCCTAAGTGCAGCCGTCATTGGCCTTCGCGCCTGGCGGTGGACCTATCTTTTAAAGCCGGTTCATCCTTTGAGCCTTGGCCTTTGCATCCGAGCAACGGGGATTGGGTTCCTTGGCAATATGCTACTTCCAGTCCGGGCGGGCGAGGTGGTGCGGGCCGTCGTGGCAGGGGAGGGAGGCCACGTTCCGGTTAGCAGCGTCTTCGCCACTATAGTGATGGAGCGGCTTGTTGACGCCCTTTCTTTTCTGCCGCTGATGATCTTGGCTCTTGGATGGTTTGTGCCGTCCCTGACAGGTCCCGCCTTGAAGGCTTCCCTACAAATCGGTGCGGGGCTCTTTGGTCTCGTCACCGTGGTATGTGGGCTGGTCCTGTGGGGGCTGGCTCGGAGCCCAGAACGTGCCCTGGCTTTCCTACGCCGGGCCTTCACCTTTCTTCCCACCCCATGGGTGGATAAAATGGTTGGGTGGGGGGAGGCTTTCGTAGGTGGCTTGCGGGGTGTACCTACTGGTAGAGACCTGCCACCCTTCATCGCCTTGACCCTGGCCATCTGGGGGATTTTTTTGGCTACCAACCTCTGCTTGTTCAAGGCTTTTGACATGACCCTCCCGCCCTCGGCTGTCATCACCCTACAGGTCCTGATAGTCCTTGGGGTCGTCCTGCCCTCGGCACCTGGATTCGTCGGGACCTTCCACGCCGCTGCCATGGGCGGGCTTCTCCTTTATGGATTACCCCGTGCCCAGGCCCTCTCCGCAGCCTTTGCACTCCACGCCACTATCTTCACGACCATCGTTTTTGTGGGCCTCGGGTGTCTCTTGGCCGAGTCGGTGGTGATTGGCCGACGCCTTAGGCTCAAGGCTCTTGCGAGGGCTGAGGTTTCGCCGGGCCCTGAGGCGAATTGACCGTTTCCTTTCCTTTAGTGAAGCTCTCCTAGGGGGGCGCTCTCAGAGGGAGAGGATCAGAGGGAGAGTTTCCTAACATTGTGTTGGGCTTGTCATGATCGAGTGGGGCGGGGAGCAATCGGCCTGGAGGCGATGGCTGGGCCCCCGGGGCTATGCGTTTTACACGTTTGTGGAGGAGGGCATACCTGTTAAACCGTTTTTCACAGAGCCTTGCTAAAACGACTAGAGGCAAGAGGCACTAAGGATCGTCGGCGTGCATCGAAGCCTTGCGGGGACCCGAGCGCATTAAGCCCCTTCTACGCTAAGTACAGCCATGTATTGAAGCCTGCCTCCGAACAGCATGTTGACGATGGGCGGATAGAGCCGCATAGCCGTTAACTCCTTCTGCACAACAAAGCCGTCCGTCAGATACCTTTCTCCGCTAGATAGTATCATGGTTCCTCTCCTCATTTGAATGCTGGGGATTAATCTAGTGAATTTGTTCTCCAATCAAGAAGATATTGGGTATCCCCTTGATTTTGTACAGCTATTCCCACCTGTATCGTCCATTGCTAGTCCTGGACAAAATCGGACATTTTCGGACACTTTTTAGAGCTATACAATGGCACAATAGCGCCATGATGACCATATAATCAATATGTTATGGGAGTCTGATTTCCCGCTGGAAGGTTCTCCTTGTCCAATTCCCTCATGAGGGCACTAGAAGCCACCTAGTAGGGACTGCAAGGGGCTTATTTTACTGGACTTGTAAGCTAATCCAACATCTCTTATATGCCTACGCTTCCCTTTTCAATTTTACCCTTGCAAAGAGGGAGTGACTCTGTTGTTCTGTGGGAGCAGGGGAATAGGGAAAGACCATATAAACCCAACCATTTTGAAAGGAGTTAGACCGATGAGCAGCAATGGAAAACTGACTCCGCGCCAACAGCGGGCAATTGTTTCTCTTCTTGAGAGCCCCACCATCGAAGCCGCGAGCAAGAACGCCGGCGTCAGCCGCTCCACCCTGCATGAGTGGCTCAAAATCCCCGCCTTTCAGGAGGAGTTGGAACGGGCCAAACGATCGCAGTTCCAAGCCGCCGTGGGACAGCTGCGAAGTCTGGTCCCCGAGGCTATTCAGGGCTTGAAAGATCTCGCCCGGTCCTCCAGCGAACAGATTCGCCTCCGGGCTTGTGTGGAAATCCTCAAGGCCACTAACGCGTATGGATCCCAAGCGCCTTTGCCCTTTACCCTTGCAGACTCTGCCCTTGAGGTTTCCACCAATCAGAAGGGCAAAATCGCCCTTGAGATCCTTGAGAGGCTGATGAGTGGCGAAATCCCCGCGAATGCCGTTCCTAAACTTTTCCAAGTGTTGGACAAACTTGAAGATCTAGACGGCGGCCCTATTCATAGCCAACAGAAGCCAAAAATTGACCTATCTGACCTCTCTGACGAGGCGTTGGATTTGATAGAGGAAATTGGGTTGAATATATCTTTGAACAGGGCCTAGCTACCCTGAAGCTAATAGCTAGTGCCGTAAGACATCAATGTACCAGGTAGCGCGATAGGTCCTTCAGACATTTCTCTCCATAACACTACTTGAGGCGCGAGGCTTCGGTACTTTTACAACAATTCACTTTCGCCCTCTCTCGGGACTCCTTGCTCTAGAAGAGCTCGGCCGGCAACCATTCCTCCGCCGATCCTGATCAAATTCTATGGTTCTTGTGTAAGTGCTCTTCTATCTCCTCCTCCGAGGACGGGTTTTCCGCTGTTCCACTCGCTCGATGATCAACTTGGGTATCCCCTCAACATCATCAGTTTTTCTTCCGCTTTTTCTTTTTCTCCTCTAGACGGTCCGCCAGCATCTTGGCTGCACTTCTCAAAATTTCTCGCTCTTCCTTCTTGTAGTCTACGAGACGATAAGATTTGATTTTTTCAACTAAATCATAGAAGACGTTCTCCTCCAAAAGCCCCCCATCTTTCCGTGCCTCTTGGCGACCCAACAAGACGTCCGTGCTTATCTCTAGTATATCAGCTACTCTCACGAGGATATCGATAGGAATCTTTGTTTTTCCTAGCTCATATCGATTATACTGCTGGACTGCGACGTCTATTCGTCGAGCCATCTTCGACTGCGAGAGCCCTCTTTCTGCGCGAAATTGACGGATCCTTTGGCCCAAATTTTGTGGTAGATTTTTCATCATCGGAAGCTCCATATTGGACTTGACAATATAAACAGAATAGGCTATTCTAACGATAATCCATTCAGCTTCGCAAAATACCATAATTGGGAGGATTCGCCTACAAGAAACTCCCTTGGGGCCCGAGATTTCGTGCCCGCTGATAGAGGAAATAGAGGTTTTAAATCATGAAAAACAATAAACTATCGAACCGAAACACTGAATCCAAGCCCCATCTAAGCCCAACGCAGGTCAACATGTTCCTGCGCTGTCCGGCCCAGTGGTACTACCGATATGTCCGTGGGCTCAAGAGGCCCCCCTCGGGTGCGGCCACATTGGGCAGCGCTGTCGATTCCGGCATTACCCACAACTACCGGCAAAAGATCGAGAGTCATCAAGATCTGGCCCTGGACGAAGTTCTCGATGCCTTCTCCACCGACTTCGAGGCCCGAAAGAGTGAAACCCTTTGGGGGCCCGAGGAGAAACCTAGTCAAGTGAAAGACGACGGGGCCCGGGTCCTATCCCTCTACCAAGGTGATGTGGCTCCTACGGTTCAGCCCACAGCCGTTCAGAAGAGAGTGGAGCTAGATATGCCCAACTTCGCCTATCGTTTTGTTGTCGTACCCGACGTGGTCGAGCGAGGTAGCATCATTCGGGACACAAAGGTGGTCAAGCGGAGCCCGGCCAAGGTGGAGAATGCCCCTGCTTTGGCCCCAGCACATCAAGACCAGATGGTGGCTTATGCCCTAGCCTACCGGGCAACCCAGGAACGAGCCGAAGAGGGATGTGTCGTGGATTATCTTGTCCGTACCAAGAACACCAAGCTTGTCCAGATCCCATTCCGAGTCACATCCTCGCACCTGGCCTACTATAAGAACCTCATTGGCTTGGTGGCGAGACAGATTGAGGCCCTGATCTTTACCCCCAACCGCCAGAACTATCTTTGCACCCGCCGCCATTGCGGCTACTGGGAGGAGTGTGAGAAGGACTTTGGAGGAGTCGTTAGATCTTAGTCATGGATGGTGGATTATAAGGGAGGGAGAAACGATGAAAAACACCGAAAGTCCCATGGAAGGCATTTCTGTACCAGAAATCACCGCTGTCAAAGAAGAAGAGCCGCCAAAGACTAAAGAGAGCGCTGAAGAAGAACCCCAAGATGTCTACCAGCTCATGGACCAGCGGGACGAGGCCCAGATTGTGGCTACACTAGAAGGGATGTACCTTGACGAGTTCGTCTACGAGATGAACTCCGGTGGTCGTCCTATCGTGGGGCTAAGCTGGATCGGCATCCAGGAGGCAAGCCGAGCGTACGGGGGCATTCAGTGCCGGATTTTAGAGGAGCAGGAGACGGAGACCCATGTCGTGGTGACGGTCGAGGCCAAGGACATCAAGACCGGAAGTGTTCGGGTCGGGCGGTCTCGCCAGGCGCTTATGCGGCGTCTGCCCTCGGGGCAGCTCCAGATTGATTCCTTTGCTGATGTCAAGGCTGTCAGTAAGGCCCAGCGAAATGCCATTCGTCAGCTCTTGCCCCAGGCGCTCCTAAAACAGTGGATCGACCGTTACAGGAGTCAGGAGGAGGGGGATAGGCAAGCCAAAGACGGCCAGCCTGAGAAGGAAGACAGGGAGCCCAAGGGCTACGGGCTTCGGGAGTACCGGAAAATGATTGATGAACTCCTCGCGGCCATCCAGCTTCTCACCGGCGAGGCCATCGGGGAGATCCTGGAGGCCCACAGTGGCTACACCAAGAAAGACGGTACCGCCGTTCCGGGCATCCGACGGAAGGCTCAAATCACTCGCAAAGCCAGGGCCCAGACGATATACGGAAAGCTCAAGCGGACCCTGGAGAGGTTGCAAAACGGACAGGAGCCTGATCTTGAATAGTTCCTTCACTCACCAGCGCCTCGGCTGCAATTAATTGCAGTGGCCCGAACAGAGCATTTGAAGATCCACCATAGGATTGTACGGCTCAAGGCCCGGCTGGATGAGTGTTACTACGAGCTAGGGGGCCTGCTTAGAGAAATCTTCCACCACCAGCATTACCTAAAACTCGGTTACGATCATTTTGAGGATTACCTTCAAGAGACCCTGGAGTTCGGTGTCCGCAAGGCCTTTTACCTGATAGCCATCTGGGAGAAGGTTAATGAACTCAATATTCCCCCCAAGAAACTGCGCCGAATCGGATGGACCAAGATGAAGGAAGTGGTAAGGGTAGCCACACCTGAGGACTTGACGGTATGGCTAGCCAGGGCCGAGCAGCTCACTACCCAGGAGCTTCAGACGCTAATTCGAGGCAATAAGGACGAAGAGGCGGCCAAGCCCTTCACCGTCTATTTCTATCAGGCCCAACGGGAGGTGTTTGAGAGGGCCCTTGAGTTAGCTGGCCTGATGACGGGCTCGGAGAGTCGAGGCTATCAGGCCGAGATGATCGCGGCGGAGTTCTTAGCAACCTATGAGCCTGTGGAAGAAGAGACGAGTGCGGCTAAAGAAGGAGGCCTTCGCACGGTTGCGGACCAAAGTCTTTCAACGTGACCGCTGGCGGTGTCGGAATCCCTACTGCCGAAGCCCGAGGAACTTGACCGTCCATCACCTAGTTAAGCGATCCCAAGGCGGGTCCGACCACATCGATAACCTAATCACGCTATGCTGGGCTTGTCACGAGCAAGTAGAGCGAAGATTGATAAAGCTGGAAGCAACGGAAGGTGCCTCAGGGAGCCTGAGCTTTGCAAAATCGTTACTTAGTAGATTTCCAAAAGTGAAATCATAATAGATCTGCGACTTAGCTCATAAGGGGCATTTTGGATGAGATAACCCTTCGGTTCTGAGAAACCTGCCTTGCGACTAAGGCCCCAAGCCTTTCTTGTCTTAAACGTTACTTTCTTAAAGCCTGGGTCAATGCCATTCTTAGTTGATTTTTCGGAGCGACCCATGGTTGCATCTCAGGCCACCTCCCGCTCTCGGCGGCCATCGTCCTTCAGATCTTGCTAGTCCTTGGGGTCGCCCTGCCCTCGGCACCCGGATTCGTCGGGACCTTCCACGCCGCTGCCATGGGCGGGTTTCTCCTTTATGGATTGCCCCGTGCCCAGGCCCTCTCGGCAGCCTTTGCACTCCACGCCACTACCTTCACGACCATCGTTTTTGTGGGCCTCGGGTGTCTCTTGGCCGAATCGATCATGGCGGGTCGACGAATTAATCTCAAGGCTCTTGCGAGGGCTGAGGTCTCGCCAGGCCCTGAGGCGCCTTGAGGATCTCTCCTCTTGCACCGTTGCCCCTATACCTCGAGGGGTCGTCGCGCGAGGGCACCAGCAAGAAAACGGTCATCATACTAGTACCCCTCTTCGGCCACCTTGGTCCCCTCGGGGACAGGCATTAGAAACCGTCATGGAGAAAGAAGCTGGGGGCGTTGATTCCGGCGAAGCATCCAGATGACCCCGAATAGCAAGGGGATAAGAAAAGGCAGGCGTGGTGGGTAGGTAATCGCTGCCAGCAACCCCAGGGCTGCCGCTCCGCCGAGGAAGCGTGTAATGGGGCCCCACCTCTGGCCTCGTGGCAGGAACCCTGGTGGAGGGTGGCCTTCGACGGCGGCGTACATCCACGAGACGATAAGAAGGGCGGCAAAGGAAAAGGCCACAATAAAGGTGGGCAACTGGGTTTTGGGCAAGTGAGGTCCGGGCTTTAAAATGACCAGGACCGACCATTGGGACAGAACGAAGCTATGTAGTAGGATAGACAGCCGTCTAGCAACATCTGCCCGCCAGAGAAGAAAGGCCCCAACGATATAGCCTATGTGTAGCAGGAGGAGGGAGGGAACGAAAGGGCTTCTGATTCCGAGGGTTGTGAGGAGCTTGCAACCGAGCCCTTTAAGGAAGGCCCAAGGCTGCTGGCGGAGGTACTCCAGGACAACTCGGGTTTGGTGTTTTAGGTTCCACTGCTCGTAGGAAGGATCTGGGTCTAACACCTCCACATCAACCATGTGGATTACCTTGTTGACCATCCCCCGTATCTCACGCGTATCTTCTCTAATGACTGTCTGGTGGAACTTCTCCTCCGTAGGGTCATAGAATAGATCCCTCAGCGCCTTCTCGTGTTTCTCAGGCCGCCCAATGGGGCTTCGCCGCAATGTAATCTTAAGGCTCCTCGAAGTCACAGCCCTCGAGAGGTCCACAGAGGGTGGGGGGCTATTGCCCTGCAGAAGCATGGTGGGACCGCTCTCTACGAGGAGGACAAAGCGGCCTGAGACATGCCAGTTGCGCCAGGTCACCGGTGCAATGGTTAAGGTCATTGCCAGAAGGGCAACCGCCGCCCCTTGCCACCGCTTAGCCCTAGGGAGGGGTGGTGCCAGTACCATCCACAGGATGGCGAAGGGAAGGAAAGCCAAGATGTTGGGTCTCACAATGGTGGCGAGGCCTGCCAGGGCGCCGATTCCCGCTGCGCCCCAGAGAGTGGGTTTCTTTTCCCAGCGAGAGAGGCCGAGCAGGACTGCCCCGATGAGGACGAGGCCCAGTATGGTCGGGAAGAGCTCGGTAGCCCAGCGGTAGACTGTTCCGTGGGCCTGGCCGGCAAAGAGAAGGGCGGAAGCAAAGAAGGCTGGTCCGGGAGGAGCCAGGCAACGAATCAAGCCGTAGAGCAGGGCGCAGGCCACTGCCAGCAGAATGTAGTGTGTCAGGACGATCATGGCCTTGCTTTCGCCGAGTACGGCATGGGCTCCAGCCAGGAAGTAGCGGTAACCCACCATGAAGTAAAAGGGTTTATTCGGTATCATTCGGTTTAGAAGGTCTTTCTCTAGCAGAATCTGTCTGGCTGCCGTCTCGTAGGTGAGGGGGTCGTCTCCTCCGTTTAAGAAGTTCCACTCCGGCGCCCGGCCCCGCTTAGAGAGCGAGATGGTCCCGACGGCGACCATCACTACAACCATCAGGTAGACGGCCGTCCGCTCGGCAAGGAACTTCTCGCTCGGCTCTCCCCACAAACCCTCTAACAAAATCCAGCCTACCACTAGAAACTGGAGGAAAAAGAGAATCCATCCGGGCATCACGATAAGCTCGTCCCATCGGTCTTGGGCGGGCGAGGGACGGAAGGGAAGCAGGGCTGAAGGAGGGACGGGACGAAAGGCGCCGTTTCCTTCCCATTCAAGCCTCAGGCTCCGGGGGCCCTGGCCTCTGTATGCGTAGGTTACGCTTATGGGATGCCAGCCGGGCGTGAGGGCGACGGCGGCCTCTGGTGCGCCCTCGGTCGTTGAGACGATGGGCTGGCCGAGGAGGCTTAAGCTCGCCTCCTGCTCGGCGAGGAGCCTCCAGGTGAAGGGCTCCGTCGTGGGGGCCCTGATGAAGCCGTCCCACCGCACGCTGAAGGGCAGGTGCCGTCGGTCGGGCTCCTCTGGCTTGTAGAAGTTGAAGCGGCGGGAGTCGTTGAAGAACCAGAGGGGGAAGGGCGTGGCACCCCAGGCGAAACCCACGGATGCGAAATCGAGGGAGCGGTCTATTCGTGTGGCTCCGTCCAGGCGGTACTTTATGGAGGCCTCAGGTGGTCCCTTGAGCTCGGCGTTGGCGTAGTAGCGGGCCACGAGGCCGTGGGGGAGGCTGGTGGTGGCCAGAGCGAGCTTGCCTAATGCCACGGCGAGCAGGGCCAGAGCCAGCCGCGTGGCCCGGTGCCGCTCGATCCGCCAGGGAAGGACGAAAAACCCCCCGACAAGCACCAGCACGATCCACAGGTCGAGGGGGTGGTCGGCCGGCAGCCCGTCGGCCACGCCCACGGGGCGGGACGGCAGCGCTATCAAGACGAGCAGCGCCAGGAAGAAAAAGAGGGCGCGATATCTGGTGGCGTACGCCATTGACGAGGCGGTCCTCCTCACCTTTATCGGGTAAGCCCCTTCTGCTCTAACTCGCGGGCGGCGATATCGACCCGGTCTTCGGCCTCCTGTTGTCTAACCCAGTCCACGAGGTCGGAGACGCCATTGGCTAGGGGCACGCGGGGCTCAAAGCCGAGCACCTCCCTAGCTCGACTGATATCGGCAACGCAGTGACGGATGTCGCCGGAGCGATATTTACCGACAACGGTTGGGGCGATGTCAGAACCTAAGGCTTGGGCTATGTGGCCTGCGAGCTGGGCGACGCTCGTTGGTCGACCGGTTCCTATGTTGAGTGCCTGGCCAGCTGCTTCGGAGCAATCCATGGCCAGAAGGTTGGCCTGTACTATATCGGAGATGTGGATGAAGTCCCGAGTCTGGTCGCCGTCCTCGAAGATTAGAGGAGAGTTGTTATTGAGGAGACGTGAGGAAAATATGGCCGCCACTCCAGCATAAGGGTTCGTTAGGGCCTGACGGGGTCCATATACGTTGAAATAACGGAGTGCCACCGTCGGGATATCATAAGCACGACCGATGGTGAGGCACAACTCTTCCTGATCCCTTTTGGAGACAGCGTATACGGAAGTAGGCACAGGAGGCTTTGTCTCAGGCGTTGGGGCGGGATTGGCCAACGAACCGCATGAAGGGCAATGGACCTCATAGTCACCCTTCTGTAACTGTTTTTCTTCCCTTATTTCTGGAACGAACGGCCCACACTCAGGGCAAGTAGAGGAGCCCTCGCCGTAGATAGACATGGAGCTTGCCACGATAAGCTTTTCCACCCTGTGGGCCTCGTTCGCGAGAATGTCAAGCAGGATTGCCGTGCCTTGAGTATTGATCTCTACATACCGGGCCACTTCGTACATGCTTTGGCCCACGCCGACGGCTGCCGCGAGATGAACAACTACTCGAACGCCATCCAGGGCCTTCCGCCAGGTGGGACGGTCCCGCACATCCCCCACATGGAGCTCGACACGACCGGTATCCACATGGCCCTGAATGTAGGAGGGCAGGGAGCCGCTGGGGTGAACCTGGGGATCGAGTATGTCAAGAACCCGAACAGCCTCGCCGCGCTCCAGGAGGCCATCAACAAGATGGGAGCCGATAAAACCTGCTCCACCGGTAACAAGGATGGTGGATGCCATGGATAGCTTCCTCCTTCAGGTTGGAACCCGGCCTATTGTAGCGGTCTCACTTTGTGAGTCAACGGTGAAGTGGCTCGGGTTCGTTTAGCAACTCTTCGAGTATTTTGAACAGGGCCCGCTTCTCCCTGGTAGCTGGCCAGAGATAAGCCGCATTCACGAGGACATACTGAAAGCCGTAACGGAAGGGCAGGAGGGCGAAAAAAATGGCACTGCGCAGGAAGTTACTTTTACAGGAAGTTACTTTTACAGGAAGTTTGAAGCGGTTGGGTACAAGTCGGGCGCCTCAAGGACCACGCCGATGTAGATTGCCAGCAGAGGGAAGAACAGCAGCAGGGGTCGAGAACTATTGTGATTGGGAAAGGGGTTGCCAGGGGTACCACTCCGTCATGATAGGAGCTGTTCTAGGAGGCGCTGGTTCTCGACGACCCAGCAACACAAGTGCTCGATGCCTTCCGAAACTCCGATGGTTGGTTTCCAGTCGAGCTCCTTCTGGGCCCGGCGAATGTCGCTCACATAGATACGCTGGTCGCCCGGACGCCAGTCGACAAAGGTGAGGGGCATCGAGGTTCCCAATCGTTTCTCCAGCAGGGAAATGAGCTCTAGGAGTGAAAGGGTGTGGTCCGGGCCCCCGCCCACGTTGAAAATGCGGCCAGCGCAGGCGGGTATTGCCTCAATGCAGCGGAGAAAGAGCTTCACCAGATCGTCTACGTGGAGAACGTCACGCACTTGCTTGCCATCGCCGAAGATGGTGATGGGCTTACCCAAGACCGCCGCGATGGTGAACCAAGCGACCCAGCCTTGGTCCTCAACACCAAACTGGCGCGGTCCATAGATGCACGATTGGCGCAGCACCACCGTTGGCACGCCGAACACTCGGGCGTAGTCCCGTACATACTGGTCGGCCGCCCCCTTGGAGCAGCCGTATGGAGAGTGGAAGTCAAGCGGGGCGGACTCATCAACGCCCAAGGGATGGTCGCGGTAAGCGTACCGGTGTTTCCCTTTCTTCACCGCCATACTATCCAGGGTCCCATAGACCTTGTTGGTTGAGGAGTAGAGGCAAAAGCGCCTGCCTTGGCCGCCGTCGAGGAGCCGGAGGGCTTCTAGCACGTTGAAGGTGCCGAGGGCGTTGGACTCGAAGTCCTCGCGGGGGTCAGCCACGCTCGAAGTCACGGCCACCTGCCCGGCAAGGTGAATGACCCCGGCCAGGTCGTCGTGCTCGGCAAAGACGGCCTGTAGGGCCTCCCAGTGGCGCAGATCGACCCGGTGAATGGCCACCGCCCCGAGGTCCTGGAGCCAGGCGAGGTTCTCCTCAGCCCCAAGCCGCGAGCAGTTGTCCAGCACTACCACATCGTGCTTTGCCTCTAGCAGGCCCTTAGCCGTGTTCACGCCAATGAAACCCGCTCCTCCGGTTACGAGAATCTTCATGCAGGTTCTCCCTGATTTGCGAGATTGTGGGGCGGCAATCATACAAAAGAGCTTGAGAGCATGTCAATCGGAAAGCAGGGTTGTTCCTTGAGCGGTCCAATGACCAACCAAAGACGCTATAGTTGCCTTTGTCGTTAGGCAACCGTCCGTCATCACGATGGTTGCTTATGCATGGTTAGTGGTTATTGATGCGTTACCATAGGCCTCGGCCTGAAGCCTTATTTAAGAAGGAGTTGTCTACAACAAGGTTTCTTTTCCCTCTAGTATTTGATATCGTGGATTCAATGAGGAAGTGCAACACTTGGGGAAGCGGCCGGGAGGCTGGTACTCTGAGTGTTCATGGAGAGAAGATACAGGCATCTGAGTCTTGAGGAGAGGGACAGGATAACGGAGATGAGGGCATCAGGAGACGGCCTGGGAGAGATTGCCGAGGCGTTGGGACGTGCCAAGAGCACCATATCGAGGGAGTTGAGAAGGAACTCCTCGCCCTCTTACAGGCTCTATCTGTCGCACAGGGCGCATGAGAGGGCCGCAAAGAGGAAGAAGGAGGCGGGAAAGAGTAGAAAAAGGGGACTTTGGTGTTCTTGGTTACGCGGAGATTGGTTGAAGGACCGTGGAGGACACAATTTTGAGTATCCAAGGCCTATAGGAGCTTGATGTTGAATAATCCGATCGCAACTTCGTCTAGACTACGTCGGCTGACACTTCTGGTGACTGTGCTAATATTCGTTGGAGCCCTTTTGGGAGTGTTAGGCCTGATGGCTATCTTGGAATTTCGTGCGGGGATTCGATCCTATCTGTACCGGGAAATCAGCTATCAGTGGATCACAGATCGGTTAGTCGGGAAGGATGACAGTGCAGCCGTAGCAGCAAAGCGAGTGATGAAATATGTGCATGAACAACTCTCTCCGATACCTGGAGAGGAAATCATCGACAAGACTTCTTGGAATGACTTGGTCCGGGGTGTCGGGTGGTGCGACCAAGCAGACTGGACGACGGCTACCCTCTTAGCCAAAAAAGGGGTCGCTGCAAAAATGGCCATGATGCGCAACGATATTGGATCCTCACCCCACACCCTTTTATTGGTGAAACACCATGGTGCCTGGAGAGTCTATGATCCTTTGTTGGGTTTTGCATTTCGCAGAAGCCCTTCTATGTTACCTGTTACTTTGACAGAACTTTCACGAGATTCTTCCATTATCGATCAACAGCCTCGGCTGCAACAGATTGAAAAAGACATACGGGAGAACCGCATTGCTTGGTATAGGTCGATGTTTCCGGCTGAGGGATCCAAGGCACCTGAGGTTTGGGAATCCTTGCTGGATAAGAAGAACGCAAGTATCTCTCGAAGGCTAGTCAATCAAGGTATTCGTTTGGGGATTAGTTGGTTTGGGGCAGGTTTGGCCAATAGCGTTCAGGACTACTACCTCGCTCGGTTAGGGCCAACGTTGGCTAGCCTAACCGAAATCGATGGGTCGGTAACTCGGCCCCGGCGGTTCGCAGTGCGAGAGCGGCCTGATCTCCTCTGGTTTTACAAAGCTAGAAACTATCACTTATACGGACGCGTTCGTTTGGCAAGGAAGGCTTACGTGGAGATTGTCCAAAATTATCCGCGGAGTGAGATGGCCCCGCGTGCCCGGCTCTTCTGGGGCATCTTGGAGGTCAAGCAAGGGGACTCCAATCGTGGACGCCGATTACTTTCGGAATTCATAGATAACAACCCTTCTTCGGGATGGAAGCCGGTTGCACATTATTATCTAGGACGAGCAGCGGAGTTTCTTAGAGACGAAGTCGAAGCAATAAAGTATTATAGTCTTGCAAGCCCTCTATATTCAGATGCCCCCGAGCGGATATCCGCCATGATGCAAGCTCGAAACCCCTCTTTAACTTCAAATGACCAATAGGATACTATTCCTCTGTGGGTGGCAATGCGCATGATGGCACCATTTGCGGACACCAGCCGCCGAAGTGTTGCCGGCCGGGGACCTCAGGACCCCTCCCAAGGTGTCCCCATGACGTCAAGCCTTTTCCGCATACCGCTTAGTGTCCAACAGTGTTTAGTGGGCCTTGTGGCCATCACCCTAGTAGCTGCACCGCTGCTGGTTGGCTGCAGTCGCCGCGAAGAAGCCCACAGGCTCTATGAAGAAGGCTACCGAATCTCACACTTCCAAAAGAACCCGGTCCGAGCGGAGCCCCTCTTCCTCAAGGCCCTGGAGATTGACCCCACACTTACCCAGGCCCATGTGGGGCTGGCTGAAGTCTACCGAGTGATGGGGCTGTTGGAAAAACGTGAGCACCATTTTCGTGAGGTTCTTCGCAAGGCGCCGGACCATATTGAGGCTCACTACCAGTTGGGCACCTTCGCGCTTGAAAGAGGCGATTATTCTCTTGCCCTACAGGAGTTCGAAACGGTCCACCGGCTCCTGAGATGGCCCTTCGGCCTAGAACCCGGCAAGTTCTGGATTGATATGCTCATCTACAAGGGGTTTCTCCTGCTCAACGAGGGTGACATCCGTCGGGCGGAGGTCATCTTGAAGCAATACCTCTCCTCGGATCCCGCCGATCACCGTGCCTACCTAGGGCTGATGCTCATTGCGGCGAAGCGGCAAGATATGGTGGAGGCTGAACGCCTTGTGAAGGAGGTAGGTCGTTTTACGAATGCTGGAGACGCGCTCTTCTACCGGGCCCTGCTGAACATTTGGGCGGGAAGGCCTGAGCGGGCCATCTCCACATTGGAGCCGGCCTTGACCAAAGCAGCGTCAATCACGGACCGGAATCAGACCGAGGCGGTCTCGTGGCGACTCCGCAGGTATCTAGCGTGGGCCTACTGGAAGGCGGGCAGGACTGCCGAGGCCAAGGCTCTGACTCCCGAGCTGCCGCACGACCCCACCCCATCAGTCATGAAGGTTCTCGCAATGGAATGGCGTTAAAGGAATAGAATAACGGGCCGGCGCTATGAGGTCTGACACAATCCGAGGACGGAGCAAAATGAGATAAAATCAGCCGGGTTTGTTCTGCAGCCGGTCTCTCCACCAACCAACGGCTCCAAAGCCGCATTCCTGGTCCCATCACTCTATGTTTCTCATTCACATCGCGATAACTGGAGATGTGTTCAATGTGATTGTGAGGTATCCTCAAAGCAAAATAATGGGGGTAGGAGAAACTCCCCTCTGGAGAATTCGTCATTGGTGATTTCCAAAAGGTTGCATAATCAAAGAGATGCCTCTCGGGTCGCCGCGATCCTCAGAACTTTGCCTCAGTGTCCATTCAGATTGAAGGAGTACCTTGAGGCTGGTAGTGTAGCGGGTGTGAACAGACCCAAATCCGCTCGTATAATACACCACCTGGTCCTCTTGTCGGTTGCTCCTTCTTTGGACGTAGGCTGGATATACCGATGTCGTGGATAAATACAGCGGCAGATAAACTCATCGCAGGAGCAATTTTGCTCTGCCTGTCGCCCTTGCTAGGGGTCATCGCCTTGGCCATCAAGGTGGAGGGTCTTTTCGATCCGGCGGCAAGGGGCCCGGTCATCTGGACTGTAACCCGTATCTCACAGGGGGAGCGCTTTGGTATGTTCAAGCTTCGGACACTTAAGGCCAATCGCCATCCCGATGGCTACGAAAAAATCGACGAAGCCTACACATACCAAACCAACCCCCATTCCACGCGGGTTGGACGCTTCTTGTTGAAATGGTATCTCGATGAATTTCCTCAACTCCTTAACATCTTGCGTGGGGAGATGCGACTCGTGGGGCCTCGGCCCGTCCAACCGTGGTATTACGAAAGAGAGTTGTCTTTAGGGGCCGACACAAAACGACTTGTAAAGGCTGGTTGGGCAGGGCTTGCCCAGTCTTCCAAGGGAGCCACAGGCAGCGAGTACAAGAGCAGGCGCTTGGATGCCTGGTACGTCCGTCGGGTTGCTAATATGAGCTCGTGGCAACGGCTCCGGTATGACCTGCGAGTGACACTTCGCACCCTCCAAACGGTGCTGCGGGGCGAGGGGTTATAACAGGGTTTGTTAAACGATGAGACGAGCTATCTTAACGACACTCCTTACCCTTCTGCTGGCAACCCCTGATGTGGTCGTAAGCTGGATGGACCAATGTCATGGATAAATACAGCGGTCGATAAACTTACCGCAGGTGCAATTTTGCTCTGCCTGTCGCCCTTACTAGGGGTCATCGCTTTGGCCATCAAGGTGGAGGGTCTCTTCGATCCGGCGGCAAGGGGCCCAGCGATCTGGACGACGACCCGCATCTCGCAAGGGGAGCGCTTTGGAATGTTCAAGTTTCGGACTGTTTTGGCCCATCGCCATCCCGATGAGTACGACAAGCCCGGTAAACGGTATACCACCTACGAGGATAATCCTAACGCCACCCGAGTAGGACGCTTCTTGCTAAAGTGGTATCTCGATGAGCTTCCTCAACTCTTCAACGTTTTGCGAGGGGAGATGCGGCTCGTAGGGCCACGGCCCGTCCCACCGTGGGAATATGAACTGGAGTTGTCCGAGGGGGCCGACAGTAAGCGACGGGTGAAGGCGGGATGGGCGGGACTGACCCAGGCCTACAAGGGACGGAGTGCCAGTCGGCATGAGAACATGCGTCTGGATGCCGAATATGTCCGTAAGGCCGCTACCATGAGCCCAGGACAACGGCTTCGATACGATCTGAATCTATTACTCCAGACCCTTCGCACTGCGCTCCGGGGCAAGGGGTTGTAACAGGGTTAGTTAGGCAGTGAGAAGGACTATCCTAGCAACCTTCTTAGTCGCCTGCTAGCCACCCATGCCTTGGCTGGTGAACTGTACGCCCACTGCTCCGATTGTCACCGCTGGTGAGAGGGGTGACCTGCGAGGAATGGCTTGCGCAGGGCGGCCTAGGGGGGTGAACCCGAGAGTTATTCCTGGTGTTCCCACACTGAGCTTGTGAGTGGGCAGCCCCACCTCGTCCTGACGGGGCGATCCTGAACGACGTCGTGCGTCTTGGGCGCAAAGAGATGGATGGTGGGTCACCTGAGCAAGGACATGACGAGGTCAACTTTCTTAGGGAAGGAATAATCCCGGAATAAATGGGTTCCGAGCCTTATTTGAACTCCGCAGTTGGATAATCCACCTGCAAACGGTTGGGAATGAAGCCGATTTTGCATTTTTCCCTTGACACCTTTTCCTGGAAAGCTATTATTGTTCAATAATTGAACGCCCTTGCCAATTTAGGGACGTTCAAGTTTCTCCGCCCGTCGAGGATATTGTAGTCCTCGTCTTTAGTGGCCGGAGACCAGCCCACACCAGCAATCCCCCTATCGGTTACATACGAATGTAACCCACGGGGCGGAGCCGTACCTTTAAGCCGTAGCCTAACCCTCTCATCCGTGGTGTTTTTCCTTCCATTCGGGACACACTAGAGGGCTCAAGCACTAGGGTCGATGGAAAAGGACCTCTTACGCACCCTCCAGCTGCTGACCGAGATTGAAAGCGGCGTCAAGCTCACCCAGCGCTCGCTCGCAAAGAAGCTGGGTATCGCCCTTGGCTTGACCAATGCCTACCTGAAGCGGTTCGTCCACAAGGGATTTGTCAAGATTCACCGGGCAAGCGCCAATGACATCCGCTACCTTTTAACCCCCGCAGGACTGATGGAAAAATCCCGTCTTACTTACGAATACCTCCAGCATTCCTTTAAGTATTATTCCAACGCCCGCGGGCAAATCGCCACCGCCTTTCACACCCTCAGAAGGGAGGGGGTAAGCTCGTTGGCCTTTTACGGGGCCGGCGAGGTGGCCGAGGTGGCATACATATCCCTGCACGAGACGGACCTCTCCTTGGCTGGCGTGGTGGATGACCATAGAGCGGGGGAGTCGTTCTTTGGCTTTGATATTTTGCCCTCCCAGAGGCTGAAGGAGCTAGATTTCGACCGGGTGGTGGTGACCTCCTTTCGGCACGAAGATGAGATTATAGGTAAAATCAAGGCCTTGGGGATTCCCGAGGAGCAAGTCTTCAGACTGTCATAAGGCGGGGTGTAGCTGTAGAGGAGGGCAAGACGGGCTGTGTGCGGTATTACCGGCATTTGGGAACTGGGTGGAGAGCCAGTCGATTTCTCCCTCCTTAGGCGGATGACATCGGGGATCATTCACCGAGGTCCCGACGGTGAGGGCTATTGGATGGTTCATCCCAGGAATGGTCAGCATTGGTCCTGGCGGCCCGGTGAGGAATGGCCACCGGAAAGGGGATACAGCCTGGGACTAGGTCACCGACGGCTAGCTATCATAGACCTTACGGAAAGCGGCCACCAGCCTATGCCCTGCCGAAACGGCGTCTGCTGGGTGGTCTATAACGGCGAAATATATAACTACATCGAGCTTCGCCAGGAGCTGGAAGCCTTGGGCCATCGCTTCCGCTCCACAAGCGACACCGAGGTTCTCTTGGCGGCCTACCGCCAGTGGGGTCTTGACTGCTTCCGCAGGTTCAACGGCATGTGGGCCCTCGGCCTATGGGACGGTCATCGGCGGAAGCTGCTCCTCTCCAGAGACCGATTTGGGGTCAAGCCCCTCTACTATACCGAGGTAGGCAACCGCCTCCTTTTCGCCTCTGAAATAAAAGCCCTTCTGGCTGATCCGCAGGTTAGCCCCCAGCCCGACGACCAGGCTATATATGACTACCTGGCCAGGGGCTATGGCTACGTGGACCTCTCGGAGCGGACCTTCTTCCGTGGTATCACCCAGGTGAGGCCGGCCCATGTTTTGGAGGTTGGACCCGAGGGACTTCGGGAGCACCGCTACTGGGATTTGGAGCCCCGGGAGGTGGCGAGCCGGGGCCGAAGCGATACCGGGCTAGCCGAGGAGTTTCTCGATTTGCTGCGCTCGGCGGTGGCTTTGAGGCTCAGGAGCGATGTGCCTGTGGCCATCAGCTTAAGCGGCGGATTGGACTCTTCGGCCATCACCTGCCTGGCGGATCAGGTAACCTGCAAGGGGGGGGTTGCCACCTTCTCCTCTTGCTTCGAGGAGCCAGCCTACGATGAGCGCCCGTACATCCATCGGGTGTTGGATGAGGTTTCGGTTTCCCCCACCTTCGTCTTTCCCTCGGGGGATTCCCTTTTTGAGAACATAGAGCGGGTCATCTGGCATCAGGACGAACCTTACGCGGGGCTTTCCATTTACGCTCAGTGGTTCGTGATGGAGGCGGCCCACCAGAAGGGTTTCAAGGTAATTCTGACAGGCCAGGGGGGAGACGAGGGCTTGGCGGGCTACCACAAATACTATCCAGCCTTCTTCGCCGACTCGATAAGGACGGGACGTTGGGTGACTTTATTGCGGGAGCTGGTGGACTTCAGGCGGGTTACGGGCGGGGCGGTCTATCCGGCCCTAGGGCAAGCCCTAAGGCTTCTGGCTTCTCATTGGTTGCCCAGGAGGAAGGCCCGGAAGCTTAGTGGCCAACCTCCCTATCTAAGCCGAAATTTTGCCGACCGCATGAGACCGACTGCTCCGACGCCGAGGCGCTTTTCTTCTTGCCTCAACGACGCCCTTTACCGAGGGTTTACCATATCCCCATTGCCCTCGCTGCTTCGCATCGAGGATAGGAACGGCATGGCCCACTCAGTGGAGGCCCGATCTCCCTTTATGGACTATCGGTTGGTGGAGTTTCTTTTCAGCCTGCCGCCTGAGCAAAAAATCCAAAAGGGATACACCAAGCGCATCTTGCGCGAGGCATGCCGCGGCGTGGTTCCAGAGACGGTGCTGGCGAGGCCTGATAAGATGGGCTTCGTTACCCCTATGGGGCCTTGGTTTCGCAGCGACCTTCGCCAGCGAATTGCTGAACTCTTGGCCCCCAAGGTGCTGAGCCAGAGGGGCTATCTCGACCCGGGCCGGAGCCAAGCGGCCTTCCAAGCCCACTGCTCTGGTCAGGCCAATCTGGACTTTACCATTTGGTCCTGGGTCAACCTGGAGCTTTGGTTTCGGATTTTCATTGATCGGGAGGGAGAGTCGAAGCTATGAAAATGCTCACGGCCAGCGATCTCCGCGAAGTGGCTAGTGTATGGCGGCGACCCTTCACCTGGAGACAGAAGGTAAACTTCCTCCACGCTAAGCTTGCTCGGAGGGGCAAGGTGGTTGCACACCAACCGGTGACCCTCTCCATCGTTGCCACTGGCCGGTGCAACCTCACCTGTACCATGTGTCCAACGCACTCCAGCGTCATCCCTGTTGATTACGAGTGGAATCAGCAAATGGCCGAAGATATCGACTTCGAGACGTTCAAGCGTACCGTCGATCGTTTCGACCGGGCTATCTACGTCAACATCATCGGGGCGGGAGAGCCGTTACTGAATAAAAACCTCTTCCGAATAGCCAAGTACGCCGCCGTGCATAAGAAGATGGTTGTGAAAACCTTCTCCAATGGAACGACGCTTGAGCGCTATATTGAGCCCATCGTTCGCAGCCACCTGGACGGCATCACCGTTTCCATCAACGCCCACAACTCCGAAGAGTTTAACCGAATCACGGGCATGCCTGGTCTTCTCTACCCGAAGATTTACAAAAACGTCAAACGTCTTGTTGAGGCTCGCAACGCCCTTGGCTCACCCGTCAAAATCAAAGCATCCTTCATTATTGATCAGCAGAACTGGCCTCTGATTCCCGAGTTCCTCCGGGTTGCCGACGAGGTTGGGGTGGACCAGGTCTTCTTGTGCAACTTTCTCTCGGCTCCTTTCGATGGTTTCCGTGCCGAGGAGCGGAGCCTCTTCGTCCAGGACACCGATATGGTCGAGTTCCTGCGGACAGTTGTCCCCTCCAACATGCAGGGCAAAGTCGTCTTGCCTACCCTCCTCGACCCTGCCCAGACGACCAAGCAGTGTTCCTGCCACTTCGACCAGCTGCGGGTGGACGGGGCGCAGAATTTCTCGAGCTGCTCCATCATGCTTCTCAACATGGAAGGCAACGGCAAGATTACTGATGCTGAGGTCTGGAACAGTACTTTCTTTCAGAACCGCCGGGCCCGTTTCCTGACGGATGACAAAAGCGTCCTTTTCGACCCATGCAAGGTCTGTCCAGAGAATTATGGCGTTAACCCTTGGTGAGCCAACTACCCGGTCCGTGCTCGTGGTGACCTACCACTGGACCCACGCGGACGGCGTGGGGGGCCTCCGGGTGTCGAAATTCGCCCAGTACCTGCCAGATCACGGCTGGCATCCAGTGGTGCTCACCCCCACGGTTCGAGATTCCCTGGGAGTCGGCGTCCGCGTCGTCGCCACGGGGGAGCGGGATTGCCTTGCCTTCTTCAGGCGCTCTCGGCCGTTGATCCCTCAGGTGTCGGGGAGGGTGGGGGAGGGCCCCCTTCGGTCGGTGTCGGGGCTCCGGCGGGCGGTGCGGGAACTCTTGACGTTTCCCGACGATCAACGTGGGTGGATCAAGCCCGCCCTGGCCGCTGGTCGGCGGCTGTTGGCCGAAGAGCCTGTGGAGGCCGTTTATTCTACCTCTCCGCCCGAGTCGGCCCACCTCATCGCCCGCCGACTCGCCCGGGAAGCTGGCGTCCCATGGATCGCCGACCTGCGGGACCCCTGGAGCGACGACCACTACCGGGACTGGTCCACTTGGAAGCGGCGCTCCCTTCGGTGGCTAGAGGGACGGGTGCTGTCCGATGCTGATGCCATCGTGACGCTGTCCGAGACCTGGGCGGAGGGCCTTGCCCGCTCTCACCCAGACCTGGCAGACCGCGTGATGGTCATCCCTCACGGGTTCGACCCGACCGACTACCCGGTCTCGTCAGGGCCGACTCGCCACAAGCGGCTCGAGCTCCTTTACACGGGAAGGCTTCATCCCCGCCATCAGGACCCCTCGGTCCTCTTTCAGGCCCTGGCCGAGCTTCTCGCTGGGGGCCGCCTGCGGCCGGAGCAGGTCCGCTGCCGATTTTATCTGATGGAGGGTTTCGAGATGGTCGATGTCGAGGCCCTGGCGACCGAATACGGTGTTTCGGCCTGTGTAGAGCGCTGCGCACCGGTCTCCCATCAGGAGGCATTGGGTCTCCAGCAGGCCACCACCGCGCTCCTCTCCGTTCCATGGACAGGGCCCCGCGGGGAGGGCTGTCACACGTCCAAGCTCTTCGAGTACCTGGGGGCCCGGCGACCCATCCTGCTTCTGCATGCGATGGAAGGCGAGATGAGCCGGCTGATCCGCGCCAGCGGTGCTGGCGTGCTGACGACTTCTGTCGCGGAGGTCAAAGATTGTCTCCTGAAATGGGTAACGGCCATCGAGCATACAGGACGCCTACCTTACGGTGGGGACGGCGCCGTGGTTAACCACTACACTCGGCAGGCTGCGACCGCGGCTCTGGCGGAATTACTCGACCGGCTAGCCGCTTAGGTGGAATCGGAATAAAATATGAAACCACAATGGAGATATGAATAAAAAGGCCTCCCGTGGCAAGGAGATATCTATTGTTTGCTTTTAGCAGAACCCCGATACTTGCTTATCATCACGTGAACTTCGAAACCGGTGGGCGGAGCTTCTCTATGAGCCCTGAGGTCTTTGAGGAGCAGATGCGGTATCTAGCCGAAAAGGGCTACTACACTCTTCATATCTCTGAACTCATACGATTTCTTTACGGTCGCCGTCCTCCTCCTTCGCCGTCAGTAGTCATCACCTTTGACGACGGTTATCTGGATAACTGGGTCTACGCTTATCCCATCCTGAAGAAGTATGGGTTGAAGGCCGCCCTATGCCTCATCACAGAACGGGTGGAGGCGGGAGAAGGAGAGACTAGACCTAATCTTTATGATGTCTGGGAAGGGCGTGTTACCCTCGACCAGCTTCCTTCCATCCCGACCCATGAGGTTGCAAACGCTAGGGCGTATTCAGGCGGGCGCTTCGGTGGGGGTCACGTAAACTGGTCAGAAGTTAAACAGATGGTGAAGAGCGGGCTCATCGATATCTATTCCCACACTCATACCCACAGTCCATGTTTCTATGATGAGACGATCACTGGCTTCCTGCTCGATTCGACCCCGCCCTGGGAAGCCGTTGCCTCTACAAGAGGCGATCTCAGGTCTGGATTACCCCTCCACCCCTGGCGCTCCGCCCTTGTTGCCAGACGTTACATTGATGATGAACGCTTGGTAGAACGCTTGGTGGAATTCGCGACGAACTCATGCCCTGGAACCTCCACTGAGGTGCAGGCGGAATTGGAATCGAAGCTTTGGCGCATTGTCGAAGAGTATCGAAAAGAGCACGGGCAAGCGGGTTTCTACGAGGACCATGAGGTGTATCTCCGAAGAGTCGTCGAGGAATTGGTGCGCTCGAAAGCCCTCCTCGAAGAATACCTCGATCGACCATGCAAATACATCTGCTGGCCTTTCGGGGAGCATTCTTCGCTGTTAATCTCACTTGCACAGCAGCTAGGGTACAAGGGGGCTATTACTAACGACTGCGGAGTAAACGTACGGGGTTCTGATCCCTTCCTGCTCAGGCGAGTTCCGGCGCCCGGGGATTTCGAGGCGTTCAAACGGACCGTTAAAACATACTCGAGCGGATTGCGAGAGCGGGTGCAGCGGGTTCGAACCGCGGCATTCAACTCGAGGCCAGGGTACTACTCACCTGCGGACGCGAGCCCATCTTAGTCGATGGGCTTTTAAAGTGCATAGGGAAAAATCCTTCTCAAGTAGATGAGTCGCTGGAGGGAATGAATCCCAGGTTGGTTCTTTAATCCAAATCCACTGTTTCAATTGGTTTAAATAGATGCGTGCCAGCTCTTTAGGATAGCAGTAGCCCGTCGGACAATGTTCAGGCTCAAGCCAGCGGCAATGGAAGATTTTTGCGGCCCTATCAGACTCCTCAGGTTCATACTGGCCCCCGCTTGAAAGGGGACACCTTGACACGGGTAGGGTGGCTTGGTGTAATAGGGTGGCTTGGTGTAATAAGGTCGTCCACTGCTAAGGGAGGCAGTCGAGATGAAAATATTATTGGTTGATCTTTTTGGTGCCACGGAGAGTACCGGTATTAACCTGGGATTAGGTTATCTTTCGGCCCATCTGAGGGCGGCCGGCCACCAGGTCAGCTTGCTTGATACGGTAAACATCAGGACAGGTCCTGTCGATGAGCGGATTAAAAAAGCTGTGGGTGGTTATAACCCCGGTCTCATAGGGTTCCCTGTCTATAACATAACGTATAAATCAGCCAAAGAGTATATTGAAAAGCTCAGGAAATATTACAGCGGGAAAATTGTGGTAGGTGGCCCCGAGATACTGGGACTAGGTGCTAAATCGTTGGAGGATATGACGGGCGCAGACTTTGCTGTTCTAGGAGAGGGCGAGGTGACCATGGTCGAATTGGTTGACGCCCTAGAAAGGAAAAACGGTAAAAAGGAGTTGGAAGGGATAGCTGGTTTGGTGTGGTGGGATGGAGACCGCCTTGTGGAGAACATGGCAAGGGTGAACGATAAAAATGTTGATAAGTTACTCTTCCCTGACTATGAAATTTACGGCGGTCAGGGAATGGATGTGTATCCAATTAATACAAGCCGTGGCTGTCCTTACAGCTGCTCATTCTGTTTTATGCCTGTGAAGAAATGGAGGGCCCGCAGCCCGGAGAATATAATCGAAGAACTTAAAATGGCCAAGGAGAAGTACAATATTAGCCTTTTCCATATTGTTGATGCTTCGTTCAATATGAGGCCAAGGCGGATAGTTGAATTCTGCGATCTTCTTATTGAAGAAAACATAGACCTGCCCTGGGTTATACAAGGGTTCAGGGCTGACAGGGCGCCTGAGGATCTTTTGGAAAAGATGTATCGTGCCAAATGCAAGCGTATTTGGGTCGGAGTGGAATCCTTAGACGAGGAAGTGTACGCCCAGATTAACAAGGGCGAGACGATGGAGGAAATAATCGAAAGTGTGAAGAAGATGCGGAAGTATGATTGGGAGATTTTTGGGTACATGATCATAGGACTCCCCGGCGACACGCTGAAGAAAACTGTCACTTCCTTCGAAAAGGCTCAAAAAATGGGCTTCGATGTGCTTGCTTATTCCACGGCGACACACATGACGGGAACACCCCTAGCGGACTGGGTGCTTAACAACGACGACGTCAACACCCTTTCCGATTCATATTCCATGTCCTCCATCGGAGACAAGTATGACGAGGTAGCTTACGAAACTCCCGAGTTTACCGCCGAGGAGAGGAAGCTGGCCAGGAAAATAATTAGCATTAAGGCAGGAACCTACAACGATTCAAGCTTGAGCCCTAATGCCCATCGCATCATGAAGTGGCTTCTGGTACTGCGTTACGATGCTAAAAATGTTTTCCGCCACATTCGCCGTTCCATACACTACCGTCTTAATTATGATAAAAACGTGGACAAAATAAACCTTAATAGGGGGCTCCGTCTGGCGCGCGTACCGGACGGCACATGGGGTCTTGGCAAGTATGATCGCCTCCAGCCGATCGAAGATCCAATCGTCATAGACTTGAAAGATGTAGCTAGTTACACCGGGTAACTGATGGACTTTTGAGTCCGCTCGATAAATAATAAGCGATATCTTAAAGGCGGTCGGTGTCTTACTGGGACTGCTCGACAGGCTAAGCTGAGGGCTCAGGCTTCTCGCGTTGAGTGCACGAAGGGGTAGGGGATGAAGGTCGGATTGCTGGACTACTTAGTCTGTCCCCAATGCAAGAAGCCGTTCCGATTAGATGCTTTAGAGTGGGATGGTGAGGAGGTGAAAAGGGGTTCGCTATTCTGCGGAGACCATGCTTATCCAATTACCCAATACATTCCCCGTTTCGTCGATGTGGACCCCTACGCGAGCAATTTTAGCCTGTTATGGAAAGAGTACAGGCGGACGATCATGGAGGATGGGGCCGAAGAAACCTTGGAACGGTTCAGTAGCAACACAGGGTTTTTGCCGGAGGACCTCAAGGGCCAGCTCGTTCTAGACGTCGGGTGTGGAGCAGGGCGCTTCTCCAAATTGGTCAACGATGCTGGAGGGACCGTGGTGGGATTCGATATCAGTTCTTCGGTGGATGTTGCTTTTGAGGCCATCGGTCGTCGCCCAAACGTTCACCTTCTGCAGGCGAGCGTGTTCCAGATGCCGTTTGCTCCTTCGACCTTTGATAGCCTCTTCAGTATTTATGTCCTCCAACACACCCCCGACCCTCACCGGGCCTTCCTGGAGTTGCCACTGTTGCTCAAGCGGGGTGGCAGGATTGCTGTAGGTGTGTACCGTTGGCCGCCAAATTACGTGTTGGAGAAGTACCGCCAGTGGACCTCTCGCTTGCCACCACGTCTTTTGTACGCATTGTGCCACTTAGCCGTGCCCATTTACTACCTCCATCAGATTCCGATGATTCGCGGAATCACGTTGTACTTATTTCCCATTGCTATGTACCCAAACTGGCGCCGCCGGGTGCTCGAGACATTCGACTTCTACTCGTCGATATACCAGAGCTATCATACCTATCCCGAGGTCTTTTCCTGGTTTCAGGAAGCTGGCCTGGAGGAGCTTCAGCTTCTCGGGGCCGATTTGGTGGCCCTTCAGGGACGGCGGTGTTAACAATATGAAGTTCTTGGCCGGTTTCCCTCCGCATGGTTTCTCACTCTTGTTGCCCTGGTTTTCCCGGGCAATCCCTCGCTGGAAGCTGTGTGGGCCATGACGGTTTGGTTGCTCGGCTTGCAAAAGATGGTTTCGCCGATACTATGAAAGTGCTCACGGCCCGCGATGTCTGGGGGGTGGCTGGTGGCTGGCGCCTGGCGGTGGCCCTTTACTTGGGGTTAGAAGATTAGAAGATTAATTGTCTCCACGCGAGATTTGCACGACGGGGTAAAGTGGTTGCACACCGACCGGTGACTCTCTCCATCGTCACCACCAGTAGATGCGATCTTGCCTGCTCCATGTGTCCGATCCAATTCCACATCATCCCCTGATGATTTCGATTGGAATCAACGGACGACCGAGGATATCAACTTTGAAACCTTCAAGTACACTTTCGATCGTTTCGACCGAACTATTTGCATCAATGTCATCGGCTCCGGGGAGCCGTTGCTCAATAAAGACCTCTTCTGCATGGTCAAGGACGCAGCCGTTCACAAGCGGATGATCGTGAAAACCTTTTCCAATGGAATGATGCTTGAGCGATATATTGAGCCGATCGTCCAGAGCTCCTTAGACGGCATCGTCGTTTTCATCAACGGCCACGACCCCGAGGATTTCCATCGGCTTACGAGGACGGTGGGTCTCTTCTGCCCGAAGACTTACAAAAACATCAAGCGCCTCGTGGAGGTCCGGTAGCTTGAAAGGGCTGTCGGGCGGATGAACCGAGCATTGCTGGCCACGCCCCGCTCGACTCGCCAGCGGGTGGTGCATGCCCTTTTGGAGCTATGGCGCCGACTGAGACCCCCGGTCTTCTCGCCAGGGATGGGTCCGGTGGACCTCAATTTTTGTGTTCACGCCGAGGCCGTCGCCCAGGAAACCACTTTTGAGGCGCTGCTGGCCTTAGTCGGGTGGTTCCGACGAACTGCGGGTGTGCGAGCGGTGGTTGGGGTGACCACTCCCCGCTGTCCTCAGACAGCCCGGTTGATGGCGACCGTAGGGACCGAAGAGACAACCTTCGCCGGTCGGGTGAAGAGAATAGCGGATGAGGCAGACCTAGCCTACCACGGTCACTTCTTCGATACCATTTCTGTGGACGACAGAGCGATGGTGGCAGAGCGGGAACGTTTCTCCGCCGGCCCTATGCGGGCGTTGTGGGAGCCCGATCTAGTACCCATAGGCCCGCGCACCCTCTTGGGAAGAGAGGCCGTGGTGCGGGCACAGATGCTCGAGGAGTTGGCCTGGTTTGCTGAGAAGGGATTCAAGGTTACGGCCTACACGGCGGGTTGGTGGTTTCTTCCCCCTGTGGTCGTTAAGACGTTAGAGGCGAATGGCGTGGTCATAGATTGTAGTCTCAGGTTCGATGGGCGGAACACTTTTGGCGGTACCACCCTCGCCCAGCCACCCCCTCCCGGCCTCCCAGTCCGCGTGCCCCCTGCGACCCATCTCGTCTCGCTCCCGAATTTGGTCGGTGCCACAGTCAGCCCATTGCGGGTGGTCCCCAAGATGACGGCCCTGGCTCAACTGGCACATCATGCCCCCCGGGTGGGCCTGCTCCATTTTCATGACTACGACCTGCCTGCTTTTCGCCGAGAGGTGGAAGCTCACGTATCGTGCTGGTCCAGCTACCCGGATGTGTTTCGTTGGATGCCTCTGGAGGCTATGGCGGCGCAGGAGCCGGAGGCGGTGTGGTGATGGATCCTTGCCGGCTGGTTGGAGACTCTCATAGGGCGTTGTGCCAGGACTACACCTGTGGCTCAGCCGTGGCCTCATTACAGGCTGTGGACCCTGTAATTGGCTATTGTGGATCGAACTACCCATTTCAAAGGTGGAGCGGCAGCTGGAGCTTGGGAGCGGCAAAGGATTCCTCGCCGTGTACCTCTTGCTCTTGGTGACCGAGGTTGTGGCGGTGAATCTACCCGCAGCTGACGCTCAGGCCTATTGTGCGGGTTTGCAGGTGGCCCTTCACTTACGGGGGGCACCTAAGGCACAGAATGGTGACCTTTGTTAGAAATGCTGTCCTTCGCCGACCCACCCAGTTCTTCAACGGGGACTTGGAGCATTAGTGGTCTCCAGGAAAACGGCCCAAGGAGTGCATCCCTTGGAAATGACTAGAAAAGCTAGGCACCGTCCGTTATGGGTCGCTTTGGCCGATCGGCTGCTGACGGTGGGAACCTGGTTAGTAAGCGGGCTGGCGGCATTGATCGTCGGGGTCACCGCTCCGCTTCGGAGGCAGCACGTGGCTAACCCTCGGCAGCGAACCTTGCTGCGATTGGAACCGATGAACCTTGAGGTTGTGGACCGCTATCAGGTGGAAGAGCATATTGCTCCCAATCCCAACCCATTCTTTCTGCGGACCCTGCAGGTCGCCTTCGTTCCCCAACCTGGGACGGAACAGCAGCGGACATTCAGTGACCAAGTTTCTGTCATACAAGTGAGTCAGCACCCTCCTAGCTGGCTGGAGCAGATTGGACTTTCTACCATCAATGGATGGTGGGCTGCGGTGCGGTTGGCCCGCCGCCTCGTGGATGTGTGTCGCCAAGAGCACGTCGGCTTGGTCATAGCACAGGACCCACACCTTCTGGGATGCCTTGGGTGGTTCGTCGCCCGTTTGGCGGGAGTTCCCTTTGGCATCCATGTTGTTCAGAACTATGACGCCTCGGCTCGGAGCGTCGGTCGGGTGGCCTTTCCGCCCTTTCGATGGCCCATGGTGGAACGGCTGGTGGAGCGCTTCCTCTTTGGCAGCGCTGATTTGGTCATTGGCAACTGGGAACATTACAAGGATTACGCCCTGGCCCACGGGGCTTCTCTTGAAAAGAGCTTCGCCTATCGGTTCTATCCGAGCAGTTTACATAGGGTCGATCCCGGTGAACGGAAAAATCTCCAAGCCACTTTGGGCCTCGAGGGTCGGCCTATCCTGCTCAGTGTGGGGCGCTTGCATCCTGTAAAGTATCCGGGTGACCTTCTGGCAATGATGACACACGTAATAGCCGATTATCCCAGAGCAGTGCTCCTGATGGTGGGCCAGGGAGAACTTCGCCCACAGCTCGAACGAGAGGCCCACGCCCGCGGGCTGGAGGAGTCGGTTCGGTTTCTTGGCTGGCGGTCACAGGAAGAGCTCCTTGATCTGTTTGTTACAGCGGATGTGATTGTGGTCGCCCATATGGGTGTCGCTCTGAGCGAGGCAGCGCTTTCGGCCACGCCCATTGTGGCCTACGATCACGATTGGCACAGCGAGTTGTTGGGCTGCGATGAACGGGGCCTGGTTGTACCGTTCCGTGACGCCGCGGCAATGGCTCGGGCTGTCGTGCGACTCCTTGAGGATCCGGAGTTCGGAAAGTCACTCGGGGCGAAAGCTCGGGCCTATGCCTTAGAGCACTACTCGAAGGAGATGGCCCAGCGCATCGAGTATCGAATTTGCGAGCGTTTCTTCTCTACCCTCTATCGCTCGACCACCGTCTAGACAAGCAGAGAGGGGAGGCCGAAACCAGCCCGATGAAAACATCGCCTTGCGTTTTATGATGGGGGTGGCCTGGTGGCATGACGAAAAACGCATCGTCAACCCAGGGATTTCCTTCTTCCCATGGGAAGAGGTATCTCCTCGTTACCCAAAATCGCCTTTGGGAAAACCGGAATGCTGACCGTGCTCTTGATTTTACGGAAGCCCTGTAGAGGTTGGCCTAACGGCGATGGAGTCCCATGCGACGCTTAGCCACCGCCGCGGCAGTCATCGGGACATTCTCCCTCGTCAACATTGTAGTGGCATTGGTGCGGGGCAAGTACGCAGCCTTCATGCTTGGACCCGACGGCGTAGGCCTCCTGGCCCAGGCGACCATGTTCCTCAGCCTAGCAACCACCGTGGCGACCCTTTCGATGGGCACGGGCATTATCAGGTACGTGTCGCAGTACCAGAGCACGGGCGAGGAGAGCCGATTGGGCGACGTCATCCACAGCTCTATCACCCTCCAGATTGGTCTGGCGGTTATTTTGGTGGCGGGGGTGCTCGTCGCCGTTCGGCCGCTGTCCCACTTCCTCTTCGCTTCGGTCGCGTACGCTCCATGGGTAGCTCTGGTGGCCCTCGCCATCCCGCTCATGGTGCTGGCCTCCGGCTTAGGGGGACCCCTATTCTACGGCTTCCTCGAATACGGCACCTATACCCGGGTGGCCATCATGACGGCGGTGGGAGGGCTGGTCCCCTTCGTGCTCCTCATCGCCTTTCTGGGAGTCCGGGGCGCCTTCATCTCCCTGGTGGTTGTCGCTTGCTGGGGGGCGGGGGTCAACCTCTGGTACCTCCACCGGCGGATCCCTTTCCGTCCCCTGTTTCGTCTCCGACTCGTCACGCGGGAGGTAAAAGGCTTGCTCTCGTATGGGGCGGCGGGATTTGCCGGTGGTGTAATGGGGCTATTGGCCTTGCTTTATATGCGTTCCCTCGTGGTCCGGGACCTGGGGCTAGAAGCCAACGGATACTACCAGGTGGTTTATGCTATTCACAACCTCTATTTGGTGCTGTTGACCAACGGGTTGTGGGGCCACTACTATCCCGCCATGTGCCAGGCGGTCGACAATACCGAGCGAGTAGCGGAGATCAACAGGGCGGTTCGGTTCAGCCTCCTCTGCTTCATCCCTATCGTTGCGGGTTTGATGGCCTTTCGCCAGCCTATCGTCTACCTGGTTTATTCCAGCGAATTCCTGCCGGCTACACGCCTCTTTCCTCTCCAGCTTTTGGGCGACGGCTTTTTTCTCGTCGCCTATATCTTAAACGGCTCACTGCTGGCCCTGGGGGCGCTGCGGGCATATATAAGCTTCGCGGTGTGTCAGAACCTTATGTGGGTTGCGGTCTTCTGGTTGTTCATGCCCCGCTTCGGAATATTAGGGTTAGTGGGAGCTTACCTGGTCAGCTATGTGGTCTTTGCTGCGTTTAATTACGCCTATCACGTCAAAGTTTTGGGACTGCGCCTGGAGTCCAAAAACCGCCAGGCTCTGAGCTGGTCCTTGGCGGTATTGGTTGCGATGGCCCTCATGCCCGGAGGATCGGTCTTCACCATTGTGGTACCCCTGGCCCTCTTGGGCCTCTGGGCAGCGATCGTGGTGGAAAAGCGTGAGCTCCGTGAGGCCTTCGCTATGGTTCGAGGATGGCTGGCGTCACCCCCGTCTCAAGAGGCGTTCTCATCTGATGGATTGTAAGGTCGCCGTCATCATCCCGGTCAAGAACGAGGGCGCGGCCATTGATCAGCTCATGGAGAGCCTCCTTGCGCAGACCCTATCCCCTGCAGAGATTGTGGTCACCGACGGTGGCTCTACGGACGGGACGGTGGAGCGGTTAATGGTGTGGAAAGAGCGTGGCTTACCGTTGACCGTGGTCCTAGCGGATCACGCGTTTCCTGGGACGGGCAGGAACCTGGCGGCAGAGGCCACGGAATGCGAAATTCTCGCTTTTACCGACGCCGGTGTCCGACATCACCCAGACTGGATGAAAAGGCTCCTAGAGCCCATGGAGAAGGACCCAGAGGTAGACGTGGTCTATGGGGCCTTTGAGCCGGTGACTAGTAGCTTCTATCTAAGATGTGCGGCATACGCCCATGTCAAGCCAAAATCCCTGGTGGAGGGAATTCCTACCAGGACCCACTTCATCGCCTCCAGTCTGATGAAGAGGAAGGTCTGGAAGGAGGTCGGCGGCTTTCCCGACCTTAGGGCTGGCGAGGACAGGATTTTCATGGGCAGAATAAGGAAGGCGGGCCGTTACAAAATTGCCTACGCCCCAAGAGCGATGGTTCAGTGGGAGATTCCCTCAAGCTTCGGCAAGACCTTCCGCAAGTACGCGCTTTACTCTCGCCACGACCTCATTGCGGGCTTGGCAAGAGACTGGCACTTACCGGTCCTTCGCCTATACGTCCTATTGGCCCCAGTGACGGTCTTGGGCTTCATTCATAAAAAAACGTGGTTCTTGGGGTTGCCCCTCTTTTACGTTATTAGGGCCGCCAAAAACGTCTGGTTAAAAAGCGAGACCCGTAGGTGGTTGAAGGTGCTAAACCCTTTGCTTGTCGGAGGGGTCGCTTTGGTTTTGTTCACGGTGGATAGCGCCATGTTCTCCGGCCTCTTCCACTGGCTTTGGCGCGATCGATTTTTATCTAGATTCTCTCCATCTCGCGGTACGGCCAAAGGGTGAAAGTGTCATTGAACGGACGCTATCAGTGCGAAGAGGAAAAAGTGATAGCCTCGCAGTCTCTAAGGGTGAACCAGGCTGAAGTGGAAGGCGGGCCCCCTCCCTTGGAGGCCAAAGCTTCCTTAATACAATCCCCAACGCCTAAAGGTCTGAGAATCTAGTTTGTCATGAAATTTTCCATAATTATCCCGGCTCACAACGAAGAAGACACTATCCGCCAAGTGGTGGAGGAGCTAATCGAGGCCTTCAAGCGTGTGGATATTTTCTATGAAGTAATCGTGATTCAGGACAACAGTACCGACGGAACAAGGGTTATTATGGAGGAGTTGACCGCGCAGTACCCTGAGGTCAGAGCCGTTCACAGGGCGAGCGAACCGGGTTTCGGGAAAGCCCTGCGGGCGGGTATTGAGGCGTCGACGGGCGACGCCATATGTTTCGTAATGGGCGATCACTCCGACGACTCCGAAGATGTCGTCGCCATGGCCCGTAAAATTCACGAGGGATACGATGTCGTCTACGGCTCCCGCTTCATCCCGGGTGGCTCGCACAAGGACTACCCTCACTTGAAACTCATTGTCAACAGGCTGGCAAACTGGGGCATTAAATGGCTCTTTGGTGTGAAGTCCAACGATATTACCAACGCTTTCAAAGCGTACAGCATGCGAGCTATTCGGGCCATCGAGCCCGTCGAGTCCGACTACTTCAACATCACCGTGGAGCTGCCCATAAAGGCCCACCTGCTCGGTTTTTCCATGGTCCAGATTCCAGTGCGCTGGTATGGTCGAGAAAGCGGGGTAAGCAAGCTGTCCATTGCCCGCATGAGCCGCCAGTACCTCCAGACAGTCCTGCACCTTTTCATCCATCGGCGCTCGTTCGCGAAATCCTCCATGGAAAATGTCTCCGGGGGGGCCGCAAGCCGGACCAGGGACTGGGGTCCCCACTGGGTTGTCCAGAGACAGACTCTCTTTGGAAAGTTTCTCCTGCTTTTCAGGAAACACTATTGGGTTAGGAACTTTGTCAAATTTGCAATGAAGCACACCGAGCCGGGCAGGATCCTTGAGGCGGGATGTGGCTCGGCCCTGGCGTCCATCATGTTGCACAAAAAGCGTGGGGATAGCATCGCTGCGCTTGACATATCTCCCGACGCTATTGCCTTAGCGAAACGCCAGGCCGAACTCGCCAGCGCACCCATAACCGTTCATCAGGAATCGATTCTGCAGATGCCGTTCGAGGATAAGAAATTCGATTTGTGCTGGAACGCTGGGACGCTGGAGCATTTTGAAGACCCAGTTAGTGTGGTCAAGGAGATGAAGCGGGTTGCTCGCGTAACCATAGCCATAGTTCCAGATGACGGGTGGGCGTGGAAGGCTTTGCTCGAGACTGTACGCCTGTTAGGGCCCAGGATCGAGTCCTATTTTAACGAAGAGGGCTATTACAAGCTCTACCGGACTAAGGAGCTGCGCGAGGTGTTTGAAAAGGTCGGCTTTGGCCGCGTTGTGGTGGAGGAGTTCAAGAATTTGGGGGTTTTTGGCTGGATTGCTGCTGCTGGATTTAACAGGTGATGGGATGGGACGGCGGTTTGCTCAACAGCAGACTTTGCAGGCCCACCAGGACTCGTCCAGTTGTCCTGTATGCGACGGTGTGCGGCACCGGACCGTGGCGGCACTAGATCGAGGGCACGCCGATCAGTGCTTGACCTGTCGCCTAGTTTCCTTTCAGGTCAAGAAGGGTGCCTCCTTCCCTGAGCGTTACTATGACCCGATTGAGCTGGGCCTCTTCGAGGAGTATTATGGGCCCTTTCGGCGCCGGACATTCACCCGGCTGGTGAAGGAAATCCAGCGATTTCTCCAGACAGGGCGAGTCCTCGATATCGGCTGCTCCTTTGGGTGGTTTCTGGAGGTGGCAGCAAAGGCCGGTTTTGAGGTTTTGGGCTTGGAGCCGTCAAAGGAGGTGGTGGCCATCGCCCGCGACAAACGCGGCCTTAACGTGCGTGAGGGGGATGTCGCCTCGGCCGAAGAGCTCCCGGGCCTGTACGACATCATCCTCTTGGCGAACGTATTAGAGCACCTTCCCAACCCATTTGACAATCTGCGTCGCCTCCAGAGCCGATTGGCGGCGAATGGCCTCCTCGTCGTGATAGTGCCCAATGTCGACGGCCTAATCCACCGCCTCACCTACTGGGCCCACTGGCTTTCTGCCAACAAGCTGACCTGGCCTTTGGAGGTTCTTTTTCAAACTGATAGTCCTTCTATGCATCTCTATCAGTTCAGCGAGACGGCTATACGGCGGGCCCTAACAAAGGCCGGCTATCGAGTAGTACACGTCTACGGACAGGAGGTTGTCGAGATAGATGCCCTCGACCTCAGACAGGCCGTCGCTCACCGCATGAGGAGAAATCGGCTCGCTGATATCTTTATTCAGGAGGGCGTGCGGTGTGCCCAACTGGTAGGGAGATGGGTAGGCAGGTATGACGAGCTGGTATTATTTGCAACGCCTCAGGAGCCAGATGATGGGCGGCAAGACGGACATGGGTGACGAGCTAAGCCTAACTAGCCCGGCGGTCCAGGGGAGGGTCTGGATACTCACTGCCGCGGCAGTTCTCGCTTTAGTGGCCGTCACCGCTTTGGGTCTCGATGGTCGGTTCCATTTCAGCACCGTCTACCCTAAGTATGCGCCTACACATACTGTACACCTGATAATGCCGTTGCCGAGCGTGGCTATCCTTTTGCTCTATGGGGTGGCCCTGGCGTGGATGCTTCGAAAATCAGTCTGGGCCATGGTGGGTTTTGTAGTGATCGTAGGGCTTGCGGCACAGCTTGTGGGGTTGTTAGCAGAACTCTTCCACGGCGCGGCTATTGAACATCCCTTCCGCGAGGCGCGACGAATTTTCGGATGGTATGCAATGGCCTACGGTGCGGTTATCTTGGGGACGGTGGCATACGCTGCAGGGTGCCTTACACGAAGAAGCGCTATGGAGTCCAACTGGGTTAGGGCCATCGTGGCACCCTTCCTCTGGGCTGCGGCGGGCGGCTCTGCTTTGCTTCTAGCCTTCGTCGGCTTATGGCCATTGGTGGGTGTTATGGCCGCCGGTGGGTTGGCCGGGTGGGCGACGAGAGATCGCCTGAGGTGGGCCAATTTGAGAGTTACAGGTGAGTGGCTCACCCGGCTTGTCGTCGAGAGACCGGCATTGGTAGCGGGAGGCATTTTCATCCTGGCTCTTTTCGTGCGCCTTGCCTTTGCCTGGCGGATTGTCCACCTTACTGGTGCTGATTTTCTTCTGGCCAGCGACGACGGCCAAGCATATGGGCGCTATGCCGCTATGATCGCCCAGGGCCAAAACATCCCGAAGGGTAGCGCCCTTTACATGGGCGGGCTCGGTTACTGGCACTTCCTTGGCTTTATCTATCGGCTCTTCGGCCTGAACAACTATCTGGCTGTTGCATTTGTCCAGGCCATTTTCGGGGCGGTGGTTCCCGTTTGTGCGTTCCTTATAGGCCGCTGGCTCGCTGGACCTACCGTGGCCCTAGGTGCTGCGCTTCTTTCAGTGCTCAGCATGAATCTCACATTTCTTTCGGCCGTTGTCGGGATGGAGGCCCTTTTTATCCCCTTCATGATGGTTCACTTGGTGCTGGTTGTATGGGCGGTCCGCACAGAGGCCATCCGCCGCCTGTTTGTGGCCCTGGGATTGGGTGGCATGCTGGGGGTTGCTTATGCCGTGCGCAATGAGGTTATTTTTTTTCCACTGGTGGTAGTCCTGGTGTTCCTATGTTGGGGCCGAGGACGCTTTGGACTGCGCGGAGCGATGGGTGCAGCGGCCGGCTACCTAGCGGGCTTCGTCGCCATCTATCTGCTTGGCTGCCTCTACAACTGGCAGCTATATGGAGCCTTTACCTTCGGCACAGCCGAGGCGGCGGTAACCTTCGAGGGCCCTTATGGAGGGCCGGAGAATCAGGCACTCGTGGCTATGGGTTTTAACCCTTTCGTGGATGTTCTGCGCTCTCTCGTTGTCCTTGTGCAAGAACCGTTTCAGGTTTTAAGCCTTTTGGCCTCGGGGTTCGTAAAACGAGGGGTGCGCTTCATCATCGAGCCTAACTTCGGCCTATTCGATCCCATCTTCCTAGTCAATCCTTCCAGTGGCTACGTGTATCGCTACCCCATTGCGCTCAACCTTTACGGCTATGCCCTGCTGGCTGTAGGCTTCTGGATTTTAGTCAGGCAGAAACAATTAGAGCACCGCCTTGTGGTAGCATACCTCCTTTATACCTTTTCCCTTTATGCCGTGATTGCCGCAAAGAACGTTCGCCATCGGGGTGTGGTAACGCCTCTGGCCTATATTTGTGTAATCGTCGGCTTTGTTTACGGATGTCAAGCGCTCAAACGGTGGCTTGGCCAAATCAGGAAGCCTTCCTGAAGAATTCGGTTCATTTGTGTAGCCAGCGCCCACTAGGAAACAGTATTTCGAGCTGACCTTCGTTAACATCTGAGCGGTGGGAGTAAGAAGTCTTTATATTAGCTATGACGGGGCCCTAGACCCTTTGGGCCAGTCTCAAGTTGTTCCGTATCTAACAGGCCTCGCACGCCGTGGCCTTCAATTGAGCCTCCTTTCTTTCGAGAAACCAAGCCGCTTATCGGACCTAAAGCGACGGGAAAGGCTCGAGCAGAGTCTCAAGGATGCGGGGCTTCGCTGGTACCCGTTACGGTACCATCAGCATCCTTCTCTTCCAGCCACCCTTTACGACATGGTCCGAGGCGTCGTGGTGGCGAGTCGTCTGGTCCGGGAGGACCGCCTTCAAGTGGTCCATGCCAGAAGTTACGTCGCCGCTACCATGGCGTGGTTGTTGAAGCGGCTCTGTGGCGTCCCTTTCATCTTCGACATGCGGGGTTTCTTCGCTGACGAGCGGGTTGAGGGGGGCCTATGGCTACAAGGAGGGATTCTATACCGGGCTGCCAAGCTCATGGAGGGACGGCTTCTTGCCGAGGCCGACCAGATCGTTTCCCTCTCAGAGGCCGGCCGAGCGGTGCTGATGGATTGGGCCCAAAAGAGTGGTTATGAACTTCCCCCTGTTCACGTGATACCCACCTGTGTGGATTGCGACCGCTTTAGGCCTAACGAGGGACCGGAGATGGGGTCGGAAGGGCCGAACCTCCTTTACCTAGGCTCTGTGGGCACTTGGTACATGCTGGACGAGATGCTATCCTTCTTCAAGGCTCTTCGCGGCCTTAGGCCCGACGCCAGATTTACCTTCCTCACCCCAAGCCCACCCGAGACCATATATGGGGTTGCATCGACTCTAGGAATAGATGAGTCGGCTTTCCTGGTGCGCGAAGTTCCCTATGAAACCGTCCCTGAAAACGCTCAGGAGGCCCATGCCTCGATATTTTTCATCAAACCGGTCTCTTCGAAGCGGGCCTCCTGCCCTACCAAGATGGGGGAGTCCCTGGCCTGTGGGCTACCTGTTGTTATTAATCCTGGAGTAGGAGATACGGAGGACCTGGTGCGCCGCGAGCGGGTGGGTGTGATAGTATCGGCCTGGACCGAGGAGGCATACGACCAGGCGGCCCGGGAGCTCTTGGCCCTGCTGGAGGAGGGTCCTTCCCTGAGGCAGCGGTGCCGGGAGGTGGCCCTTCGGTACTTCTCCCTAGAGGTGGGGTTGAGCCGCTACGAGGGGCTTTACGCTAGGTACGGCTTGAAGACAGCTGCTTCAGCCTTGGCGCAGAACGGGCGTTGGCCGTGAAGCTATCGCTAGAAGAGGTGGGCTTGGTGGATTACATGCCGCTGGCCTTTGGGCTGGTGTTGGCGGGGGTGGGAACAATATGTGTCCTTTTGGATCCCGCCTATAGCCTGGCGGCTTTGGCCTTGGTCCTTTTAGGTTTAGCATTGTACCGCTGGACCCCTCCCGAGGACCGACGGGTAGCCTTATGGGTTCTTGGTCTATCGCTGGCCTTTCGGCTGGTCTTGCTCGTCGCTTTACATCTGGTTAAGAAGGGCCAGGGTTACCACGGTTTCTTGTCTGGCGACGAGGGGCTCTATTTCATGCGGGCGTTAGAGTTTTCCGAATACTTGAGGGGGCACAGGGACGTCCCCTTTAGCCTCCGTCACGGTGTTAACGCCTACACCTATTTCTCCGGCGTCGTTATAGCATTGACCCGCCCAAGCCTCTTTCTGCTCAAAGTATTAAATCTCTGTGTGGGTTTGGCCGCGACCTTTGGTTTTTACCGTTGGGCTAGGTCCGAGTTTGGCCGGAGGGCGGGTCTTCTGGTTTTGAGCCTTATCGCCTTCTATCCTTCCCTTCAATATTGGTCAATAACCGGTCTCAAAGAGCCTCATATGATTTTCATCCTGATGGTGGGGCTTTGGATCGCCTATCGCCTCTGCGGTGATGGGAGGTTCTGGGCTTTATGGGCTGTGGCGGCCGGAGGGGTAGTAGCAATATTGGGGACTTATAACCCATACCTCTCTGCCGTCCTTGCGTTCGCCGTGGCTTTCGGGTGGTTATTGGGGAGGCATCCAAAGCAGGTGGCCCTGGCCTCGGCCTCAACCCTCGCAGGAGGGGCCTGGCTGTACTGGACTAATGGGCCCGTCGCGGCAATGGTCAGGGAGTTTCTCGTCAAACGGGTGATCTACTACCAGTTGGGTGTGGTCAAGTCCGATTTAGCCGGCTATTCCCTCTATTTCCACGACTCCTTTAGGAACGTGTTTCCTTACCATGTGGGACCGAATAAGATTTACTGGTTCGGGTGGGTAGGCTCCTGGCTAAAAGGGTTAGGGTATTTTCTCTTTAGCCCCTTCCCCTGGGCCATTAAGTCCATGGGTCAGCTTGTGGCCTATCCTCAGATTCTCCTCTGGTACGGGTTATTTCCTTTTGTCCTCTACGGAGCGTGGATTTTGCTAAAGGTGAGACGCCAACAGGTTCTGCCGTTGATAGTGTATGTAATTAGCTTGCCGTCAATTCTGGCTTTGACTAGCGGCAACATAGGAGAAGCCTTCCGCCACAGGGACTGGATTATCCCCTTTTGCCTCATGTTTGCCGTAGTTGGGGTCTTCCATTTCCTAAGAGAACCAGAGCTTTTAGCCAGGCTAAGGGATTATTCTTAATTATATGAGGTGGAAAGCTCGACAATCGCTCGTCGGGGGCTTCGTTCTCCTTTTTTTGATATCCATTTTGGCTGCTATGGTCGGACAAATACCCGTTGCCACCCGCTTTGCGGTAAACTATGAACTCCAGGAAAAAATCTTGCCTTTGTACCTAAAGGTGGGGAGTTTCATCACTCGACATTGGCACTATAAGCAGCTGGTAAGAGAAATTCTCGAGGGCCGAAGAAGCCATGAGGAGCGGGTCATGGCTCTTTTTGACTGGACCGTCCGAAATATCCAGCCCCAACCCTCCGGACTTCCAGTAGTGGATGACCACGTTTGGCATATTATTGTGCGGGGCTATGGCACGGGAGACCAAGTCAACGATGTCTTGAGTACTCTAGCGACCTATGCCGGCTTTAACAGCACTTGGTTTTATCTGCAGGATCCGGCCAGGAAAGGTAAGCTTTATCTTACGGCCATAAATGTGGATGGCCGGTGGCACTTATTCGATCCCTATTATAGAAATGCCTTCCGGCACCCGGAGGGCCGGCTGGCCTCCTGGGAGGAGATAGCTGCCGATCCCACTATTGCAGCGCTTGCGCCCAACCAACCAGAAATAAAGGGACTTCCTTACCGCCGCTACTTCGTCGGACTAGTGGGATTGAGGCCCGACGTGGGGTGGTCTCGGGGGCCCATCCAGCAACCTTGGCCTAGACTGAAATATGAGGTGCGCCGGTGGCTTGGGTTGCTCCCGCCGCGAAAGAGCGGGGCCGTTGTGCTAAATCCTCAAGCTTTCAGTAAGGCGCAATGAAGCTGTGCGTTTTCCTCGCTAGCCCTTTGAGGGTCTATCATGCCAAGGGTGAGTTGAAACATCGCTACTACAACTCCCTGAATGCCTTCGAGGAGGTACATGTGGTCGAGTTTACGGTGGAGCCATCAGACCCTTCTCCCATGGATATGGCGTTTGGCAAGGCGAGGCTCACCGTACATCCCGTTGGCGCCATGTCGCCCACGGCACTGCCATCCGTCTGGCGAGAGCTAAACAGGGTGGTGAAAACCGTCCGGCCTGATGTCATCAGGGCGTACGATCCGTCCTGGTGCGGCGCGCTAGCCGTGGCCGTAGCCCAGCGATGGAAACGGCCAATTGTGGTATCCATCCACACTCACTTTGGTGACAAGCGCCGAGTGATGGGCAACCGTTTCGGGCCGGTGGAGCGGGCTCTCGAACAATACACCTTGCGGCGCGCTGACCGGGTACTCTGCGTTAGCGAACACGTCCTGCGTTATGCCCAGGCTATGGGCGCTCAACGACCCGAATTGCTTTACAATCGTATAGAATGTGACCGGTTCGCTCCGACGGCGGAGCACGGGGAACAGTGGCCGCGAAACGACCCACCCTCCATCTTGGCCGTCAGTCGTTTCATCCCCTCAAAGAATCTGGCATGCCTGCTCGAAGCTGTTGCTCCCCTGGAAGTAGCAGTTCACTTCATTGGTAGCGGGCCCGAGCGGGGTCGCCTGGAGACTCTTGCGCGCCGTCTTGGAATGACTGATCGACTGGCGCTGACCGAGCGTATCCCCCATACGGCGATTCATCGTGCCTATCATCGCGCCGACCTCTTCGCTCTGCCCACTTTGTTGGAAGGGTTTTGCATGCCTGTGGCTGAGGCAATGGCGGCCGGTCTGCCCGTCGTAGTATCAGACATTCCGATCCTTCAAGAGATTGGCGGACAAGCAGCGGTCAGGGTTGCTCCTACGGTAGAGGGCTTCAGAGGAGCTATTCAATGGCTTCTGGACCACCCCGGGGAGGCACGCCGATGTGCGAAGCAAGGACTGCTGGAAGCCCGGCGGTTCGACGCGCCCATCTGGGAGGCCCGGGAGGCCGGCGTCTATGAAGAACTTTTAGGGCGCGAGGTGCCTCGGGCGCCGGGACCCAGCAGTAGCCGCATGGACGAAAGGTTCCGTGGCTGCGCTCAACTCAGCCCAGAGGGGCGGCACAAGGTGCCCACTTCAACCGTGGAGCCTTAGGTCAAGAGGAGACTTCTTGTGGAAGTGGAGCCTCGCGCCTCCCGGGACATCCAGCGTGGCGGTGATGGCCGTTGGGGTTCCCCAGGGTGAGGGTTTCAGGGGTGCGTAGCCCTGTGAATATTTCCGTTGTCATTCCTACCAAGAATGAAGAAAAAACGGTTGGTGAGGTTATTGAAGGGGTGAAGCCGTTCGCCGATGAAATATTGGTAGTGGACGGCCATTCGACCGATAAGACGCGAGACATCGCTAAGAGTTACGGGGTCTGGGTTACTCTGGATAATGGAAAGGGCAAGGGCGATGCTATAAGGCTCGGGGTCAAAGAAGCTACGGGCGATGTATTGGTCTTTATAGATGCCGATGGTTCCCATGATCCAAGAGATATTCCTAAGCTCATTGGTCCCATTCTGGAGGACCAGGCGGATCATGTGGGCGGTTCTCGAATGTTAGGAGGGAGCGAGGAGCTGTTTGGTAAGTTAGAGCTTTTTGCGCGACAGGCCGGAAACGCCGTCATAACCATCGGTATCAACTGGGTCTGCAAGGTTCACATAACCGACAGCCAAAACGGCTTCCGGGCTATAAGGCGCGATGTGGCTTTGGGCTTGGAGCTGCAGGAAAACATGGCTACCATTGAGGAAGAAATGATTATCAAGACCCTACGGAGGGGGTATCGATACGTGGAGGTCCCCACCCATGAGTTTCGAAGAAAGCACGGGGATTCCAAGATAAACATTTGGAGAGATGGTTATCGATTCGTTTATGCTTGGCTAAAGTATCTGTTCTTCGTGAAGTAATTCCCTTTCATGGCACCTAACATCTTTAACAAATATGAAGCTGTCCTGTGTTCCATCTGTGGTGTGGACAGCAGTAGAGTTTTGGTTAGCAAAGGCTTGGAGCGGATAGTCTGGTGCAGGGGATGCGGCCTTGTTTACGTAAGCCCACGGATACAGCCTCACACTGCCCAAGGCCGGTACAGGCCCGGGTACTTTTACAATCGGAGTGAAGTTAGGGGGGGGGCTATCAGGGTTATTTAGACCACATGCCGGTGAAGATCCGCTTTTTTGAAGCCGTGCTGGATACTGTAGAGGGCTGGAAAGCCAAGGGGCGGCTTCTGGAAGTAGGGTGTGCTTATGGCCACTTTCTCGAGGCTGCTAGGAGTCGTGGATTGAAGGTGGTAGGTGTTGAGCATGCTGTACCCTTTTCCAATAAGGCCTTTCACTTTGCCTTGACGAGATGCTGATTTTGGCTTATAAAGGAGTTATTATTGTGAATGCCGATGGGGTTCCCTTCAAGTTTCTAGAGGAATATTCAGTAGCCGTCGCCCTCTGGAGGACCCACGAGATCCGGGCCCTCTCCGATGTGACCCTTGAAGAGCCCCTTTTGGATTTGGGCTGTGGTGATGGGTTGGTCACCTCAATCCTGGTGGATAGACCCGTGGGAGTAGGGCTCGATTTGGCTGCCTCTCACCTTAACCGGGCGAAGGCTAGGGCCAATTACCGGGGTCTCGTCAAGGGAGATAGTAGCGCCTTGGCCTTCTTTGATGAATCTTTTAAGACGGTCTTTTCCAACAGCGTCCTTGAGCATGTAGAGCCTCTGGATGAAACGTTGGGAGAGGTCGTCCGGGTCTTGGAGCCAGGGGGCAGGCTAATTATGACTGTGCCGAATCCCGCCTTTGGGGATTGGCTTTTGGTGAGGAACTTCCTTGAGGCGTTAGGACTCGCATCGCTGGGACGCTGGTCGGCTCAGTGGGTAAATTCTAAATTCGCCCATCTTCATGTTCTTTCGTTAGAGGAGTGGCAGGAAAAGTTAAGGAAGGTGGGTCTTCATGTAGTTTTACATCGCTACTACGTTGATAAACGAAGCCACAGGTTGTTCGAGTTACTTCTTCCTTCCAGGTGGCTTAGCGCTAAGATTGAGAGGATCCTTGGTCGCCCGGGTCTTTTGCCGAGGAGGCTGGTCAAATACCTCCACGGCCCGTGGATTGGAAGGGCCGCTTCGGTTTGCGAAGAAGAGGGAAGCGGCCTGTTGTTGGTGGCAGAAAAGGGCTAGGCTCAGGAGCTTCTCGAAGGAAAAGTGAGAGGAAATATATGTGAAGAAATACTATTGGCATGTAACTAAAGTAAGACTTCAGAGGCTGGATTTTTGGTGGTTTTTACAGCAGGCTTGGAAGTACGTTGGGGTACCCCTTTCCCATCAGCTTGGCAAGCCCCTCCATGGGCCCATATTAGGAGGGTTCGTGCTCACTTATGGGTGCGACGCTGGCTGTTTTATGTGCGATTTGCCTCAAAGGGCAGTGCGCTTTAAGAAACAAAAAAGGGTGGAATTCGATACGGCTCAAATGCTTAAGGTGGTGGACGAGTTCGTCAGCATAGGTACCACCGGTATTGGTTTTATGGGTGGAGAACCTCTGCTTAGGAAGGATTTTTTTGAAATAATCAAGTATAGCGACGAAAGGGGGCTTCCTGTATCTGTTTTTACTAATGGCCATTTTCTTGACCGACCAACCACCAAGGAGTTCCTCAAATCGGGGATTCAATCCGTTGGAATATCCTTGGACAGCGTGGACGCAGAGACCCATGACAGACTTCGGGGAAGCAAGGGTTCCTTCAAACGGGCCACTGATGCTATAGCCAATCTTAGGGCCCTCAGGGAGAGTTCCTTCCCTCATGTAGCGTTGTCCGTAGGGATGTGCGTCAGTGAGACCAACCTCGACGAGGTTATCCCCATGGTGGAGCTTGCGGAGAAGGTGGGGGTTGACCAAGTGTACTTTGAGGCACTCCATAACTACCATAATGACTATTCTCCTGGGGGGCTTGAGCGTTCATACGTGGCGCGTCACAAGGTCTCCGATGCTGAAAAACTCGATCGTGTTATAGATGAGCTTTTGGAGATAAAGCGCTCGAATGGCATAATCGGGAATTCCGAGAGCTATCTAAAGCTGCTGAAACGGTCTTTGAGGGGTGAGGAGCTTCCCATCCAATGCTATGCAGGTTACACGACTTGTTTCGTCGACTGCTTTGGGAGTGTTTTCCCCTGCGTGACATATATGGGGCTAAGACGAAGCATCGGTAATATCCAGGAGAAAAACCTCAAGGAAATATGGGTATCCGAGGAATATCGACAACTTCGAGGCGAGCTGTCCGCATGCCGCGAATGCTTTCACTCTTGCAACCTGGAAACCACAGTACTGTTTAACCGTATCCCCTAATACAACCACAAAAGAATTCAGCAGGTGAGTTCTCCCTTTCAGTCGCCCCACAGGCATGGGCTTAGACCATGGGTTACCCTTTGTCTTGCCCTCATCGTAATGCTCGGCCTAGGTCTTAGGGTCTACAAGCTAGACGTTCGGGGCCTGAAGTATGACAATGAGGCGGCTTATTATTTCTCCCCCAAGACTACTGCCCTTCTTCTTACCTGGCTAAGTGATCGCTCCTTTGAGGGGCCGGGCTTTTCATCGGAGACACGGACAGACGTGATCCAGTTCTTGGAAACGCGCCATGTTTTTCCCATAAGCAATTATTACTACAAGCCTCTTTATCACGCCCTTTTAAGCGCCTTCTACTTGGTTGTTCCCAATGCCGGATACAATGGACTTCTCTACTGGAGCGCACTTTTTGGAAGCGCTACGGTGTTGACTATGTTTCTCCTCGCTCGCCAGCTCTGGGAGGACGAATTGGCTGCGTTGGCGGCCGCCCTTTTCATGGCCGCCTCGGGTTATCACATCATTTGGTCGCGTAGCGGTTACGCTCAAACTGCCGCCATGTTTGTATTTTGTTTGACTTTGATTGCTTATCTTTCGAGTTTGCGCTTTCCCGATGGTCGCTCCAAGCGCTTTCTCGGTTGGGTGACGGGATTCGGCCTCGGGGCTACCTTTGCCATCCATCCAAGCTCCGTCCCATATCTGCTCGTCGTGGGCTTTGTGGCCATCTACGCTTTTTTGAAGCAAGGCAAATGGCGGGCGTTAGCAAGGCAAATGATCCCCCTGCTGGGGGGAGCGCTGATTTGCCTGGTGATTGTGGAGGCGTCCCTTACATACTTTCTGGTTGTCTTGGGTGATAATCTCTCTTGGCTTTTTACCGACGACAGACCCTTTATGACATTTTTTGAACAGCTTTGGAAGGTCCGCCACAGGAGTCTGTCCCCTTCAGGTTTCTTCTACGGTTTTCGAAGCAAGATTTCGGCCTACGGCATCCAGCCTTTCCTCTACGGCGAGGGGCTGGTGGTCTCCGCTTTAGCGGTCGTTGGAACGGCAATGGTGGCCCGACGTTGGTGGAAGGGCCGAAGGCCGGAAGAGTTGTTAGTATTGTTCGGTTTAGGTTTCCCCTTTTTGTTTTACTTCGTCTTCGCCTCCAAACTTCCATACCCACGAAACGTGGCGTATGTCTCCATCTTCGTAGCCCTTTCAGGAGGAATTGCGGCGGCCGAAGCTATCCGACGCTGGCGTCTTGGGTCCTTCGTTTTGGCTTTGGCTCTCGCGGCCTTCTTTTTAATCCAGGGGGCCCATATCGGCTACCTGTACCGGGTTCGCTCTGGCTACAAGGATGCGGCCCACTGGCTGAGGGAGCGTGGCGAAAAGGCCATCGTAACCCACCGAAGGCCGGCTCTATGGGAGGCTCATGGCACCAAGGCCTATCTCCCCTTAGCGCGGAACCACACAAACGACCGTAATGCTATCTACTTGAAGCGGTGGGGGCAGACCAGGCGTGTAGAGTTGCTGGACTTGCCGCTTTATTATGCCACCTCCGAGACCCAATATCGTAAACCGGAGCGCTTGGCCTTCATGGCGACGTATCTTCCCGGCCAAAACCCTGTTGCCGTTTTTCCAAACACCGATCCTTTCACCGCTAAGCGGATGGAACTGTTAGACCTAGCCTTAAAGGTTTGCACCAACCTCGCCCTTCCTTGTCCGGCGGATAGAGTCCGTCGAGAGCGCGAGATCTCCGAGGAGGTTATATGGAACAATTCTATTAAGCTTTACCGCCTTCCCACAAATGGGGCGAAGGCGCATTCTTGGACCCTACCCATTTTGGAAACGAAGCTGGCTTTTCCAGGCAAGACAGGTTACGTGGAGCGGAGAGTTGTCCAGCAATCCCTTTCGTGAGGCGATCGAGAAGTTCTTGGCTGATTCTACTTTGCGCGGGTGCCTGGGCCAGTTTGGCTGGGAACGGGCCGCCGTATTCGATGGCCGTCAGTGGGAGGAGGCTTGAAAAGGACATTTACGAAAAGGTCATGGAGCGAGATGGTTTGTCGTAGCGCCAAGGTCGTTTCCTCGTTGGGAAAGGACAGGGCACGAACCTCTCTTTCCGAGAGCTCCTGGGGTTCCCGAGGGTTACTCATGGTCTCGGGGGCGGAGGATCCGGAAGCGCTGTCAAGGCTCGTGGCGGAGGGCCGTCGCAGGGGAAAACTTCAGGCACTGGCCTGGAGAGTCGAGGGACTGCGCTCTTTAGAGGCTCATGGATTCTGTGAGGAATTTATAGATAATGGTCTGAACGAAGGAGGGTTGCCCAACTATAGAGCCGCTACTATTGAGTGGATTAATGACCTCCCATGCCGTTCCATGGAAGAAGGGCAAGCGTTGGGTCAGTTAATAGAGTACGAGAGCATACCCCTTTGGGAGTTTTTAGCTCCGGCCCTCTTTGTGGATCTGGAAAACCTAGTGATCGTTCGCTCCAAAATCGAAGCCCTCCTTGAGAGAGAGAAGCCCGATTGGTGCGCCATCATCGACCCGGAGGAGTTCTCGTCGGAGTGGGCGCCCCTCTTTGGGCTTCTAGAAGACCCGTGGCTCTTTGCTCGGGTTTTCTGTGCGGAGAGCGAGAAGAGAGGGATTCCCGTCCAGAGGGTGAAGCCGAATGTGTGGAAGTCGTGGCGTTCCCGCTGGCTCGGTCGGCTGGTCTCGCTTCTCCATCGGTTGCGCGTTGGGATGTGGGCGATGTGGGGAGCCGCTCGGCTCCGAAGCACTCTGGCTCGGTTGGCAGCCTTGCGTGTCCGTCGCCGGTGGTCGAAAAGGCGGCCGATTATCTTTTGCTCGGCAAGCAGCTATTGGCGGAAGGACTACGACCCGATGGCCCGAGCCTTCACCTGGACCGACCCGGTTTGCTACCCAGTTATTGCAGAGCTTTTGGCCCGTGGCCAGGGTCCCGTGCTGGCAGTTGATATGCCGTACTCCGTTCGCAGGGGGTGGCGGGAGACCATCCATCGGCTGTGGGCCGAGCGGACCGTCCCTTGGTCGGTTATGGATCGCTTCTTTACTCTCCGAGGGATCGTTTGCGGGTTGCGGTGGGCCCGAGCGCGGCGGTCCCTCTGGAACAGTCCCTCGCCACCCATGTCCTCGGCCTTTCGCTTCGATGGCCTCGATCTCTGGCCGGCTCTGGCGCCGCGGTTTCAGTTCCTGGCGGAGGACTACCTCACAGGGATCATCGGATGGATCGAGGCCGCCCACGCCCTCGTTGCGGCATGGCGCCCGAGAGCCTGCGCTATCAGCTATGAGACCGGGCCTCTGGGACGAGCCTTGATCGTGGCCTGCCGTGCTGCTGGGGTTCCCACCCTCGGGCTGCAGCACGGGGAGATTGGTCCAGTGAATTCGGATTATATGAAGCGGTATGGACCGCGGGACCTCGACCTGCTGCCGGACGTGATAGCCGTGTTCGATGAGGCTACCAAGACGCTTCTCACTACTAGGAGCACTTACCCCGCCGAACGAGTGGTGGTGACGGGTTGCCCTCGCTTCGACGTGCTGCGGCGCACGGGCGAACTCTTCCGGAAGGAAGAGATCCTAGCCCGCCGGGGCCTCAGCCCCGAGCGCCCCGTGGTGCTCTTTTGTCCGCCACGGGGCTTTGCCACCGTCGATCGAGCCACCATTGGGCCCTATCTTGAGAGCCTCCTGCAGGCCCGGGACTCCTTGCCTTCCGTCCAATGGGTCTTGAAGGCCCCTCCAGGGGTGCCTAAAGCTTGGTATGAGCGAGCCTTGGCGGCCCGAGGGATGGGTGATGTGGTCGTGACCGACGAGATGCTCTACGAGTGGATGGCTGTGAGCGACGTGGTAGTCACAGCGCCTTCCACCATCGGCCTAGAGGCCATCCTCATGGGCAGGCCGTTCATCAACCTGTACCTGGACTATTATCCTAAAACTCAGAGCTACGCAGCAGCAGGGGTGGCGTTGGATGTGGATACACCAATGGGGCTAGCGGGGGCGCTGGAGCGCCTTTTGACGGATGAAGCCCTCCGGTCAGCCCTCGGGGAATGTCAGGACCAATATCGATACAAAAATGCAGCCTCTCACGATGGTTGGGCTGCGGACAGGGTGGCCGAGACACTGCAGAGCCTCCTCTCAGCTAAGCTGATATCGATGGCAAAGGTGATGCATGAAGCCGACTAAACAGGATCCTATTGATATGTCTGAACTTCATCCCGAGGGCGTGATGGATGCTCTCAGGGACATGCGTCGCCAGGTGCTGGAGTCCTTGGTGGACGACCAGACTGGGTGCCTTAAGGACGATTTAGCTGAGGACGTACCCTGTTATCTCTGTGAGGCGAAGGATCACGAGGAAGAACTTTTCTTCAGGGATGGATTTCGTTTTGTCCGCTGTAAGCGTTGCGGCCTCATCTACATCAACCCCCGTGTCAAAGACCAAGTGATTCCCTCGCTTTACAACGATGAACGGTACAATTTCATGGCACGGGAGCTTCTGCTCAAGAGCGCGAAATATCGCCAGGAACGGTTGTACCGAGAGCGCCTGCGCTATATAGCTGCGTATAGGCCGACACCTGGCACCCTTCTCGAAGTCGGTTCAGCCAACGGCCATTTCCTGGACTCAGCCCGTGCGTTGGGCTGGAACGTTACGGGGGTTGAGATTAACCGCTTCGGGTGCGAGTACGCCCGGGACGCCCTGGGGCTTGACAACATTCACAACTGTGACCTCCTTGACGCCAATTTCCCATCCGAGGCCTTCGATGTCGTGGTTATGTGGGATGTTCTTGAACACCTCCCCAGGCCTATGGCAACGTTGTGCGAAGTGTGGAGGGTACTGAAGCTGGGAGGTATGGTGTTCATCTATGTGCCCAATTTCGACAGCGTGGAGGTTCTCTTCCTGAGCGTCCACGCGCCGTTCTTTCAAGGGGAACTGCATATCCTCTACTTCACGCCCGCGACGCTTCAAAAGATGGTTGAAAAGGCTAGCTTTGTGACCCGGCATCAGGAAACCCACGGCCTCGATGTGGAAAAAATTCTCTCCGTTTTTGGCGAAGAAGCGTGGAAAGTCTTTGGAATGTACCATACCGAGGCGAGGCAATTCGTAAAGGCGAACATCAACGAGTTGCAAAACGTCATCAATCGGGCAGGGAGGGGCAACAACCTCCGTCTCTTTGCCGAGAAGCCGGTCGAGTGAGGAGGTAAGTTTCATTACTCTGTTAAAGGTTTGGGGGGTTCTATGAAAATCAACAAAGGCCAATTCACTCTCAGCACTCCCTTGCAGTGGCTGAAGTTTAACCTGGGGCGCGGCCGGGGCCATTTCGTGCGCTACCTGACGAACCGGTTCCGGTGGCACATCTATCCTCGTCTCGGCAGGGTGAGCCGCTTTCCCGACCACGTAGACATAGAGCTCTCCAGCGCCTGCGATATGGTTTGTCCCATGTGCTACACGGTCAGCGACGACTTCAAAAAGATGGTCACTCACAAGAATATTGATCCCGATCTCTTTCGGAAGATTGTCGATGAGTGCGCACACTACGGGACCTACTCCATCCGTCTCTCTTTCCGGGGCGAACCGTTCCTTCATCGGAAGATTGTCGAGCTTACCCGCTACGCGAAGGAAAAGGGAATCAAGGAAGTCTCCACCCTGACCAACGGCCTGCGTCTCAACCCGACCCAGTTTGAGGAGATGCTTGATGCGGGCCTCGACTGGCTAACCATCTCCTTTGACGGCGTGGGTGAGACGTACGAGAAAATCCGCCGGCCAGCCAAGTTCGACGAGGCGGTGGAGAAGATTCGCACCTACAAGGCAATCAAGGAGCGCCGGGGGTCAGCCAAGCCGGTCATCAAAGTCCAGACGGTCTGGCCCGCTATCAAGGATGACCCCCAGGCCTTCTACGATCTCTTCGAGCCCATCGTGGATCAGGTCTCTACCAACCCTCTGATGGACTACCTCCACCTCGATACGGATATCGAGTACGAGGAAGGGTTCTCTTGCCCCGTGCTCTACCAGCGGCTCGTCATCGGCTCTGACGGGAAGGTGCTCCTCTGTATCAACGATGAGCTCGGCCGTCACATCGTGGGAGACGTGAACACCCAGTCCCTCTATGAAATATGGCATGGGGAGCGGCTCACCGAGGCTCGGGCAATCCACAGGCAACGGCGTGGGGTGGAGCTTCTCACACCCTGCAAGGCCTGCCACCTTCCGCGAAAGACCGAGGTACGACGCTTCGAAGTGGATGGGAGGGTTATCCAGCTGGAGGCCTACACGAAGCGGACGGAGGTTATTGGCCAATAGAGTAGATGGGGAGAAGCTGTGACGATGAAGCAAGTGAAGCTGGGAGACAAGTGGGTTGGCGATAAAACCCCAGTTTACTTTGTGGCCGAGATTGGCGGGAATTTCAAGACTGTGGAGAAAGGGGTTTGGCTAATCGATGCGGCTGTTCGAGTCGGCCTGGACGCAGTCAAACTTCAAACGTTTGAGGCCGAGACCATCACGACAAAGAAGGCCATGTTTAATCTCGAGGTGACGGGCTACGTACCTCAGTACGAGGTCTTCAAGAAGAGCGAGCCACCCAAGGAGCTCCAGCGGGCCGTTTTCGAGCACGCCCGCTCTAAAGGAGTGACCATCTACTCGGCCCCCAGCCACATGAAAGACCTGGAGTTCATGGAAGAGCTTGGGGTTCCTATTTACAAGATTGGCTCCGACCTGGCCTGCCACATCCCTTTGCTCCGGGAGGTGGCCCAGACAGGCAAACCCATCATTCTCTCCACAGGGATGTGCACCCTTGAGGAGGTTCAAGAGTCGGTGGAGACCATCGACACCGCCGGGGCGGGCGACCGGCTCATTATGCTGCACTGCGTGTCGAACTACCCCACCAAGCACCATGAGGCCAACCTGCGGGTCATTCCCACCATGAAGGAGGCCTTCGGGCTTCCTGTGGGCTGGTCGGACCACACCCTTGGCACCGAGGTCTCCTTAGCCGCCGTGGCGTTGGGGGCCAACATGGTCGAGCGGCACTTCACCTACGACAAGACGGCCGACGGCCCAGACCACATCCTCTCTCTGACCGAGGAGGAGTATCGTCAGCTCATTGAGACCGTTCGCGCCGTCGAGCCAGCCCTGGGCCATGGCCGGAAGGTCCCGTCGTCCTCGGAGGAAGAGCATCGACTTACCAACCGGGTTGGCATCGTTACCTTAGTAGATATTCCGGCGGGGACCATTATTACGGAGGAGATGGTCGACGTTCGCCGGCCGGGAAACGGTATAGCTCCTAAGCACTGGGACGAGGTTCTGGGATGGCGAGCTTCGCGCAATCTGGAAGCAGAAGAACCTTTACACTGGGAAGACCTCGCGTGACCACCCCGGTGGTCATTAGGACCGAAGGCTCGAAAGACTTGGGAATGGGGGCTCTCTACAAGAGCTGGGCTCTCGCCGAGGCCCTGGCTTCCTTTGAGTTGCAGACTCATGTGCTCATTCATCCATCCCCGGCTTGCGAGGCTAAGCTATTCGAGTGGGGTCTACCCTATACCTGCCTCACCTCGGGGGGGGACTTGGATGAGGAGGTGCGGGAGACCACAGACCTGCTTCGGGCTCTCGGGTCTACGGTTTTGGTGACCTGTGTATCCGTCCTGCCAGAGTCCTATATACCCACGATTCGGTCAGCCGGCTTTCGAACCGTGTGTGTAGAGGACATCCCGAATCCAAAAGTGAAGTGCGACGTGGTGGTCAATTGTACTGTGGTGGAGGAGTGGCACGCTTGCCACCGGTGGGACGGTACCCGATACTGCCTGGGACCTGCCTACGCTATCGTGCGGAAGGCGTTCCTCCCCTTTGTCCAACGCTCAAAAAGCTTCTCCGAAAGTTCTGATCATGTGGTAGTCACCCTCGGGGGTTCTAACCCTTCGGGGTCGTTGTTCAGGATTCTTTCAGCCTTAGAGCGTATTGGGCCGAAGGTGCGAAAGACGATCCTTGTCGGACCGGCTTTTCCTTTTCAGGAGCGCCTCGGACGTATGGGCGACCGGCTCAGAGGGCAGAACTTCCATTTGTTGGTTGACCCTTCGGATGTGGAGTGCCTTTTCTTCGAGGCCGACCTTGCCATCTCCATTGGGGGGAACACCCTTTATGAATTAGCCTGCGTCGGTACCCCCGCCGTCGTCCTCCATGAGGATCCTCACGAGGAGGTCCAGGCCCGCGCCTTTCAGCGGCTGGGCAGCGTCATTAGTCTGGGTGATGGGATGGAGGTTTCCGAGGGAACCATCGCCGAGACGGTCTCTGCACTGCTCGTAGACCCAGGCCGCCTGCGTGCCATGAGCGAGCGGGGCCGAGCTATTGTCGACAGCTTGGGGGCGGATCGAATAGCTCGCATTATTGCCAAGGTCGCCCGTGCCTAGCGTCATTGTCCATTCCAAGCCAACGATAGGAGAGAAGGAGTTCGCTGCCGCGGGCCGCTATTTGAAGCGTGGTGAGCTCACCATGGGCGCGGCTGTTGAGGCCTTTGAGGACGCCTTCAGCAAGCGCCACGAAGGCCATCTCGCCGTGGCAGTCAACTCCGGCTCAGCGGGCCTCCATCTCAGCTTGCTCGCCTTGGACATCGGTCCTGGCGATGAGGTTGTCGTGCCAAGCTACGTCTGCGTCGCCTTACTCAATGCCGTGGGGTACGTTCGGGCCCGGCCCCGGGTCGTGGACATCGATCTCGATGATTACAGCCTGTCGCCTAAGGCGCTCGCCGAGGCCGTGGGCAAGCGGACTCGAGCCGTCATCGTTCCGCACATGTACGGGAAACCGGCCAAGATGGCGGAGATTCGAGCCATCGTCAAGGAGTATCGGCTTGTCCTCATCGAAGATTGTGCCCAGGCTGTGGGTGCCACATTTGACGGTCGTCCGGTGGGGGTGTTCGGCGACTTGGCCGTCTTTTCCTTTTATTCCACCAAGGTCATGACCACGGGGCACGGCGGGATGGTTTTGGTCTCACGCGAGTCATTGGCACGCCGGCTGAGAGACTTGCGAGCCTACGATAAGAAACCCTCCGCCCGCTTGCGGTTTAACTATGGCATGACAGATTTTCAGGCCGCTATGGGTACGGTCCAGCTTAGAAAACTTGCCTCCTTCATTCGGAGGCGACGAGCCATTGCCCGACGCTACACAACCGCTTTTGCCCCGCACGACGTGGAGGTGCCTATCGAGGACCCCCACCGTCTGTCTATCTATTATCGATACGTTCTCAAGATCCCCCGGGGCAGCAGGTCCTTTCTGCGAGCCATGAATGAAGAGGGGATTCATTGCACCCGAGGGGTCTATCGGCCTCTCCACCGCTACATGGGGTTGCCCCCGCGACGGTATCCCAACACGGAGGGCGCCATGCGAAGGAGCGTTTCCCTACCAATCTATCCAGGGCTCAACGACAAAGAGTGCCGCAGAGTGATTGAGGCTGCCCGAGCCTTGCTCTGATTCGGGGACCTCAAGGCACAGAAGGGGTCGATGTTGAGCAGAAAAAGATCGCTTTGGGGAGCCTTTAGTTGCTGGAGAGAGTGGGGATGGGCGCTTGAGGAGTAATCTCTGGCTGGGGTGTTAATAGGACGCGGAGATGATTGTCACTATTCACCAGCCGGAGTATTTACCTTGGCTCGGCTTTTTTGACAAGGCCTGCCAGAGCGAGATTTTCGTACTGCTGGACAATGTCCAGTTCCGCAAGAATTACTTCCAAAATCGCAATCGCATCAAGACGCCCCAAGGAGAGAAGCTGTTGACTGTGCCTGTGCGGCGTGGGAGGGGCTCCTCGAAGACGATACTTGAGGTGGAGATCGATAACTCCAAGGATTGGCGCCGAAAGCATTGGACTACCATCGCCAATCATTATCGTTCAGCCCCGTATTTCCCAGATTACGAGGCAGATTTTCAGACAATTTATGAACGTTCATGGTATATGTTGTTGGATCTCAATATTGTTCTGATCTTGCTCCTTGCGAAGCATCTTGGTGTTGCAACGCGGTTTATCAGGTCATCAGAGCTAGGAATTAGCGGGAAGGGCTCAGAGCTTAATTTAAGACTCTGTAAGGCAGTTGGGGCGACGACCTACCTCTCCGGTCGTTGGGGCCGAGTGTATATTGATGAGCCAGCCTTTAAGCGGGCTGATATTAAAATTGTATACCAAGAGTTTCAACATCCTATCTATCCACAACTCTTTGAGGGGTTCCTCCCCGCTTTGGGGGGGATTGATCTTCTGTTTAACTGCGGTCCGGAGAGCAGGCGCATTTTGGATAAGGCCAGGGTTGCGCCCGCCCAAGCCTCAGAAAAGGCACCAAACTTTTGGGAAAACCAATGATTGCCATTATCCTCCAGGCCCGGATGAACTCTGAGCGCCTGCCGGGTAAGGTCATGGCCGACATTGCGGGGCGGCCCATGCTGGCCCACGTTGTGGAGCGGTTAAGGCTTATCGAAGGAGCCGATGCGGTGACTGTGGCCACTTCCACTAACCCGGCCGATGATCACATTGAAGAGTATGTCCATACGCTAGGGTTGCGCTGTTTGCGTGGTAGTGAGGACGATGTCTTGGACCGATTCTACAGCGCTGCTCGGGAACTTAGGGCCTCGACCATCGTGCGGGCCACAGCGGACGATCCTCTCACCGATTACGAGAGCCTTACTTTGATGGTCAGCCACCACTTGGCCACGGGAGCCGATTACACCTGTATTGACGGCTTGCCCCGAGGGGCCCAGGAGGAGGTCGTGAGCTTTCAGGCCCTTGAACGGTGCCATCGCGAAGCCACCGCACCCCATCATAAAGAGCATGTCTTTGAATATATCCTAGAGCACCCTGAAATGTTTATCATCGAGCGGCTGGTTGCCCCGCCGGACCTCTGTCGACCAGAGCTGCGAATCACCGTGGACACGTCGGAGGATTTGGAAGTGGTTCGTTTGATTTACAAAAAGCTTTATCAGCCAGGGCGGGTAATTCACCTCCGTGAGGTTATTTCGTTCTTGGATGCCCATCCCAAAATCCGAGCGATTAACGCCCAAGTGGAGCAAAAGACCGCTGGGAAGGAGCGCGCCCGTGCAGTGGACCTTTAAGAGACTTTTGTTTGTCGGGGCCCACCTTGACGACATTGAGTTTGGTGGTGGAGGTCTAATTGCTCAGAGGCAGACCGAGGCAAGTATAAAGCTTCTTGCTCTCTCAAAGCATACCCGCTCGGCAGCCGGGGAGATTCAGATCATCCGCGATACGGACGAGGCGTATCAGGCCGCGAAACTACTCGGGGTGGTTTCAGAAGACGTCCATATGGAAAACCTGGATGGGCAGCTCTTCCAGCGACAGCAGCAGGAGGTGCGTGAGGTGTTGCTCTCCTGGCGTGCCAAATACGACCCCGACGTTGTCTTTTGCCCTTCCATTCGAGACATCCACCAAGATCACCGTGTCGTGGCCGAAGAGGTCTGCCGGATCTTCCGCCACCAGACGTGTCTGGGTTACGAGTGCGTCCGAAGCAGCCTCGATTTTCGCCCAACTCTCTATGTCGGCATATCCGAGGATGCATTGAAGAAAAAAATCGATGCTGTCTTAGCATACGAGAGTCAACTCGATGAACGTCAGAGCGCCGCGTACTACTTCTCAGGGGAGCTTATCCGTGCTGTGGCACTCCACCGGGGCGCGCAGGTGGCTAAAGAATTAGCTGAGGCCTTTGAGGTCTATTTCCTGAACGTCTAAAATGACCTGATATGACTATTCTAGTGACGGGTGGAGCGGGGTTTGTTGGGTCCCATTTGGTTGATGCCCTCGTGGAGGCGGGCCATCGGATGGTGGTGGTAGACGATCTCACTACAGGCAAGGCGGACCAGGTGCATTCCCAGGCGACCTTTTACAAGCTCAGCGTCCTCGACCCCGCCCTCCAGGAGGTCTTCGCCGCCAAGCGGCCAGAGGCGGTCTATCATCTGGCAGCCCAGACGGACGTTGTTACCTCCCTTGATGACCCCGTCTCAGATGCCCGGATCAACATCCTGGGTGCCCTCGAGGTGTTGGAGGCGTGCCGTCGCTATGGGGTCCGAAAATTCATCTATTCCTCCTCAACGGCTATCTTCGAGGATACAGATAAGATGCCTCTGGCCGAGGATCACCCGGTGGCGCCTATGACCCACTACGGGGTCTCTAAACATACAGTGGAGCACTACCTGGACATTTACGCCCGTCTGTATGGCATCTCATACGTCTGCCTCCGCTATGGGAATGTATACGGGCCCCGGCAGGACCCCCATCTGGAGGGCGGGGTGGTGGCCATTTTCATTCACAGCCTCCTTAGTGGGCAGGTAGCGGTCATTTATGGAGATGGCGAGCAGACGAGGGATTTCATATACGTCGCCGACGTAGTGGAGGCCAATCGACTAGCCCTTGCGTCAGGCGAAAACATCACGTGCCATCTCGCCTGGGGGCGAGAGACCTCCATCAACGAGCTTTACCGCCTGATTGCTGACAGGGTAGGGAATGAAAAAAGGTCCCCTCGCTACGCTCCAGCCCGCCAGGGGGAGATGCGACGGCTCGTCTTGGATGCGTCTGCAGCCCGGCGAGCTTTAGACTGGGCACCTAGGGTGAGTCTAGAGGAAGGACTAGACCGCGCAGTGGCCTATCATCGGTCGCTTCGTTCGGCTTCGGTATGAGACGCCTTTGTTTTTGACATCAGAGAGGGAGAGACGGTGAAGGAATCGTACAAGACCTTGCTGGTTCAGGGAGAGGCTAAGCTCGGCATATGGGGCATCGGATACTTGGGCTACTCGAATATGGCCACCTTCGCCTCTAATGGAGTTCGTTGTATCGGATACGACATCAAGACTAAGCGGGTGGACCGGATTAATGCTGGCGAGGTCCCCATCGACCAGATGGCCCACTGGCTCGGTTTTGAGGTCAAGCCGATGATGGCTAACGAACTCATCTACGCCACAAAGGACTGGACCGAACTCATCTCTCCTGAGGTGATTGCTCACCTCATCTGCATACCCACAGAGAGGGAAGGGCGTCCTTACTTAGCTATCTTGGAAGATACCATACACAAACTTTGCACGTACCGTGAGGTGGCAACAGCACGACCGCCGTTGGTCATCATTGAGTCGACCTTGACCCCCAATACGGTGGAGCAGGTGGTTTTGCCCATCATTGCGGAAGCCGGGCTTGAGCCGGGCAAGAGTCTTCTATTGGGTGTGGCGCCCCGACGGGATTGGTTCACCCACGCGGGAATGACTCTAAGAAGCTTGGACCGAGTAGTAGGGGGAACGGACCCTGAAAGCACCCGTCAGACCGTTAGTGTCTTAAGCATTGTGAGTAAGAAAATCCATACTGCGCCGGACCACCAGCACGCAGAGATCGTTAAAAGCGTGGAGAACGCATACCGGCACATGAACATAACCCTGGCCAACCAGCTCACCCTGGCCTACCCAGGGGTTAACATGACGGAGGTTCTCCGCCTCGTGGGCACCAAGTGGAACATCGAGATGTATCATCCGAGCTTTGGCGCCGGCGGCTACTGTATACCGGTCTCCAGCCAGTACGTTCTAGATGGTGCCTCGCGTCCGGAGTGCCTAACGCTAATGAGCCAGACCGTGGAGGCGGACGCTCGCATGGCTGAAATAGTAGCCGACTCTGTTATCAGAAGGGGAAGCCAGAGGGTGGGGATCCTTGGTCTCTCGTACAAGGGAGGCCTCAAGGTCCACATTCTTAGCCCCACCCTTCGATTGGTGGAACTCTTCAAGGAGGTTGGAATACCAGTTAAGGTGGAGGATCCTTTCTACTCCACTGAGGAGATTCGGACCATCCTTGGAGTGGAAACGTTTACGATGCCAGAGGGGTTGTCTGAATTCGACACCCTCCTCATCGTGGCTGACCACCGTCAATACGCCTGCATCCCTCACGGGCGTCTCCTGGAAAATTTACAATCCTGTCGGTTGGTCTTGGACAATGTGGGCATCTGGGGGGAGGTCGACTTTTCCTCGCTACCTCTGAAATATTACAGGGTGGGCAGCGAGTGGTGGCTCGGCGAGCCAGGGGACCAGTAAATTAAAAGAGTCCATCATGCTACACGAGCAAGATAAGGCACCTACTCTGCAAACGATACTCAGGTGGAAACGGCTGCGGCGGCACCGTGGCCAAGCACGTGGCCCGGGGCGACGAAGTGACCATCTATGTGGTGACGGACTCGGGCTACACTGACTACGCCAAGAAAGTTATCCGGGATGCCTCCATCGCCCACGCAGAGGGGGTGGAGGCTGCGGCCATCCTGGGGGCGGACCTTATCTGTGGAGACTGCGAAGCTTTACACGTAGAGTATAACTTCGGTCTGATCTCCTCCATCAAAGAGATCATCGACGAGCGGCAGATCGACACCGTCTACACCCACTGGATCGATGACGTGAACCAGGACCACCACCGTATCAGCCAGGCCACTTTCACGGCCGCCCGGCACGTGCCCAGGCTGCTCATGTACCGGAGCAACTGGTATCACTCCTCTACCCACTTCAAAGGCAATTTCTATGTGGATACTTCCGATACGGTGGAGAAAAAAATAGCCGCGATAAAGGCCCACCGTTCTGAGTACGAACGGGTGGGCGAGAAGTGGCTCCAGTTCACCCTCAACCAGAACCAGAACGCGGGTTACATAATCGAGGTTCCATACGCCGAGGCCTTCGAGGTCATCAAGTATTTGGTGGATTGAGTAATTTGTAATGGTGGATGGTGGACAATGAAAGTTACCATTGAGACGCTCGCGGAGGTTGATCGAGAGGCGTGGGACGAGCGGGTCTGCCGCGTCCCGGAGGGGACCTTTCGCCAATCGGCCGGTATGGCCACTTTTAGCGCCCGAGTGTATAACGATGTGCCCCATTTTCTTCGAGCGGAAGAGGATGGGCGAACTTTGGGACAGCTCCTCCTTTATGAAACCATTCCGTACCAGAGACGGTTGTTGAGAGGTCTTTCTCGCCGAGTGTGCGAACCTCTCGCGCGGCGTCTCTTGCGACGCCTTCAGTGGGACCATGGCCCACTAATCTTCGATCCAAAAAGGGCCGGTCTTATTTTGGAGCGTCTTGTGGAGACTATTTTGGAGCGACTCGCTCCAGGCGCTATGGAAGTCCGGGGAACACTGCCCATTCACGGTCCGGTAGTGGAACCTGCCGCCCTCCATCCCGTCTTGGAGAGATATGGCTTCGTCGGGCGAGAATGGGCGACGGTGCTCATCGACCTCCGCGTCCCTCCAGAAGAGAGGTGGAAGAAGCTTACTAAGGGCTCTCGTTATGATGTTCGGAAGGCCCAACGAGATGGTATAGAGGTCTCAGAGATAACCAGCGAAGAGGAGTTAAAGGAGTACTACGGCGTATTGCGTGAGGCAGCCCGACGAAACAGGGTTCCTCCTGCGCTCTTCGGAGCCGTGGCGGAATCGTGGCGGTACGTCAACCAACGCTATCGCAACTCCATTTTCCTCGCCCGACACCGGAGACACATCGTCGCTGGCCTTCAGACCCGAACCTTCAATGGAGTTGTGGGCCAGGGTAGTGTGGTGACCTCCAACTACGGTCACCAACGGCGCCTCTTCGGGATGCACCTGCTGGCGTGGCACCTCATCGAGTGGGGCCACCGTCAGGGGGGGCGCTACCTCGATCTGGCGGGCGTGAACCCCGATGCCGAGGGGAGATCTTCCAAAGAGGCGGGAATCTACTTCTTTAAGTCTCGATGGGGGGGAGAGCTCGTGAGGTATAAGATTTATACAAAGCCAATCTCTGCACTGCGATATGGAATTATACGCCGATTCCGGGAGTGGCGAAAGTGAAACTTGAGGAGATTATCGAGATTCTGGCCTGCCCCATCTGCCATGGCTCCCTGTTTCTTGGTATCGGTTCCCTAAGATGTGACCCATGCAACAGAAATTACTCGATTGTAAACGGTATCCCAATCCTCATTGACGGGATAGAAGAACCCATCGGAAAAGCCTCGCTCGTCTATGGTGACCCCAGAGGCGTGAGGGATTTTTTCAACAAACGGGTCTATGAGATTCAGCGCGCCCATTATGGACTGGATCGACTTCCATCCAGCGGATTGGTGATCGATGTGGGATGTGGGCCCGGCGTTTCGTCCATGGTGGCGGCACGGAGGGGACTTAGAGTCATCGGTATGGACATCTCCTTTGAGATGGTCGCCTTTGCCAGGCAGAAGGCCCATGAGTTGGGGGTCGAAGGATGTCTGTTCTTGGTAGGGGATTCCCAAAAGCTTCCTTTCCGCTCAGGTTCAGTGGATTGGATTCTCAACTACGCCAACTTGGCACACATTCGTGATCCTGAGCGGTGTCTGGCAGATATGGCTCGCGTGGCCTCGAAAGATGGGAAAGTAATTATTCAGTCGATTAATCATTTCTGCCTTCCGGGATTGCGGAGGTCGAAAGAGGGACTTGGCGTTCAGCTGCAAACCTTCGGTCGATTCCTTCTTGACGCCTTCAAGCCCTCACGCATTACGAAAGATCATTATCGTCTAGATAACTCCATGCATACGCATGAAGAAAAAAAGGCGAATTCTTCGATAAGAATTGACACTCACGACATCGTCTCCTTTCTCATCCATAACCTGTGTCGGAAGTATTACGAGATCCTTCACTACGAGACCTTTCCCAATTTCCACGGCTGGCATGACAGGCTGCTTCCGGATCTGAGCACAGAGAAGGTGCGCCGAAGGGGCGCTTATCGCCTGAAGGATTCTCTTTTCGGAGTCTGCCAGCGGATTCCGTTCATCCATCACATGGGAACAGATATTTTTCTGGTCTGTCAACCTCTCTCTAACAAGGTACCCGAAATGGTGGGAGCACCATCTGAGCAAACGGGCGTGTCACAGTCCCATGCTTAAGACAAACGCAGGTTTCTTTTCTCGTGGCGTTTCAAAGCTCACGGGACAATATAATTTGCTTCGTTCTTTAGGAACACTGACTGTTAGCCTTCACTCTCTGAAGCTGGATTTGGAGGAGCACTTGGGTGCCGAGGTGAAGCTGGCCCGCCTGCCTGGGTCGGGGGCGTGTCTCGTTTACGCCGTCCTAGGCCTCGAGGAGGAGCCCTTGGCCGTCCTCAAGGTGGCTAGCCGCTGGCGGGAGCGGCGTGCCTACCGGGTGAACATCCTCAAGAGAAACTTTCGCTATCTTGAGCCCGCTCAGCGTTTCGCCCGAGAACACGAAATACTCGAGACCCTTGCTCCCCACGACCTATCGCCGAAGCCCCTGGCAGCCACCGAGCACTACTTCCTCCAGGCCTACGTGGAGGGCCCCTTGGTGGCAGAGCTTTTACGCCGGCAGGACCCCCGAGGCAAATACTGGTGGTTTGAGGCGCTGAAGGCCCTGCGGGCCATCCACGCCTGGGGCATTGCCCACGGGGACGCCCGGCCGACGAACGCCATCGTCGCCGAAGGCGGCGTCAAGTTCTTCGACTTTGAACACTGCCTCGATACCGAGACCGTATCCTGGGAGCAGCAGCAGGCCTTTGACGTCTTACGATATTTCGCAAACACCTTCCATGAAGGGTTTGTGACAGATGCCAATTTCGTGGACGATGCTGTCGAGTTTGTATACCAAGAACTGCCCGAGGTCGTGCGGCAGGAATTGCCTACGTCTATGAAGAGTTTTGGCTTCGAGCCAACGCCATTTCTTTGCCGCCTCTGTGACGGGGCTTCTACCGGGCAGGCCGACTTATTATCGGACCTGAGGGGATAATATCGTTGTAGGTCGTGAGCCATTTTCATCGTTCCCCCATTACAACTTATTTGATCTGAGAACGGGTTACGAGTAGACGCCGAAGACTGACTCTTCACCGAGTTAGAATCGTAATAGTCTGATCTGCCCTGGAGATCCTCTTTTATTGGATAACACAGGCTGAGGCGCAATGACTAACGACACCACGGCGAAAGCCTTAGAGGTCATCGCGGCGGGCGCCGGGGTCCTCATGGTGGGCACTTTAATCGGCCGGGTGGCGGGGTACGGTTTCCGCTACATGGTGGCCATTATCAGCCCTGAGACCTTGGGGATATTCTCTCTATGCATGACGTTGCTGGGCATCGTTTCCACGGTGGCCTTCCTCGGTATGAAAAGCGGAATCGTCCGCTACGTCGCTTTCTACCGAGGCCGCCAGGACTCTGCACGCATCAAGGGAACCATTCTCACCAGCTTAAAGCTTGTTCTCGGTATGAGCATTGGGGTGAGTGTAGTCGTGGCCCTGGTGGCTAAGCCCCTGGCGCTTACGTTCTTCCATCGGCCTGAGGCGGTGACCTACGTCTTTTTTGTTGCCCTCATCCTACCGTTCTACACAGCGGAGTTCCTTTTGGCGAAAGGCCTCATAGCCTTCAAGGCAGTGACCTATCGGGTTGCTGTGTTCGACCTCTCAGAGAACCTCGGGAAGGTGCTCTTCTGCGCCCTGCTCATGCTGCTTGGACTGCACGTCTGGGCCGCCTTGCTCGGCTACGGTTTGGCCATCGTTGCCTCGCTTGTCTTGGCACTTTATTTTCTCGAGTTTCGGGTTTTTTCCATTTTCCGGTCGCCAGAAGCGAGTATACCAAACTATGGAGAGCTGATCCGCTACTCCACGCCCTTGCTCTTCAGCGGTATCATTGGGTTCCTCCTGATTTGGACCGACAACCTCATGCTCGGCTATTTCCTAACCTTGAAGGATGTGGGCCTATATAATGGAGCGGCCTTGTTGGCTTTCCTCGTTTTCATGGGCAACGAGTTCTTCATTCCACTTTTCTTTCCCAGCATTTCGGAGATGTACGGTCAAGGGCAAAACGAAGGCGTTAGGAACCTCTACTTTACTGTGACCAAGTGGAGCTTAGCTATCGGATTGCCTATCTGCATCTTACTTCTTATCAAGCCAAAGGCCGTCTTGACCTTCCTCTTCGGCCCCGTTTACGGCGTCGCCGCGGTCGCTTTGGTCTTCCTGAGCCTGGGACGACTCGCGGCTTCCTTAAGCCACACCAGCACCCAGATGATCAATATGGTCGAGAAAACTCATTATCATTTCTGGGTGACCTTGGTGACGGCACTCGTAAACTTAGGGCTCAACGCCTGGTGGATTCCCCGCTATGGGATAAATGGGGCTGCGGCTGCTACGGCTACCGCTCTGTTTTTCCAGGCGGTGGCTTTCATCTGGCTCGCATACCGAGAATTCGGCTACCATATTTTCACCCCTCCTATTAGGAAGCTTGTGGGTGTGGGGGCAAGTCTCGGCCTGGTATTCGTTGCAGTGACGGGTTGGGGGAGCCCTTCACTTGGCGTCTTTCTTCTGACGGTGGCTTTCTTCGGATTTGCCTATGCAGGTCTTGGATGGGCCGTGGGTGCGGTTGAGGACCATGACCGTTTGCTCTGGAGGATCGTGAAGGAGAAGTCCAGCGTGTGGTGGAGCGGTGGGAAGGCGATAGCCGCGGATCAAGAATCCAACCACGTTACCTTGGGGTAAGGCTGGTCGTCGGAGGAATGTTAGAATCACACAAGTGGTCTTGGTGTAACATCTTCCATTGGGCTGTGATGGGAGCTTTCTTAAGCTTGGTTGAACACCTCCTATACCCCCTGACTCAAACGCCATGATTGATCGAAAGCTGGTCAAAGCGGCAAAGGTTCAGCGTTACAGGGACGTCGAACACGCCGAAGCCTATAAAGGCCGATTCCGGGATGGCGTGGGGAAAGTGCGGGACTTGATCGAACAGACCTTCGTCCGACGTCATGTAGACGGATGGATACTGGATGCGGGCATAGGCACCGGGCGCTTTTCGGTGCCTCTAAGCTGGATGGGGCACCCGGTGGTAGGTGTAGATGCCTCTTTGCCCATGCTGGATGCGGTACGGACAGAATTGGGCGACAAGATAGACCTGGTGAAATGCGACGTCGAACTTCTGCCTTTTCGGTCAGACAAGTTTGATTCCATCGTCTGTATCCGGGTCATATTCCATCTTCCCCAATACAAGGAAGTGTTGGCCGAATTTCTGCGCGTCTTGAAACCCGGCGGGAGGCTCATGTTCGATGTGCTCAGCCACGAGCATCGGCAGCTGGCGCGTCGCATGGCGAAGTGGCTTCGGGTTCCCATTCCTTCTCCGAGTACGGACCCTCTCGATTTCCATCTCAGCCTGGAGGCAAAAGAGATTTACCAGCTCGTTCGCAATTGTGGGGCGCGATGTATCGAGCTTCGTTCGTACGATTGTTTGTCCACATATTGGGTTGGGAAAGTCCCCCCGTTGAAACGCCTTGTCCGCCTTGTGTTGCGCCTCCCCTGGCTCGCGGAGCTGTGGGCGAAAACCGAAGTGTCGTTGGGTCCGCTCCTCTCCCCTTACCTGACGGCGCGGCACTTCGTGGTTGTGGAGATGCCCGCCTTTTCCTCAAAACAGGAGCTGGGGTGATGGATAGCGTAAAGGCAAGCTTTGGGCGGAAGGAGATGGCTTGGTCCCTGGCCCTGGCTATAACAGCATCGTGCGTGCTGGTCGTGTATATTCACTATGTAAGTTTTGAATGGAGCGGGGGTGATTCTTCGCAATATGCACAGCTAGGCAGGAACCTCTACGAGGGAAAGGGCTTTGTTACAGATTACGTCTATACCCGGCAGCTTTTGATCAACGATCAACTCCCCCAACCGGAATCGTATCGGACTCCTCTCCATCCGCTGCTCATCGCTCTCTCATACGCGCTGTTTGGCGTCTCGGAATTTTCAGCACGCGTGGCCTCAGGCCTGTTTTTCGTGGCCGTCGTCCCTTTAATCTATGTTCTAGGGATTCGTCTGTTTTCTCACGGTACCGGGTTGTTCGCCGCGGCCCTCTTTACAGCTAACCTGAGCGTCTTGAAGGTGAGTGGTAATCCTGTCACGGAACCTCTGTTTACCTTTATCATGACGTGTTTCTTTCTCAGTCTCCTTTATATGAATAACCCATTTCACTATTTTGGCCTTGGATTGCTTCTGGGGGCCGCGTATCTCACCAGGCCCATTGGCCTCCTATACGCCGTGGGGCTGGTTGGGTATTGGGTCCTGAGGAAATCACGGATACATCTGCGCCAAGTCGTTGCTTTCGGCTGCGGCTTTGTGGTCGTTAGCAGCGCTTTCTGGCTTAGAAATTATTGGAGCTTTCACAATCCGTTTTTTAGCATCTCGAGCTATGCGATTCCCATGAACACAGAGCTGTACCCAGGTGGCATATCTTATTTGAATTCGCTGACCGACCAAGCCCCCTTGCAATTTGTATTGAGCCATCCGGCTATGTATTTCAGGAAGTACGCAAAGGAACTAGTACGGCATGCCACAGGGCTGACAATGATATTTAATGTTTTTGTCCTCCCGTTTTTTATCTTGTATTTGTTTGACAAAAAGAAAAGTGATGGCGAGGCGAAGATCTATTACCATTTTCTTCTGTTGTTTGGCATCACCATTTTCAGCACGAGCCTGGTGAACGGAATCCCGCGATATCAGCTTCCGTTGTATCCGGTGATGGTGCTCTTCGCGAGCCATAGCTTTATGAGGACGTTGGATCATTTTGTCGGATTGAAAAAGAAGGCGGGCAAATGCGTAGTCATTATTGTCTTGGGCTTATCCTTGTTACCTTTGGCTGAGAAAGTTGCCCGGAGCGTCACCTTTGGAGTTCCCACTAATGCCCTGCACGCCACGGGGGAATGGATCCAGCAGAAAACACCTCCCGAAGCCATTCTATTGACCGACGATGCAAGCAATCTCTCTTGGTACGCTCGCCGCCGAGCCATCTATGTTCCCTGGAAACCCAATCACTTGAATCGGCTGGTGGTTCGGGGTAAAGAGATTCCCTTCAGCGCTATTGTGTTAACCTCCCATCGTCAGCGTCAGCGAGCCATTTCTCCCGAATGGAAGGCCCTCTTCCGGTCCCGCCGCCCTCTTGAGGGGTTTATGCCGCCTGAGGTCTTTAAGAAAGGCCAGGCACAGGTGGTGTTGTATCGTAGGGAAGCTGGAAGAAGGCCCGAGGCCCACTCCGGAGGTTTGTAGGGATGGAATCGGTCGTTTGCACCCTTTGTCATCAGAATCAGTCTTCTCCTTACTACCTCAGAGTAAAGGAGGCGTGGTTAGGCCAGGAAGAGTTTTCGCTGGTGAAGTGCCAGGCGTGTGGTTTGGTGTACACCAATCCCCGCCCTACGGAGCAGGAAATCCGCCGTTACTATTCGACCGAATTTTATGGACGAGGTGATCGGCGATTCAACCCCCTCATTGATTGGTTGATAACCTTGACCAGACGAAAGCGCGCGAAGGACATTATGAAGTTGCGTCGGCCGGGGGTCTTGCTGGACGTAGGGTGCGGGAATGGGTCATTTCTCGTCAATCTAAAGGAGCAAGGCTGGACGGTGTATGGCACCGAGCTCTCCACCTATGCCATCGCTCGCGTGTCGAGTGAGTTCCGGCAGCATATTTTCATAGGTCCGGTCTCTGAGGCCAAATACCCGAAGGAGTTCTTTGATGTGATCACCTTGTGGCATGTGTTTGAACACCTACCTGACCCATCCAACGTTTTGGAGGAGCTCTGGCGCATTCTCAAGCCTGGGGGCTTGCTTGTGATTTCGGGTCCCAATTTGGAAAGTTTGCAGGCCAAGTTTGGTCAGGAACACTGGTTTCACCTCTTCGTTCCACACCACTATTACCATTACTCGCCTGCCATACTGCAGACAATTGTTGAGCGGGCGGGGTTTAGGACGGAGAAATGGAGTGCCTTCGACCCGGAGCAAAATATCTTTGGCTTCGTTCAAACCTTTTTCAACCGGATGGGCTTACACCACAATCTCCTTCTAGATAGGCTTAAATCAAAATCGAACCGGGATGGTAGGAGCACCTCGTTCAGGGTGAGAGGCCAAATTGCTCTTATGTATTCGCTCTTGCCAGCCGTACTTTGCATTGGACTCGTATTTAGCGCCTTCGGCTGGATGAGTAACAATAACGGGACCATGGTGATGTATGCTCATAAGGAAAAAGATAGGTCCTAGCCTACGAAAAACCCTGAGGATATGTCGGTTGTTTCCGTGCTAAAGAGCTACGTCCATGATTGGGGATAAGAAAGTAATCGTTATGATGCCGGCGTACAACACGGCATCCACCATAGCCAAGACATACTATGACATTCCAAAAGAGGCCGTGGACGAAATAATACTAGTGAATGATGGTAGTTCTGACGACACCCCACAAGTGGCGGAAAGCTTGGGCATCAGCGTTGTCGCCCACGAGGTTAATCGTGGCTATGGCGCTGCCCAGAAAACAGGATATGCCGAGGCCCTGAAGCGGGGCGCTGACATCGTCGTGATGGTACATTCCGACTATCAGTACGACCCGACAATATTAATGGAATTGGTTCAGCCCATTGCCTCCGATGAAGCAGACATGGTGACGGGAACCAGAATCGTGGGCGGGTCCGCCGTTAAAGAGGGCATGCCGTTGTGGAAGTATGTTCCCAATCGGATCCTAACAAAGATGGAGAACCTCTTTTTTGGCACGAATATCTCCGATTATCACAACGGCTACCGGGCTTACAGCCGGGAGGCACTAGAGGCGATACCGTTCTTACGCTTTTCGGACAAATTTGACTTTGACTCAGAGATGCTCCTTCACGGCGCTATACGGGGATTTCGAATTGCCGAGGTTCCACATCCCGCGCGCTATTCAGCCGAAAATTCCCAGATGACTTTTCCCCAAGGCGTCGTTTATGGATTGAAAATTCTGAGACTGATCTCCACGTTTCAGCTGGCTCGTATGGGGATTCTGCGAGGGGACATCTTCAGCGTCAACAATGGATAGAACACGTGTAATTCCGGGGAGAGGTGTGTGGCGTTCGTTGTCTCTGATGCTTTGCCCTAATAAGAGCTGGGAGAGGGTTTGTTTATGAAACGACGACCGGTAGATGAGCGGGGCCGCCTCTTTGGAAAGATCAATCTCTTGGATCTCCTCATCATTGGGTTTTTCCTTCTCCTCCTGCCTGGAGGCTACTATTTTTGGCAGCTCATTCGAACCGGAGGAGAAGCGCAGCAACAGCCTGGGTTCATAAAGCTTGTGCCACTGGTGGTTACAGTAAATTTTCCGCGTGTCCACGAGGTTGTCTATGCTGCAGTAAAAGTTGGAGATGAGGTGCGAGATAATCGAAACAAGCTAGTCGGGCGGGTCTCGGGAATTCTTTCAGACAGGAAGACAAGAGGTTCCACCCCTCTAGTGCTACAAATTACGGTTCTGGCCGAACCCGGCCCAAGGCGACGATACAAATTTCTCGATGCCTCTGTTTTGAAAATCGGCGAACCCTTCCGTCTTGAGACCGAACGATACATCATTGGGGGTGGAACCGTCGTGGACTTCCAGGTTCTCGAGGGAAGCGATTCCTTAGAGCTGCCGGCGGGGGAAGTTCAGGGGAGCAGGCCTGAGCGGGAATCCCCCGGAACAAAGTAATTGGAGGCATCTGTGGTTTCCTACCCAGGGGATGGCAAGACGGGGTTGGCCAATTGTCCAGATCGTCGCCGGAAAGCCTGGGACTTGTTCATCAGCATGGTTCAAAACTCTTGGTTTCTTGAGCTACTGAGGCCACAGGGCTCCGCTATCGTAAAATGGTCCGGTCGCTTTGGGGCCGGGAGATTTTCAAATCTAGGCAGAACTCTAATTCCTTCCTCTCTTATTGAGAAATGGAAAGGTTACTGCCTTCTTGGATTTTCAGCTTTTGGCCTTGGCTTTTTGGCGGCAAATTTTTGGCTAAAATCATGGGTCCACCCCAAGGTGGTGGCTCTCTATCTGGCCCTCTACGGCCTTTGTTGTTTGGGATTCCTTTGGGGATGGCGTAGAGTGAGAGGGAGCCGGGAAGGAGATGATGGGAGTTGAGGTTGGCCAGAACCAGACCAATGCTCCTATTGCCAGAGAGAGCTAGGATTAGCCTATGTGCGGAATTGTAGCTTGGGTTCGTAGTGACGGCCGTTCCGTAGACCGCCAGGTGCTGGAGAGGATGACGGCCATCCAGGCCCATCGAGGGCCTGATGCTCAGGGTGTCGTGGTTCTCCCGGCCGAAGACGAAGGGGTATCGGTTGGGCTCGGTCACCGGCGCCTCAAGGTGTTGGATCCAAGCCCGGAGGGCAACCAGCCCATGGCTTGGGGCTCAGGGCGCCTTTGGATAGTTCATAACGGTGAGGTATATAACTTCCGAGAGCTGAAGGAAGAGTTGGGCCCCGAGACCTTCCGCACCGCCACCGACACAGAGGTGATTTTGGCCGCTTACGCCCGGTGGGCTGAACGGTCTGTCGAACGGTTCAATGGCATGTTCGGATTCGCTCTTTGGGATGGCGAAAGAGGCCGTTTGCTGGCGGCCAGGGACCGGCTGGGGATAAAGCCTCTTTACTACTGGCAGCGGGCCGATGGGTTAGCAATCTCCAGCGAGCTAAAGGCCCTCTTGCAGCTGCCGGGCCCCAGGCCCGATATCGACTTAGACGCCCTGGATGCATACCTCACCTTCGGCTACGTTCCGGCGCCAGCTACCATCTACGAGGGTATCCGAAAGCTCAGCCCAGGCCATAGGCTTATCTGGGAGGCGGAGAGTCTGAAGGTAGAGCCTTACTGGGAGCTTCCCCTGCCAAACTCCTCCGGAGAGAGCTCCTTTAGCAGCGAGGAGGAGGCCGCCGAGGCCTTCTTGGAACTTCTTCGCCAAAGTGTCCGACGGCGACTGGTGAGCGATGTGCCCCTGGGGGCTTTTTTGAGCGGGGGGTTGGACTCAAGCCTTGTGGTGGCCCTGATGGCGGAGGCCTGCAGTGGGCCGGTCGAGACTTTCACCGTCCGATTCAGAGGGGCAGGCTATTACGACGAGAGCCCCTACGCCCATCAGGTGTCCGAGCTGTTTGGGACAGACCACCATCTCTTGGAGGTAGAGGCTTCCGCGGTGGAGATACTGCCCCGGCTGGTTTGGCACACTGATGAGCCCTTTGCCGACTCCTCAGCCGTACCCACCTACTACTTGGCCCAAAAAACTCGTTCTCATGTGACCGTGGCCCTTTCGGGAACGGGTGGAGACGACATTTTGGCTGGCTATCGCCGCTACACCTTCGGGGATCTGAGGCGGCGATTCTGGTGGCTTCGGCCTAGCATCGCCCGGGGCCTGAGGCATCTTGCGGCGGGCCTTCCCGTTTCCCGCAGAACCCGGCTCTTGGAGACCTTCCTCCTGGGACAGCGCTTCCTGGAGGCGTTGGCTCTTGAGCCGGCTCAGGCCTACCTTCGGCTGGTCGCCCTCTGTCCTGAGGCCTTGAAGGGTTCCCTTTACGGGCCAGCATTGGCTTCCAGACGGACCGACGGGTCCCAACTGGAAGAGCTCTGGCATCGCTACAGATCCTTGGATGGGAAAGGGGACTTCGTGGCCAAGGCCTTGGCCCTCGACCAGCGCTACTACCTGCCTGATGACCTCCTGGTGAAGGAGGACCGGATGACCATGGCCCACGGCTTGGAGGGCCGCTACCCCCTTTTGGACCACGGGTTGGTGGAATTCTGTGCGCGGCTCCCCTCCTCCATGAAGGTCCGAGGGCTTTCCACCAAGCATCTTCTTAAGATAGTGGGAAGAAAGCTCTTACCCCCTTCCGTGGTGGATAGGCCCAAGCATGGGTTTGCCGTTCCAATCGGGGAGTGGTTCCGGGGAGAGCTGGCTCGATCGGCAAGGGAACTGCTCTTAGGGGATGCCCTTGAAAGGGAAGGATTCTTCCGACGTGCCGCCGTAGAGCGGCTTTGGCAGGAACACGCCGCGGGAAGGGTGGACCACAGTCCTCTTTTGTGGGCCCTGCTGGTCTTTGGGATCTGGTATGAGACGGTCCATGAGGCATAGAGCGGGTGAGTGATCCTAAGCAAATCCTTGAGAAAAGGTCCCTTGAGGGAGGGGTGCCAGGGGCACCGATTTCTCCCACGTCTTGGGAGAAGACTGTCGAAAGGGTAGCCCTGGCATGGCTCCTCGTTATGGTGCTGGCTATTCCCTTGAGCGAATCGGTTAAGAACATCGCTTTTGGCCTTGCCCTGGCTGGGGGGCTGGCCTTTTGCTGCCTCCGTCGAGGCCGTGGCCTTAGGCTCTATCCGGTGGGCTGGGGGCAGCTGGGTTTGGTGGTGGCGGCGCTCATCAGCCTCCCATTCGCTCTTAGTCCCCTCCAAGGCCTTCGGGGGGCGTGGGACCTTTTTCGGGCCTTTGCCGTTTTCGCGCTGATGGCCAACCTCCTCCGGTCTGACCGGGCGGTGCGGTGGTGCGTTTGGGCTTTCTTGGTGGGAATCAGCGTGGGGGCTGTTTGGGGCATTAGCCACTTCGCCTGGGGCTACTGGGAGGCCAAAGAGACGGGTTTGATCGGCGTCAGGCATGCCGTGGAGATCCATTCTCTGGGCCACCCCAATCACACAGCCACTTATCTTCTAATGATGCTAGCTTTAGCCCTAGGGGTGGTGGTCCATGGACGCTCCGATCCACATCTTTGGCGTCTTGGCTTGGGAGCGGCTCCCTTGATTGCTGTGGCCCTGGCCTTCACATATTCCCGCTCAGCTCTGATTACGGCGTTGGTAGTTGTGGCGACGTTTGGGGTTTTTTGGTGGCGGAAGGGGGGTCGGGCCAGAGCCTGGGTGGTGGGGTCCATAATAGTGTGTCTGATCCTTTTCGTGGCTGCAGGGGCCAGGAAGACCCGCTCGGCCGATCTAGCCCATATTCTTAAGGCCCCTTTTACAAAAGGAGCGATGTCAGACCGATTCATAGTCTGGGGCGGTGTTATTCGGATTATGAGGACGCGACCCTTGGTAGGGGTTGGCCCGAGAAATTTTAATTTCATGGACAAGTATCGGTACGGGATTCAGTCTTCCTTCCACTACTTCAACCATGCCCACAGTATGTACTTCAACGTGTTGGCAGAGATGGGCCTTCTGGGTCTGGGAGCCCTTTTCGCTTGGCTGTTTTGTTATGCCAGGGCCTGTTTTGGGCTCCTTCTGGGTGGTTCGGGCCAAAGTCTGGGCCGAGGGCTGGCTGTTGGGGCCACGGCGGCTCTCGCAGTCCTGATGATTTCTGGGCTGGTTACGACAACCCTCCATACCGAAGGCGCTATGGCCATCAGCGGTCTTCTAGGAATGGCCCTGGCCGAAAGGAACTACCAGGGTAGGACCTCTAGGGATTCCCGTGAACAGTAAGCCCTTAGACCTGTGAAATATCGCCTTCTTGACATATTGGTTTGTCCTAGTTGTCGTGGAGCGCTAGAGGTGGGGGCTGACAGATCCTCTCAGGCCGAAGTGCCCGAGGATTTCGTGCCAAGGGAGTGTACCTCAAGATGTGCTTATCACGAGCAAGGTGGAACCCTTAAAGATTGCCGGGCCTGCTATGCTCATGTGATAGAAGAGGGGTTTCTCAGATGTCGAGAATGTGGGGAGGTTTTTGAAATAAGAGCTGGCGTACCACGACTCGTTGCGGGCCACTGGGCCAAAGGCAGTCCCGAAGAAGTTGCCTTTCGGGAGACACATCGACGCTTTGCCTACGCGTGGCGCCATTTTGGTCGCAGTGAGGTGGTTGACGGGTGGGCCAAGGACTCCTACCATTACTACAACCATTTTCCCGAAGTCGTCGAGGGAGGAAGGGCCAAGGTCGCTCTCGATGTTGGATGCGGCGTCGGGGCAGATCTCCTTCGGTTTGCCCAAGAGGGGATAGAGGTGGTGGGTATCGACCTAACCGAGACGGTCGATGTGGCTTATCGGAACACCTCTCATGTACCGACTATTCACATAGTTCAGGCTAACCTCCATAGGCTTCCCTTTCGCCCTGCCACTTTCCAGGTGGTGTACTCCTTCGGGGTCCTTCATCACTTGCCTAACCCGAAGGGGGGCTTTGGCTGCTTGGTGGAGATGGCCTTGCCTGGGGGGTGGGTGCTTATTTACGTCTACGAGGACTTTAGTAACCGTACGGCCTTGGAACAGGGGCTGTTAAATACTGTGGGAGCGGTTCGCCGAGTGACGAGGAGGCTTCCTCCACAGTTGTTGCATGCGCTATGTATCGCAGGGCTGCCTCTCATTTATCTGAGCTGTTCCCTTCCATACCAGCTTTTGAAGCGCATTCATGCCACTAGGTCTCTGGCCGACCGGATTCCCTATCGCCATACGGCGAACCCGGCTACCTTGGTTTCCGACCTATACGATCGCTTCGCGGCTCCGATAGAAAAGCGCTACAGCCTGGGGGAGCTGGAAGGCTGGTTCCGCAGCGCGGGCTTTTCCGGAGCCAAAAACATCAACTATAGGGGGTGGGTGGTCTGGGGGGTTAAGAGCCAGGAGGAGGTGTCGTGAACATGAAGCAGTGGGAATCGCGGGCACGACTTGCGATGGCTATAATTGGGCGCCGCGGCCTTAAGGGATTGCTCGATGTAGCGAGAGCGGCTTACAGCCTTGGGGCCGAACCGGAGGTGGTTCCTGGTGGCCCTCTTTACGTTCAGGTGGAGCCTACGGTCCACTGTAATCTGGCCTGCTCCATGTGTGATAATCCATTTCTTACCCGGAAGGCCAAGTATATGACTCTGGATCAGTTCAACAATATTCTGGACCAGATTCCCGGCCTCGCCAAGATGAGTCTGGTGGGCGTGGGGGAGCCGATCCTGAATCCCGACATTTTCGATATGATAGCCGCGGCCCGTAGCCGGGGTATCGAGATCGGCTTGGCCACCAACGGCACTCTTCTCACCGATGAGAGAATACGTGAACTTTTGGCTGTTGACCCGAGGTGGATCAACGTCTCCTTGGATGGAGCTACGGCGGAGACCTTCGAGACTATCCGGGAGGGGGCCGTATTTGAAGAACTCCTAGAACGGATCCGTAAACTGGTACAGGCAGTTGGCTCTAGAGCGACGCCTAAACTTAGTGTTTGGTTTGTGGGTATGAAACAGAACATCCACGAGCTCCCCGATTTAGTGCGGCTTGTCAAAGACTTAGGCATCAGCACTCTATGTCTTCAGACCATCCATTTTTGGGGCAAGCCCGAGTGGGAGGAGAGGATAGGTTCTGAGACTCTCGCCATCCATCCGGAGCTTGCAGATAAGTGGATATCCAAAGCCCAAAGGGTGGCCCAGAGCTTAGGTGTAGAGCTAGAGTACGTAAACTTGCCAGATCCGTCCGGCGGGCGGGCCTGCCAGTGGCCCTGGCGGGCGGCGTACGTATCGGTGGACGGCTTCGTAACCCCTTGCTGTATGCATGGGACCGACCCGCAGGTCATCAACTTCGGCAACCTCTCCCAGGAGAGTTTCCGAGAGATTTGGAACAATCAAGACTATAGGCGCTTCCGGCGGGAGATGAAGTCCGATGAACCTCCTGAGATTTGCCGCAACTGCCCGAGCTATTACCCCATAAGGAAAATCTCGTGAAACGCAGAGTGTTGACGGTCATTAAGCGGACGGGGGCCGTGGCCCGAACCTGGTCGGGGCTTGCGATGACTTCCGGTGTGAGGGTGCTCCTGTACCACTCTGTGGGCTTTCAATCCCGAGAGGACCGGTTGGGTCTTTCTGTCTCCTCGGCTCAGTTTCGTGATCAGATGTCATGGTTGGCGGATGTGCAAGTACCGGTATTATCGGTCGAAGGCCTGGTGGCTGGTCTAGCCGAGGGGGGGGCCTTGCCAGGATGGGGCGTAGTTATAAGTTTTGATGACGGCTATCTGAGCGCGGCCGAGGAAGCGTGGCCGGTGCTTAAGGCTCTTGGTTGGCCAGCCGTCTGCTTTGTCTCGACAGGGCCCAAGGAGTCTGATTCCAAGGCCTATTGGTCGCGGTGGCCCAGGTTGTCTTTGGAGGAGTGGGTGGCCCTGGATGCTGAGGGATTCACGGTGGGTGCCCACGGGGTCAGCCACCGGCCGCTAACCGGGCTTTCGGCGTCGGCGCTGAGAGCCGAACTGGTCGAGTCCCGCCAGACCCTGGAATCGGTTCTTGGGAGACCAGTTCGCTGGCTCTCCTATCCTCATGGATCAGTAAACGGGCCCGTTCTCCAAGCGACGCGAGAGGCTGGCTTCAATGTGGGCTTTACAAGCCGCCCGGGCAAGGTGGCAGTTGGAGGGGAGCTTCTAGCCATCCCGCGAATCGAGGTGACGGCTGAGGACACCTTGGGGGATTTCCAAAGGAAGGTCAGGGGAGCCTACGACTGGCTTAAGGTATTCAAGAAGAGTTGAGAGGCGTGATTAAGGATAAAGACATAATTTGTATATCTTCTATCGACTGGGATTTTATCTGGCAGGGCCATCAAGAGATTATGTCTACCTTTGCCCGCCAGGGCAATCGGGTTCTCTTCGTCGAGAATACGGGGGTTCGAGCCCCCAAATTTCAGGACCTGCCCCGTATTAAGAGCCGTTTCAAGAATTGGTGGTGCTCCACCAAGGGCATTCGCCAAGAAGCCCCTAACCTCTACGTCTATAGTCCTCTCGTTTTGCCCTTCCCCTTTTCTCGGGTCGCTCGCCGAATAAACCGTTGGACTATGGGACGTGTCATACGGAGCTGGATTCGCTCAATGCACTTCTCCAGCAACATCCTGTGGACCTTCCTGCCTACGGGGCTGAGCCTGGACCTCATCGACTTCATCAACCCCGAATTGATCGTTTACTACTGTATAGACAGCTTTGAGGTCAGCTCCCCCAGGGCCTACAGGGTCAAGTCCCACGAGGAGAGGCTACTTAAAAAGGCCGACCTGGCTTTCGTCACCTCCCACAAGCTAAAAGAACACTGTGAGCGACACAATTCTCGTGTGACTTTCTTTCCATTCGGGGTGAGCCTGGGCAAGTTTGAACGAGTACGAGGGGAAGCAACGGTCGAGCCTGTAGACATGAAGGCCATCTCCCGGCCCAGGGTTGGGTACGTAGGAGGTCTCCACAAATGGGTGGATCAGGAGTTGCTAGCGACTGTGGCCCGGGCCTATCCGGACTATTCGTTCATCTTCGTGGGGCCTGAGCAAACGGCCGTGGACTCCCTTAAGGCTCTGGACAACACCCATTTCCTGGGGCCCAAGCCTCATGACGAGGTACCGGTGTATGTCAAATACTTCGACGTGGCCCTCATCCCCTACCGCCAGACGACTTATACTGACAACGTCTATCCGACGAAGCTTAATGAGTACTTGGCCATGGGAGTTCCCGTGGTGGCTACCCCCATTCCTGAAACGGCCATATTTGGCGAGGCAAATCCCGGTTGCGTCTATTTGGCCCAAAACCCCGAGGCCTTTGGGAAGGCCCTCGAGACGGCCTTGTCTAGCAGGGGAGGGCCTTCCGATGCCCATCGTCGGGCCGTTGCGGCACAAAACAGCTGGGAAGAGCGGATAGAGGCCATGAGCGAGATGGTGGATGAAGCCGCGGCCGAGGCGACTATGTCCTCCCAGGCGGGCTGGCAGAAACGTTTTACCACCATTGTTCGCCGGGGCAGGAATAGGCTGATGAGGGTGGCGTTGATCTTGGCATTCCTCTGGTTCACCCTCTTTTACACCTCAACCCTCTGGTGGGCGGCGGCTCCATTGAAATTAGCCCAACCCCCCGAAAAAGCCGATGCTATCGTCGTTTTGGGAGGAGGGGTAGGCGAGACAGGGAGTTTTGGCGACAGCACATTTGAGAGGACCCGACACGGAGTGGAGCTTTTCAAGGCTGGCTACGCTCCCTATATTATTTTCTCCACAGGTTATGTCTACGGCTATAAAGAGGCGGAGGACATGAAGCTTCTGGCCACGTCCTTGGGGGTGCCTTCGAAGGCTATCCTCCTGGAGGACAGGTCGGTCAATACGTACGATAAGGCTCGGTTTGTGGTCCCCATTCTTAAGGCTAGGGGTTGGGAAAAAATCCTCTTGGTCTCAGCCCCTTACCATATGCTTCGCTCTGCCTTGACCTTCCATGGCTATGAGTCCGAGCTGGAGCTCGTCTATACTCCTGTACCTGATCCCACTTTCTATCGGCACGAACGGGGAGCTAAGCTCAAGCACGTCCGGGCCATTGCCCACGAGTACGCGGGGATCCTCTACTACTGGTTTAAGGGGTATCTCTAATACGATGCGTACTGAAATAGTCTAGGTAGAGGAAGGCCACCACCAATGAAGGTGCTTTTCCTAACGCCATATCCGACCGAAGGGGCGAGCAATCGCTACCGGGTGGAACAGCTCCTCCCTTACTTGGAGCAGGAGGGGATCCGCTACAGTCTCCGCCCGTTTGTCTCTACCACCTTCTACGGGATTCTCTATCAGCGAGGGCGCTTGCTGGCCAAAGCGGCCCACTTTCTTGTAGCCTCTCTTCGTCGCTTGGGAGATCTAGTTCGGGCCATTCGTGCAGATGTTGTATTCATCCACAGAGAAGCATACCCCTTGGGGCCACCGATCATCGAGTGGCTCTTGGCTCTCATAGGCAAGCCGATCGTATACGATTTCGATGACGCGGTTTTCCTCCCATCCTCTAGCCCCTCCAACCTCTTTATTGAGCGCTTCAAGTTCCCTAGCAAGATAGCCTTTATTATTCGGAAAAGCACATGGGTCATAGCTGGCAACGATTACTTGGCCTCTTTTGCTCGACAGTTCCATGACAGGGTTACCGTTGTCCCAACCTGTATGGATATGGTCAACGTTCAGCCCAAGCGAGCCTTGAAGCATGATAGTCAGGTCATCATCGGATGGATCGGGAGCGTGACAACCCAAAGATTTCTGTGCCTGCTAGATGATGTCTGCATAGAGATCGCCCAGCGTTACCCCGAGGTGGAGTTTCACTATGTCGGTGGCCAGCATGAGTTGGAAGGGGTAGAGCGGATGGTTTACCGACACTGGTTACTTGAGCGGGAGCCTGAGGATCTCCGGAGCTTTGATATCGGTGTGATGCCCATGCCCGATGATCCCTGGACCCAGGGCAAGTGTGGTTTCAAGGCGATCCAATACATGGCCTATGGCCTTCCGGTCGTCTGCTCCCCAGTGGGTGTCACCACCGTGATAGTAGATGACGGGCACAACGGCTTTCTCGCCGAGAGTCCGAAGGAGTGGGTCGAGGCGTTGAGCCGCCTCATCGAGGATTCATCCCTGCGAGAGCGGATGGGTCAAGCGGGCCGGAAAAAGGTAGAGCACCTCTACGATATGAAGGTCCACGCACACACCATTGTTCGGATCCTTCGAGAGGTTAACAAGGGCCGGTCCGGCTCGATGGATGGCCTGGAGCCTGAGAGGCCAAGTTGACGCGTTAGTCCCTCATGACGGTCGATCCCCGGACAATTCTTCGCGTTATTGCTAGGCTCAACATCGGAGGGCCGGCCATCCACACCATTTTGCTGACGAGCCGGCTGCCTAGGGAGCGGTATCGCTCGATCCTCGTCAAGGGGAGGGAGGCCCAACGCGAGGGAAATATGTTGGCGTTGGCCGAGAAGGAAAGGGTCGAGCCGATTGAGTTGCCGGAGCTGGGTCGCGAAATTCATCTATTGGGCGATGTGGTGGCGTTCGTCAAGCTGGTGAAACTCATGTGGCGCGAGCAACCATCTATAGTTCACACTCATACTTCCAAGGCGGGCGCTTTGGGGCGCTTGGCCACCCTTTCTGTGAACCTTGGGTGGTCGATCAGAAGGCTCCTAGGCCTTAAGGCTCCACAACCCATCAGAACCGTTCACACCTTCCACGGCCATGTTTTCCAAGGCTACTTCTCGAAGGCCAAAACGAGGTTTTTCATCGCTATTGAGCGAGCCCTTGCACGCGTTACCGATGCACTGGTGGCCATCAGTCCTCGGCAGCGTGAGGAGATCGTCGAAAACCTTGGAATCGGAGAGCCTGAGAAGGTCAAGGTAGTTCCCTTGGGGCTCGACCTCGACCCCTTCAGGAATTGCCCTAATAATAGAGGAAAGTTGAGGGCCGAACTTGGCCTTGGCGAGAAAACCCGCCTAATAGGCATAGTGGGGCGCCTGGTTCCCATAAAGCGGCACGATATCCTGCTAGAGGCCCTTACATTTTTTCGGGACTCGCCGGCGACGAAAGGGGATCTGTGCTGTGTCGTGGTGGGAGATGGCGAGTTGAGGCCGGCCCTCGAACAGCGGGTCAAGGAGATGGGGCTTGATGGCCACGTTCGTTTTCTTGGATGGCGGAGAGACTTGGAAACCATTTACGCTGATCTTGACTGCCTCGTCTTGACATCCGAGAACGAAGGCACGCCCGTATCGGTCATCGAGGCGCTTTCTGCCGGTGTGCCGGTGGTCGCCACGGCGGTCGGCGGGGTGCCGGACCTCTTCCGCCCTCTTGAGGAGGATGAGGAATTGACGGGGCCGGTAATTTTGAGTAATGGTGAACGGCTGGCCCGTTGGCAGGAGGCCGAATACCCAAGCCAGGTGGATGGTCCGCTCCTTGCGACCTCGGGAGTGCTCGTCCCCCCCGGTGATGCACGGGCTGTGGCCACGGCGCTTGAGCTGCTTTGGACAGAGCCGAACCTCATCTCCGAATGCGCTCGACGAGGCAGCTCGTGGGTGCACCAGACATTCACGGTTGAGCGGCTGGTCTCAGATATCGATGCGCTGTACCAGGAACTGCTTGATGCGCGGCCTGCTAGGAGACGGGAGGGGACTCCTAGAGAGGGGGCGGCGTGAAAGTCTTGGTGACAAGGGGGGAGCCAGATTTGTCGGCTCCCATTTATGCGAAGCGCTTCTTGCAGCGGAAAAAGAAGTTTGGGTGATCGACGATCTCTTCTTCCTAGCTTCGTCGTCAAGAGATTAAAGTGAATATCCCAACATTGACATTGACCTAATCTAGTTGCTATACCAGCCAAATGGTGTTGTGAGATTGTTAAAAGATAAATACGCCTAATACTGTCTATGTCGAATGTTAGTTCTCTACTTGTTGGAATCTCTTTAAACTTAGGCCTAGACACACTATCAATATACTTTACGGTAGAAGTCCTCGGCGGTTACCATTTGTTCCCTCGATTGGACCGTCAATTATTCTTGTAACCGGCTAGTCTTGAAGTCCCGGTCGGCCCCAGGTACCGCCCGCGAAGAGGGACGGCTACGATCGGATCCCAAGCTCGCCCTCATAGGATCTGTGGGGATATCCAGGGATACCCTGTGGAGCTTAACGATCTTCCTCAGGAAGTCAAAAGTGGTTTGACCAATTCTGACCCCTGACGGCCAATAATCCCGCCAGATGAGAGGAATTTCCTTGCACTTCAGTCCAAAGCGATGGACCATGTAAAGCAACTCCGTATCAAAAAACCAGCCGTTATCATGGGTGAAAGGCAACAGGACAGCCGCGGCCTCTTTGCTCAGAGCTTTAAACCCGCATTGCACGTCGGAGAAGGAAACACGGAGATAGTGGCGCAAAACTAGGTGGTTGAAGATACGTGAAATGACATGGCGGTATAACGACCGCTTGCACCTGGATTCTTTGAGATACCGTGATCCAACCACGACGTCCCATCCCGCCCTAATCTCATCGAGGGCTTGAGGGATTGCCGTCAAATCAGCAGAGAGATCAACATCCATATACATCACAATCTGGGCTGAGCTCTTTCCCCAGGCCGACCGTAAGGCTCCACCACGACCGGGCAGGTCATAATCTAAAACAAAAACAGCATCATACTCCCGACTTAAAACCTCAGCGATGGGGAGAATATCTTTCCTGGGACCATTATTGGCAATGATGATTTTCCACCAGTAATCGCGCAACTCAGCCCGACAAAACGCATGGAGCTTCTCAATGCTTCCTCGAAGCACCTCGGCACTCCCGTAATAGACGGGAGTCACAATGTCGACAGTCACCTTGGGGATCATACTAGTCAACTCCCTTCTGTTGTGCCGTTATGCATGATCCGAGATTATGCGGCAGCTTCCTAGGCAAGACCTAAATCCCTGCTTCGGCCCACCTTTGGTCACGCTTTTTGAAAAGAAGG
>JALLOF010000029.1 GCA_027717595.1 Nitrospinae bacterium AH_259_B05_G02_I21 | reverse complement strand
TTGATTACCCGGGATGGGGTTGAGCGAAATTTGGGGCTGATGTCGGGGTTGAGCGTGCGAAGGTCGGCCTCGGTGATCCCCGCGTGGCGGGCGAGTGTGCTGAGGCGAGTCGGGCGCGTGACGATCATCCAGTCCACTTCCCCCAGCGGTATCGGGGGAGTGAAACCGTAGCGATCGGGGTGGTTCGCCACAATCGCGGCGGCGATGATCCGGGGCACGTACTCGCGGGTCTCGCGCCGCAGGCACCCTCGGATAGCCCAAAAGTTTCTCTTCTCGAAGGGGTCGTCGAGCCGTTTGAGGCAAGACGTTATTTTCCCCTCTCCGGCGTTGTAGCTCGCCATGGCCAGCAAGAAGGAGCGGGAGCCGTAGATGGCAACGAGATCGAGGAAGTACTCCCTGGCCGCGATGGTCGACCTGAGGGGGTCGAGTCGCTCGTCCCGCCACTTGTTGACGCGCAGCCCGTAGTTGCGGCCCGTCGAGCTGATGAATTGCCACAGGCCCCGGGCCCGCGCTCGGCTTGTGGCCGTCGGCGAGAAGCCGCTTTCCACGAGGGCCATGTACGCCATGTCCTCGGGCACCTTCTTCTGCTTGAAGATGGTGGTGATGAGAGGCACGTATTTCGGTGAGCGGGCCAGGGCTTTCTCGAACCACTTGCGCCTGGGCCCTTGGTAGTCGGTGATGAAGTGTTGCACGCTCTCGACGAAGACGGGCGGGACGGTGTACGAATCTTCCCCGAACTCGGCCATCAGCCGGACGATCTCCCGCTCGAGGAACGCCCGCTCGGGAAGATTAGAAGGGTTGAGGGCCAGGGACTGCCAGTACGAAGAGGCATCGGAGGATTCCTCCGAAACGAGCCTCACCTTGCCATGGTTGCCACGATTCGTCGGCGCATATCCCCTCACCTGATTGTGGATGGCCGCGAGGTCGAGGTTACGGTAGGCCTCAGGCAGGTCCACTTGGATGAGTTTCAAATCTTTGTAGCCATCGGGCAGGTCGGCCCGCCCGAGGATTGTCTCCGCTTCGTCGAGGTTCCGGCGGGCCGTTTCCCAGTCGTTGGCCTCGTAAGCCTTGATGCCTCGAAGCACGGAGGAGCGAGCGGACACGATGATGGTTTTGTTGGAGCTGTAGGCAACGCTCGTGACCCTCGGCGGCATCTGGGAGCGGGGAGGTGACAGGCAGCCCGCCGCGAGTGTGCTGAGCAGGAGACAGGCCGAGAGGAGGAGGGAGGTCCGGTGATTGGAGATCATGCCATTCACGGGGATCAATCAACCATGAGTTGGGCTCGGGTATCGGGGAATACCTTTGTTATATAACATCATAAGATATTATACCTTGTTAATGGTAGTGTGTCCAGAAGACATTCGGCACACCTAGAGGGCCTTTGGCTCGAAGTCCGGCGGCAGATTGCCGATCTGTTTCTCGTGTTCGACAAAATCCGTCTGGAGGTCTTTGAGCATCGTGGGCCGGCGGTCATAGAGTCTCTTCGCCTCCCGCTCGAGGCCCCTCTCCAAGACGTAGGCCGCAAGCAGCGGCAGGGCGATGGTGACGTCCACGTAGGCCGTCACCGCGTGGGGGAGCATCGCCGGGTCGATTTTGCCCCACGAGACGGCCTCGGAGGGAGTAGCGCCTGAGAGACCCCCCGTATCGGGCCGAGCGTCGGTGAACTGGATGAAGTAGTCGTGTGGCATGGCCTCGAGGCCGAGAATGTCCTCGAGCTGAGGCCCCGTCTGCAGCAGAAAGTTCTTTGGGGCGCCCCCGCCGATCGAGACGGCCGCGCTTGCGCCCTTGCGCTTGGCGTGGTTGACGATGGCCGCCGTCTCGTTGACGTCGCGGCTGACGTCGAAGACGATGGTATCCTCGACGAGGGCCCGCTCGGCTATCACAAGGCCGATGGAGCTGTCTCCGGGCGAGGCGACGTAGATGGGCACCCCTGCGGCGTAGGCGGCGGCGAGCATCGTCTTGCCCCCGAGTCCGAGGTGCTTTTCGCTCTCGGCGATTTTCTCGCCCAGACGGTAGTGGAGCTCTGCCGAGCCGAGGGGCTGTCGGAAGACGGGGTCTTCGAACACCTTCCGAAGCCACCGGTCGGTTTCTCGCATGGCGTCGAACTCGATGATGACGTCGTAAATGCGGATGAGCTTGCGTCGGCGCAACTCGATGTCATCAAGCCCGGGGCTCCCTCTATAAAAGGAGAAGCCGAGCCCCAGGTGTAGATCGTGATAGAGGACTGCCCCGGTCGTGACGATCCAGTCCACGTAGTTTCGCTGAATGAGGGGGACGAGGCACGAGGTCCCAAGGCCGGCGGGGGTCAGGGCTCCTGAAAGGCTCAGGCCGATGGTGACGTCCTCTCGAAGCAGATGGGTGGTGAATAGCTGGCAGGCTTCCTTGAGCCGGGCGGCGTTGTAGGCGTGGAAGGCCGTATCGATCAGGCCGGCCGCCGTGATCCCCGTGGTGATGTGTTTCAGGTCGAGAGTGGGTAGCTCTGGGCTGTTCATCGGAGGGTTCTCGTCATTCGTGGGCGGCAGGCGGGTGTGGGTTTGACCCGCCGGCTGCCGAAAAACGGCTTGAAGGCTACCATACTCTCTTCTTCTTGACAAGACAGGGTCGTCGGGAAAAGCGTTGACGCCTCCGGCCCGGCGTATGGTAAGGTCTACGTCGTCCAACGTCTGCTTTGGCCTGGGGGTCAAAGCGGAGGAGGGGGAATGGTTCCCAAATCGACGGCATCGCGCACGGCTCGAGTGGGCATCGACACGGGTGGTACCTTCACGGACTTCATCGTGGCCTCCGAGGGGGGTGTGCGGGTCCATAAAGTGCTCTCCACGCCCCATGATCCGGCCGAGGCGGTGCTTCGGGGTCTTGAGGAGCTTGGCCTGGAGCCGGCCCGATGCGAGATTACCTACGGCTCCACGGTGGCCACCAATGCGTTGATTGAGCGCAAGGGGGCCCGGACGGCCTTCGTCACGGTGGCGGGCTTCGAAGACCTGCTCGAGATCGGCCGCCAGGTCCGGCCACACCTCTACGACCTGACGCCATCTTGCCCACCGCCTCTGGTGCCCAAGGAGCTGCGTTATGGGGTGACCGGGCGGATACTGTACGATGGGACCGTCCTCAAGCCATTGAGCCGCAAGGCGTTAGCGGAATTGCGCCGAAAGATGCAGGGACAGGGTATAGAGTCGGTGGCGGTCTGCTTCCTCTTCAGTTTCGTCAACCCCGCCCACGAGCTGGCCGTGGCCGAGGCCCTCGGGGGGCTTGGCGTCCCAGTGTCGTGCTCGCATCGGATTCTGCCTGAGCATCGCGAGTACGAGCGTGCCTCCACGACCACGGTCAACGCCTACGTAGCCCCGGTCATGGGCCGCCACCTGGAGCGGCTGAGCCGCTCATTGGGTAAGGCTCACTTCCGCATCATGCAGTCCAACGGAGGCTCCATCAGCGCCGCTCGGGCAGCCGCTGAGCCGGTCCATACCATCCTCTCCGGACCTGCCGGTGGGGTGGTGGCGGGTCTGGCCGTCGGAAGGCGGGCAGGCTTCGAGCGGGTCATCACGTTCGATATGGGAGGGACTTCGACGGATGTGGCTCTCTGCGACGGAGAGGTCACCTTGGCTGCCGAGGCAGCGGTCGGAGGAGTCCCCGTACATATTCCGATGATCGATCTCCACACGGTCGGGGCCGGAGGGGGTTCGATCGCACGGCGCGACCCGGGTGGGGCGCTCGTTGTGGGGCCAGAGAGCACCGGGGCGGACCCCGGGCCCATCTGTTACGGCAAGGGGAGCGAGGTCACGGTCACGGATGCCAATCTCGCCCTCGGGCGCCTCGATGGCCGGTGGTTTCTCGGCGGCACAATGCCGCTCGACGAGGCGGGAGTGCTTCGGGCGATGAAATCGCTCGCCAGCACCCTCGGCGTGAGCCGGACGAGAGCCGCCGAGGGCATCATTGAGGTGGTCAACGCCACCATGGAGCGGGCCATCCGCGTAATCAGCGTCGAGCGGGGCCACGACCCGCGGCGCTTCACTCTCGTCTCGTTCGGGGGTGCCGGGGCCCTTCACGCCTGCGAGCTCGCCGAGCGGCTCGCCATCCCAAGGGTGGTGGTGCCGAACCACGCGGGCATCGCTTCGGCCCTGGGCATGGTGATGAGCGACGTGAAGCGGACCTACGTAGCCACCGTGATGAAGGAGGCCGAGGCGCTCTCGGCTAGGGACCTCGATAGAGCGTATCGCCGACTGGAGAGCGAGGGGCGCCGGGAGATGGCGGCCGAAGGCCTGGCGCGGGACGACCTCATTTTGGAGCGGTTGATCGATTGCCGCTATGTGGGTCAGTCCTACGAGCTGTCCGTCCCCTACTGCCGAGACTATGTGGCGGCCTTTCACGGCCAGCACGAGTCGACCTACGGCTACGCAAGGCCGGAGCAGCCCGTCGAGGTCGTGGCCGTCCGGGTCCATGTCACCGGGCCTGTCGCGCCGGTGGTCTTGCCCAAAGGGCGGGCGCCGAGGCGTCCTGCCCGTCCCAGGCTCGTGGAGCGCAAGGCCGTCGTCTCGGGTGGAAGGCGCGTGCAGGCGTCCGTGTTCCGGCGCGAGGACCTGCCCGTGGGAGCGCGTCTCCGGGGGCCGGCCCTGGTGCCCGAGTACAGCGCCACGACCTGGGTTCCGCCGGGCTGGGTCGCCCAGGTGGATCGTCTGTACAACTTGCGGCTGGAGCGGGGCCGATGAAGATCGATCCTATCGCCCTCGAGGTGTTCAAGAACCTGTTCTCCTCGGTGGCGGAAGAGATGGGCGTGGCCCTTGGCCGCACGGGGTACAGTCCCAACATCAAGGAGCGGCGCGATTACTCCTGCGCCGTCTTTGACGCCGACGGCCAGATGGCCGCCCAGGCGGCCCACATCCCCGTCCACCTCGGCAGTATGCCTCTGGCGGTCATGGCGGCGCGGGCCGAAGCCCCAATGGGCCGTGGCGATATGGTCATCATGAACGACCCCTACCGTGGGGGCACCCATCTGCCCGACATTACCCTCGTAGCGCCCGTCTATATCGGGTCCAGGGACCGCCGACCGCTCTTCTACGTAGCCAATCGGGCTCACCACGCCGACGTGGGAGGGATGACGCCGGGAAGCCTTCCCCTGGCCACGGAGATTTACCAGGAAGGCCTTCGCATTCCTCCCTTGACCCTTGTGTGCCGCGGTGTGGTGGAGCGCGATGTGGTTCGTCTCGTGCTGGCCAACGTACGGACACCCGAGGAGCGCGAAGGGGACCTGGCGGCGCAGATAGCCTCCAACCGCATCGGAGAGCAGCGGCTGGTCGAGCTTGTGGCCGCGCGCGGCCGGCGCACCGTCGTTGCCGCAATGCGGGCCCTGCAGGACTACGCCGAGCGCATGACCCGCAAGGCCATCCGGTCCATCCCCAACGGCACGTATCGCTTCGAGGACTACCTCGATGACGACGGTCTTTCCGATCAACCCATCAAGATTGCCGTGGCGGTGACCGTCCGGGGCGATAAGGTTCATATCGATTTCACGGGCACCGACCCCCAGGTCCGCGGCAGCGTGAACGCGGTCGAGCCCATAGTCCTCTCCGCCGTCTTCTACGTCGTTCGCTGTCTGGTTGACCTGGAGCTTCCGAGCAATGCCGGGTGCATGAGGCCGCTCACCGTTGTGGCCCCCGAAGGCACGGTAGTCAACGCCCGCTTCCCGGCGCCTGTGGCCGGGGGCAATGTTGAGACCTCCCAGCGTATTGTCGATGTCTTGCTTGGGGCGTTCGCCCGGGCGATGCCCGAGGCCATCCCGGCGGCCTCGGCCGGGACGATGAGCAATCTCACGCTGGGTGGTTACGACTCCGTCCGCCACCGACCCTTCACCTACTACGAAACCATCGCCGGCGGGGTGGGGGCGAGCGCGATGGGGCCGGGGCTCAACGCCGTCCACACCCATATGACCAACACCATGAATACGCCTATTGAGGCCCTGGAGTACGCCTATCCCTTCCGGGTGGTGCGCTATGCGCTTCGTCGAGGAAGCGGGGGTGCCGGGCGTCACCCCGGCGGCGACGGGGTGGTTCGCGAGGTGGAGGTGCTTTGCGATGCCTCGCTGACGATCCTCAGTGATCGCCGCCGCCGGGGGCCTTACGGCCTTCGAGGTGGTAGGCCCGGGATGCCGGGCCTCAATCTGCTGCGCAAGGGGCGGCGAGTTGAGGTCCTGCCAGGAAAGGTCAACCGGCAGGTGAAGGCTGGGCAGATTGTCTCCATCTATACCCCGGGCGGAGGGGGTTTCGGCCGGCGCCGCAAGCGGTGAGGACGCCTTGCACCCCTTGCAAGCTCATGGTATTGTAGGCGAAACAACTATCTAGTATGATGTGGCCTATGGCGCGATCCACAGTCCTGTTGCTCAACCCGCCGGGCAACCAGCGCATCATGCGGGACTACTTTTGCTCCAAGGTCTCGAAAGCCTCCTATTACTACCATCCCGTTGATCTACTATTTCTGAGTGGCTGGCTTGGGGACCACTACCACGTCCGTGTCCTTGATTCAGTTGTCCAGGGCTTGAGTCCACGAGCTACCGTCGCCTATGTGAAGTCCCTTCGTCCCGCTGCGGTGGTGGCGCTAACCTCGGCTCCGTCCTTCGTCGAGGACCATGAAATCTTCCAGGCCATCAAGAGCAACGGGGCTCCACGCATGTTCGTGACTGGCGATCTGGTCTTGGACCACGGGGAGGACATCCTTAGGACCAGAAAGGAAATAGATGGAGTCCTCCTCGATTTCTCCACGCCCGACATCCTGGACCTCTTGGAAGGCCGACCTAGCCAGAACGCCATCTACCGGGACGGAAACGGGTCTGTCGTCTCTACGCCTCTGTCCAGAGGGCGGGGCTCCTTCGTTGTGCCCCGGCCCCGGCACGAACTTTTCCCCTTGGAGGCGTATCGGTTCATCCTCGCCCGGCGGCGCCACTTCGCGACCGTGCTCAGCGACTTTGGGTGCCCGTTTCCCTGCCAGTACTGCATCAGTGGACACCTGGGCTTCAAACTGCGCGACCTCGACGGGGTCATGGAGGAGATCGAGTACCTGCACGACCTCGGCATGAGAGAGATATTCTTTCGAGACCAGACGTTCGGAGTCCACAGGCAAAGGACCTTGGAGCTTTGCTCGCGCTTGGCTTCGTTCACGCCCCGGTTCGGGTGGGTCTGTTTCTCGCGGACCGATATTATTGACGAGGAACTCCTTGAGGTGATTCAGGAGGCCGGCTGCCACACGATTATCTTCGGCTTGGAGACGGTCAATCACAAGCTGCTTGCGGGCTTCGGCAAAGCCATCCCCAGGGAGACGACCGAGGCGACCCTCAAGGCGTGCAACCGTCGAGGTGTGCGCACGCTGGGGACCTTCATCCTGGGCCTACCGGGGGAGGACGAGGAGGCGGTTCGACGGACCATCCGGTGGGCGACCGAATTGCCCCTGGATTTCGCGACCTTCAACGTTGCGACCCCACGCATGGGGACCTCCTTCCGCCGTCTCGCCCTCGCCCAGGGATGGACCGATCCCAATCGGCTCGACCTCGATAGCTCTCTGGGAGACCCGGCTATCGCGACAGAGTACTTGAGTCCCGAGCGATTGACGGAGCTTCGTCGCGAAGCCGTCAGGGCATTCTACGGCCGGCCCACCTACGTTGCACGCCGCCTGGCTGGCTCCCGAACCTGGCACGACATATATTCGCTGTGGTCGGAAGGCAGGGGCCTGCTTAGGGGAGTTTTGAACCGCTAGGGAGAAAAAGGGATGCGCGTGGCTATCTTTAGGGAGCTTCCCCACGATTTTCCAGGTGGTGTTTCCAACCTTCTTACCGTTATGCTGGACTATCTGGAAAGGAACGGCCACGAGGCCCGGGTCTTCATCGCCGACGATGGATTGGCCGGGCAGACGCAAGGACCGTTCGTGGGCTTTCCTACGATGACGACCAATAGATGGGCTCGCTCGAGCTTTTGCCTGCCGGTGCCCCAGGCGGCTCGGATGCGACGCGAGCTGGAAGCCTTTCGGCCCGATGTCGTACACTTCCTTCACCCTATAATCTTGGGTGCGGTGGGCAGTTACTTCGCCCGACGACAGAAGGTAGCTCGGGTTGCCTCCTTCCATACCCTCTACCACGACTACGTGGCGCACCACGGAGTGAGGTTTCTCCGCCGGATTCTCAGATGGTGGGTCTGGATGGTGTTTAAGGACTGCCATATGACTTTGGCTCCATCGGTGTCGGTCGCGGACCTCCTGCACGAGTGGGGATTAAAGCGGGTGTTCGTCTGGCCCCGAGGGGTTGACGTCGAGCGGTTTAATCCCCGAAGGCGTAACGAGGAGTGGCGCTCGTCGGTCAGGGGCGCCGGTGGCGATGGCCGACCCTTGGTTCTATACGTAGGTCGTCTGGCGAGGGAGAAGAACATGGAGACCCTTGTGGCCCTGGCCACTCTGCTGGAAAGGGTTCACTGGGTCATCGTGGGAGACGGGCCCGAGAGGGGGTCCCTATCCGAGGCGTTTCGCGGGGCTAGCCACACCTTTACGGGCTACCTGAGCGGGGATGAATTGGCCACGGCTTACGCCTCCTCGGACATCTTCTTCATGCCCTCCGTCACCGAGGGATGTCCCAACGCGGTCATGGAGGCCTTCGCAAGCGGCCTTCCCGTAGTGGGGGCCGGGGCATATGGGACCGGAGACCTAATCGAGGAGAGCTCTGCCGGGCTTACGTTTCATCCTGACGATCCGGCCGAGGCCTCCCGAAAGATAGATGAGTTCCTCAATGATCCCGCCTTGGCCGCCTCTTTTGGGGCGCGGGGCCGAGCCTTTGCCGAGAGCCGCTCGTGGGACTCGTTGATGGCTCAGCTTCTGAAGCACTACGACAAGGCTCGTGCCCTCAACGGGTTATCCCCCTCCGCGCCTTGACAGGCTGAAGTCACCATCCTACACTGCATGAAGGCACCCTGCGTCGGGCTCAGCTACAGGTGAGCCCGGATGGAGATGGCGTTATGAGTTGGTGGGCGACCTTGAAGCGCGACATCGAAGTTGTCTTCGAGCGGGACCCGGCTGCTCGATCTATCCTCGAGGTCATCTTCTGCTACCCTGGCGTTCACGCCCTCCTGATACACCGGCTCGCTCACGGGCTTTGGGGTAACCGGCTCTACCTTCTCGGCCGTCTGCTCTCACACGTCAATCGGTTCCTGACGGGGATAGAAATTCACCCCGGAGCACGGATCGGTTCTGGCTTCTTCATCGACCACGGGATGGGCGTCGTGATCGGTGAGACCGCCGAGATCGGCGAGAACTGTACTCTATACCATGGGGTTACCCTCGGAGGCACGAGCCTCAAGAAGGAAAAGCGCCACCCCACCCTGGGCAAAAACGTCGTCGTCGGTGCCGGGGCGAAGATTCTCGGGCCCTTCACGGTGGGCGACAACGCGATCGTGGGGGCGGGAAGCGTGGTCATTCGCTCCGTCCCTCCCTTTAGCACCGTGGTAGGGATTCCCGCCAAGGTTGTTTTCCAGAAAGGGCGGAAGCGGGACCCCAAGAAAGTCGACCTAGACCACCATCTCCTGCCCGACCCCTCCGGGTCCGCCATCAAAGAGCTTTTGGAGCGGGTCGATGCCTTGGAGCAGGAGATCAAGGGACTAAAGTCCGAGGGCAGGGGGGCGGCCAAGCCTGCGGCCCACCGCTCTGTGGGCCAACGGTAAGGCGCCCGACCAATATCCAACCATGCGAACAGTCTACCTTGATCATAACGCCACCACGCCGGTGGACCCGGCGGTGCGTGAGGCCATGCTGCCGTACCTGGGGGATCGCTTTGGCAATCCCTCGAGCATTCACGCCGTTGGCCGCACCGCTCGGGTGGCCCTTGACGAGGCCCGAGACGAGGTTGCCGCCTTCATTGGGGCGGACCCCCTCTCGGTGATCTTTCTCAGCGGCGGCAGTGAGGCCAACAACATGGCCATCCGGGGGATCGCCACAGCCAAACGCGACCACGGTCGGCATTTCGTTGTGAGTGCCGTCGAGCACAGCTCTGTGCTCGAGACCTGTCACGACCTGGAGGCGGACGGCTTCCGCACGACCGTCGTCCCGGTGGATGAGACGGGCATGGTGGAGCCGAAGGACGTCGCCGCGGCAATCACCGACGAGACGCTCCTCGTCGCCGTGTTGCATGCCAACAACGAGGTGGGGACGATTCAGCCCATCGAGGAGGTCGCCGCCTTGGCCCGCGAGCGGGGCGTCCCGCTGCTCGTTGACGCGGTCCAGGCGGCGGGAAAGATGCCAGTGGATGTCGGGGCCTTGGGCTGCGACATGGCAAGCTTCTCGTGTCACAAGCTATATGGACCCAAGGGCGTGGGGGTGCTCCACATTCGTCAGGGCTTGGAGCTCAAATCGCTCATCACTGGAGGGTCCCACGAGATGCGGCGCCGGGCGGGCACCGAGAATGTGGCTGGTATTGTCGGGTTCGGGGTCGCTTGCCGCCTGGCGGCAGAGCGGCGCGAGGAATACGAGAAGCGGATGCAGCAGCTGCGCGACCGGCTCTGGAAAGGCATCGCCGAGCGCATTTCCGGGGTCGTGCTCAACGGCAACCCCGTCAGCCGGCTGCCCAATACCCTAAACGTGAGCTTCGAAGCGGTGGAAGGCGAGTCGGTCGTGATTGGCCTGGACCTGGAGGGGGTTGCCGTCTCGACCGGTAGCGCCTGTGCCTCGGGGAAGGTGAAGCCCTCCCACGTGCTGGTCGCCATGGGTCTTGACGAGGCACGGGTGCGCGGGAGCGTGCGTTTCAGCCTCGGGCGAGGGATCACCGAGTCCGACATCGACCACGTGCTCGAAGTCCTCCCCCCCGTCATTAAACGGCTGCGGGGTCGGGGATGAGGCGGAGAACGTAAGCCCAAGGGCGGCCCCTCCACTTTTCTCTCGACAGCGTACCACTCGCTGATTCCATCGGCATTTACCCACGGGTCGTTTCGTTGCAAACGGTATCAATACTTCATCCACGAAGAAGGAAGCCCGCCGAAGAGGTGGACCCGCCATGGTGCAGAGGGCTCTTGTGGCCGTCGCGGTAACGGTCCATCTGGGGCTGGCGCCAGCCCGGGCGGATATCTACTTGCTGGACAACGCCCGTCACCATATTGGTGACGGGCTGTTCGCTCCTTGGTCGACCGATGCGAAGCGGCTCAAATTATCGACCATCGGCCCAAAGTACGCCGTTGCTTTTTGCCTAACGGCTCCAAGCCGGCTGAAGGTCGTGTTGGCCAGTGTGATGGGTATCGAACAGGGCAGGTCGGAGGGCGACTGGCTGGCGCTCCCGCTTTCTGGGGGCCTCGCTTTGCCCTACTTGATGGAGAAGGCGGAGTGCTGCGGTGCGGCGTTGTCTCTGCGAACTATCGGCCCTGAGGGCCTTGGGACCCCCATTACCATCGGACGCCTCCGTCCCGAGCACAACCACCGAGGGTTCCACTCCCCCTGGACTCGCCGCCTAGCGGCAGGACCCCTCCTGTTGACCATTGAGAGCCGGCCCATCCCGTGGACGGTTCCCGGGGATTTGGACGATCTGGAATTCATCGGTCTCGGCGTAGGAGTCGAGGAGGCCGATGCGGATGTGTGGCCCATGGGGCGCGCCATGATCTACCGAGAACGCATCCCGCTCGATGCGATCCCTCCTCTGCCCTGTCCCCCAAAGCGGTAGGGGGTGTCTGGCTCCATTGGTCCCCCGGTGGTATAATTCTCTTCTTTCCTGTTCCTGGAGGAAGAGACATGGTAGGACCCCTCCTGGTCGTCAAGGACCTGGTGAAGGAGTTCGGTGGATTTAGGGCGGTTGATGGTGTCTCGTTGGAGCTATTTCCCGGCGAGATTTTAGCCTTTCTGGGGCCAAACGGGGCGGGCAAAACTACAACCATCGCGATGATTACGACGCTGATCAAGCCCACCAGCGGCGCCATCACGTTGGGTGGGGTGGATGTCGTCAGGCAGGCCGAGGCGGCGAAGGCCCTCTTCGGGGTGGTCTTTCAAGAGGCTGCGGTGGATAGGGACCTCACGGCCCGCGAGAACCTCTGGCTCCACGCCGTCCTCTACGGGTTGCCTCGGAGCGAGCGGGAAGAACGCATCGAAGAGATGCTGCGGCTCGTTGAGCTTATCGATCGGCGCGACGACCTCGTTCGAACCTTCTCCGGTGGGATGCAGCGGCGGCTGGAATTCGCCAGAGGCCTCATGACTCGTCCTCGCGTCCTCTTTCTCGATGAGCCGACCTTGGGCCTCGACGTCCAAAGCCGCGAGCGCATCTGGTCCTACATCGAGCGAATCCGCAGTGACTACGGGACTGCGTTCTTTCTGACCACCCATTACCTGGAGGAAGCGGAGCGGGTTGACCGGGTGGCGATTATCGATCACGGTCGCCTTATCGCCGTCGATACTCCGGGTGGTTTGAAGGCCTCGCATGGGGCGGCGAGCATGGACGAGGTGTTCTTGACGCTGACGGGCCACGGCATCCGCGACGAGCAGCTTGACGCGGCCAGCCTCCAGAGGGTGTTCCGCCATAGGAGAAAGCAGTGATGGACGGCCTCTCCCGCGAGATGGCCGCTGTCGGGGCCATCTGGTGGCGGGACGTCATTCAGTTCCTCCGCAACAAGGGCCGTTCGGCCTCCCATTTGGCCATGCCCCTCATGTGGCTGCTCCTGTTCGGTGTGGGCATGAACCGCGCTTTCCGGCCCGGAGCCCTTGGCGGCGAGATTAGCTACCTTCAGTTCGTCTATCCCGGTATTGTGGGGATGACCATCCTCTTCAGCGGCCTCTTCTCCGCCTTCGGTATCGTGGCCGATCGGGAGTTCGGCTACCTGAAGGCCTTTCTTGTGGCGCCCATCCGCCCTTCCAGCATGGTCCTTGGGCGAATTCTCTCGGGCACGACCCTCACGGCTCTCCAGGCCCTGGTGATGGTTGGGCTGGCTCCCATCGTGGGAATCTCCCTAAGCCTGCCGATGGTGTTGCAGCTCGGCCCGATCATCATCCTCTTCGCCTTCGCCACGACGGCGGCCAGTGTGGCATTAGCCGGCTTGGTCCGATCCCACATCGGATTCATCGTTGCCAACCAGTTTCTTGCTCTGCCGATCTTCTTTACCTGTGGGGCGGTCTTCCCGTTGGTCAACCTGCCTGCATGGATGGATCTTCTTGTCATGATCAACCCAGCGACGTACGCGGTGGGTGCGCTGCGTCTGGTGGTCCTGACAACTCAGGGGGTGGGCTGGCCCGTTGCGGCCCGGTTTGGGCCATTCCTCTTCGGCCGGCCCGTTGGGCTCGCAGCCGACCTCGCCATCACTGTGGGCTTCACCGCCCTCTTTTTCGCCTTGGCGGTGCGTGCCTTTCGAGCCTAGACGCGATGGGCGAAGCCCGACGTCCGAGGTGGCTTATCCGTGCGCTCGTCGTTGTGGTGGCCATCGTAGGCACGGCGGGCGTGTGTGAGATGCTCATCCGGCTCTTCCACCTCGAGGAGCCGCGTTTCATTCAGCGCGACCCCGTCTACGGAACCTCCCACATCCCCGGCCAGGCCGGATACTGGAAGAAAGGCCCCATCGGCCATTACGTCGAGATCAACGAGAGAGGCTTCCGTGGACCGGTGCGTCCTTACGTCAAGCCCCCGGGCACGTATCGCATCGTCGTCGTTGGGGATTCCTACATAGAAGCCTTCAACACCCCGTACGAGCAGTCCTTCTCCCACCTGCTGGAGGAGCGATTGAGGGCCGAGGGACATTCCGTGGAGGTGGTGAACCTCGGAATATCGAACTTCGGCACCGCGCAGGAACTCTTGCTCTTGGGGCGGGAGGGGCTCAGCTACCACCCGGACCTGGTCGTGCTGGCCTTCGCCCACAACGACCCGGCCGCCAACCATCCCCGGCTCCACTGGGACACCGATCGGCCGTACTATCGCCTCGCCCCCGACGGTCGGCTGGAGCGGCTCCCCTATCAGCCGAAGACCAACACGCGGGGGGTGGTGCGCGATTTCATGCGCCGGAATTTCCGCATTTATACCTTCTTTCCAAGGCGGATTCGGGAGATGGTCCGACGGGTCAAAGGGAAGACCGCCAGGAAGTTGAGCGACCATCCCTTCGAGTACTTTCAGTGGTATGCTTCACCCTCCCACCCCTTGGCCCGGGAGGCATGGGATCTGACCTTTGCCATTATCAAGGAGTTTCGTCGGATGACCGAGGCCAGCGGGGCTCGGTTCGTCCTCATGGACGTTCCCTTCCGAGGCCAGGTGACCCGGCGGTCTTGGGACGAGCTGTTGGCCCGATTCCAGGAGCTTCGCCAGGCCGGAGAGCGCCTCGAGAGGCAGCGTCCTCAGCAACTTCTTGGAGCCTTCTGTGAGCGGGAGGGGATGCAGTGCCTCTTCCTGCTTCCTCCCTTTCGGGAAGCAGCGGCTCGCGGCGCCATCCTTTACGATGAAAAAGACTTTCATTGGAATGCCAAGGGCAATCGCCTGGCGGCCGAGGCGATGGTGGAGCTGCTGAGGCCTTTGGTGCAATCGTCCAGCAAGACCTCTCCTTCCAGCTTCCCCACCCGTCGATAGTATTCCCCACGCCCTGCCCCGGTCCGACGGTCCGTTGGGTTTGGGCAAAGGCCTGTCGTGTGGGTATCGTGTGGGGGCCCCCTTCAGGGTTGCAGGAACCAGCGGGTGAACTCGGCCCGCTCCTCTTGTGTGATGGATGGGGAGTTGGTCATGGCTTGGTAGACGGCCTTGGGGTCCGCGTCCAGCCGCTCCGAAAGGTTCTTGGCGACCGTGATGGACCGTCGGAGTTTGGCTTCAATGAGGACGTGGATGACCGACCCGAAGACCCGCGCAAGGGCATGAAGGATGGCGTTGTCGAGCCGAACGAGGCAGTGGACCGTGTTGGCGACGGCGGATTGGCCGTCGTCGAGGACCAGCGGCTCGTAGCGAAGGACGATGAGGACTCGCCCAGTCACACCCCGAAACAATTGCCCGTCGTAGCGGCCCCGGCCCAGGTAGACGCGATGGCCGTTCTCGGTTCCGATCTCGCGGAAGGTCCCGCTGAGGCTTTGCTGGTCGGTGCCACGGAAAGTCCCGGGCCCGGTGTGTTCGATAATGTACGGGCCAAGTGCGAGCGAGCGACCCAATGTAGCCGCCAGCGGGAGACGTGCCAGGAGGTAATCGTAGATGCGCAGGGTGGTGCGGAACGGACTTGTAGTGATTCGTATGTAAAGGGGTTCAGCCTCCAATAGCCGCTGGACCGCCGTCTGGTGGGTTGGCGAGAGGGCTTCAATACCAATTAGTCTGCCCGTGGCCTCCGGAGAGGATGGAGCCAATAGCGTCCCCCATGTCTTTGTGGGGATAACCAGCAAGAATCCCAGAAGGAACACTCCCGCCGGCCGCAACATTGTGCTCATGGTCTCCCGACTCCCTTGGGATGCGCCGGTGGCGAGCATCTTCTTTCCAAAAGCCTTAGGCTGAAGCGCCGAGATGGGCTGCGTAAGTATTCCATCGCCGTCAATTGTTGGACCATCATTCAGCGGGTGATTCTACCTCACTACTGACCTTTTCAGGTGGTGGCGGTGTGGGCAGGATCACGCCTGGAAAGGTGGCGAGGACTCTGGCCATGCCGATGCGGGTCAGCATGTCGTGGGTCTGCCACACCCCCCCTCCTTGAACGAACCGGTCGATCGTCATGATGTTCTCAAAGAGCGGCACCTGCGTCTCGTCGAACGAGGCCTGCCAGAGAACCGCTCCGTCAATCGTCGAGAGGAGATAAATGTCGTAGGCGACACTGGCTGGCTGGCGAACCGTGAGGGGACTTCCCTGACGGTTACGGTAGCGACCGATGACGCCCACCACGAGGCCGTCTACTAGCCGCCCCCCGGACGGCCGACGGGCCGAAGAGACGGCCTCGGCCTTCTCGGCCTCCGACAGGCGAATGTGGCTTGGAATGGATGGGGCGCCCGGGTCGGAGCCAACGGCGACCTGCGGCCCTGGCGGTTCCGAAAGGCTGTCGGCGACGAGGGCTTCACGGATGGCCGGCTCCAGTTGCCTCAAGATGCGTTCAATCGCCTGAGGGGTGACCTTGGGGGGAGGCAGCCGTCCACCCACCCGGTGGCCAAGTGGGATCTCCAGGTTGAGCTGCGTGTAGTCTGCCGGCAAAGGGGGCAAGATAATCTTAACAGTCCGGTGCCTGAGCTCCTCGTAGAAGAACTCGGAGATGGTCTCGCCGGCCTCTGGCGTAGGGGTTCTGTTGTTGAAATGGAGAATGGCGATTCGCTGGAGGGGATAGTCGGCGAGCTTAGGATGGGTGAACGCTAGGACGTTAGTCGGGGGCGCGAAGCCTGAGACCCGGACCGGAGGCGAGCAACCGGAGGCAAGGGCGATAGCGGCCGTCAGGGCGGTGATGCTTCCAAAGAGGCACCAACTGCGCGGCCCTGTGGGCATGGGGCGATGTCACTCTTTCGAGGAGTTCAAGTTGAGAGTGAGATCGTAGCGGTCGTTGCCCCGCTGGAGGTGGAGGGCCACCTGGCTTTGGCCCTTGACGGCTTCAAACGCCTCCAGGAAGGCTTGGATGGAATCGGTCTCCCGGTCCCCCACGGCGGTAATGATGTCTCCTCGTCGAACACCTGCTGAGGCCGCTCCGCTATCTTGCTGGACGTGGGAGACGAGCACGCCTTTTCCCTCAATCAGGCTGAAATGCTCGGCGATATCGGGGGTGAGCGCCTGGATCGTCAAGCCGATGGTGTTCTTGGTCAGGGTCAAGGCGTCGCGTTTGGTCTGCTCGATGGTCTTGGCTGCCTCAAGGACCTGCTCAGTGGCGAAGATGGGGGCGTTCATCCGCAGGGCGACGGCGATGGCGTCGCTGGGACGGCTATCGACCGTGACCTCCCGGCCGTTAATCTCGAGACGGAGAACGGCGTAGAAGATATTGTTCTCCAGCTTCGTAATGATGACCCGCTGGAGCTTTGCCTCTACCCCGCTGAGGATGTTCTTGATCAGATCGTGGGTCAGGGGACGAACCGTTGAGATGTCTTCCATTTCGATGGCGATGGCATTGGCTTCGAAGGGGCCTATCCATATAGGCAGCAGGCGCGTGGTCTCTTCGTTGGTCTCTAGCACCGCGATGGGTTTCGAGCTGGTCGGGTCCAAGGTCACGCCCTTGACCTTCATTGCCACCATTGTGCCGTATGGTTCGGTCTCGGCCGCCCAACCGGGGGTGACCACTCCCGCAAGGGCGAGGGTCATAGCGATGACTCTTGCGAACGACATAAGCCCTTCTCGGCTAACGATAAGGGTCCAGATAATATCACACCCAAACACTTGCAGTCCATGAAAAAGGCGCCCGGAAGGAGTTCCAGATCAACTGCTTTTCTTCGCCCGTCGCCTGACGGCTTCCACGCGCTTTTCCATCTCTTCCATAAGCGAAGCCCTCTTTGAAGCAAAGCGGGGCTCGCTTTCTTCCCCTTCTGCATGAGCTTCCGTGATGGATGACTGCATCATGATCTCCAGCTCGGCGATCTTGGCCTCAAATTCCTTCCTAATCTCGGCGATCTCACGCTTTTGCTCGTCGGTCAGTGCCGTCTCGACCGGCTCCATCCCCTTATCCTTGAGACGCTCTAAGGCTCTCTCATAGGCACTCTTTAGCCCCTCGCCCATGGGTCGTACCTCCTCCTCCTTCGAGGCTTGCTTTTCTCGGCGCTCCCTAATGATACGGGTCGGCGGTAGGAATTTCCACCTCTTCGCCGTCCGTGGTTCCAGACCGGGTCGCCGTGGGCCGATGGACAAGGGCGATGCCCACGGCCACGAAAGCGACGCTCAGCACGAGAGTTCTGGTCATGGGGTCGCCAAGCAATAGGTAGCTGAGGGAGACCCCAGAGAGGGGGATGAAGAAAGAGAAGACCGAGAGGGTTGAAGGGTTATGACGCTGAAGGAGCGTGGTGGCGGCTAAGAAACAAAAGCCCCCGACGACGATGCCTTGAAAGAGAATAGCAGTCGTGACTGCAGGGGAAAAGTGCCAGGCGCGCCCTGCCTCGGTCAACCTGCTCATCCACAGAAACAGCGGCACGCCGACGACCATCTGCCAAAATACCACCTGGGATGGCTCCATGGTAGAGATGAGGCGCTTGACGTAGACGATCCGAGCGCCGAGGAGCGCCGCGCTCGCAACGACAAGGGCGTTGCCAAGCCAACGGCCGCCGCCGATCTGGCCGGTGAAGAGAAAGGCAACACCGGTGAAGGCCAGGGTGAGGCCGAACACCTTCTGAGCGCTGAGCCGATCACCGGCCACGAAGAAGTGGGCTAGGAGTAGGACGAAGAACGGGTTCGAGTTGATGAGGATCGATGCGTAGCTTGCCGATGTGAGCTCGACTCCGAGGTAAAATAGGGCTATCTGGGCCGTAAAGGAGATACCGTTGATGGTGTGATGGAACACCTCCCTGCGGTCGAGCCGGAAGGAAACGGATTGGGCCCGCATCCAGACCGCCAGGAACAGCCCAGCGAGGATGAAGCGCAGGGCGGCCATCCCGAACGGCGGCAGCCCACGAAGGCCCACTTTAATGGCTACCACGTTACCTCCCCAGAGAGTGAACAGACCGATAATAAACAGGAACGTTCCGGAGCTTAGGGTGACGTTCTGATTGAGGCGATTTGGCACGAGGATTCTCCTAAAGGGGTGAGACAGGCGGTGGATTATATCGCAGGTCCGTGGCGAGGGCCACCTCATTAGGGCCGATGACTTGCCATCGGCATTGCGCTTTCATACAATGCCAGGAGAGGCGGTTCGGCTCCCCTGTTCGATGCCGAACCGGCGCTCTTTCCTGCTGGTTGGCATGGGGGTGGAGGTGTGATATACTCTCGCCTCGCAAACCATTGGTAGTGATTTTGTATGGACTTAGAACGACTTAAAACATTCTGTCTGGTGGTGGAGAAACAGAGTTTTTCCCAGGCGGCGGAGCTCGTCTCCCGCTCCCAGCCCGCCATCAGCCAACAGATGACCGCCCTTGAGGAGTTCTACGGGGTTCGGCTCTTCGACCGGGAGGCCCGCGGTGTGGTCCTCACCGAGGCGGGCCAGATCCTCTATCAGTACGCCAAGCAACTGCTGAGGCTCCATGGGGAAGCCCAGGAAGCCCTCGACGGCTTCAAGGGCCTCAAGCGGGGCGAGCTCGCTGTCGGTGCGGCCGGCACCATTGCCCAGTACTTCCTGCCGCGCCCCTTGGGGGCCTTCCGCCAACGGCACCCCCATGTGGTCATCTCTCTCATCGAGGCTGACACGGATGAGCTATGCCAGCTGCTGCGGGATAGGAAAATCCATCTCGCCTTCATTGAAGAAGAACTCTCTTCCGGGGGACTCATCGCCACCCCGTTCTTCACCGATGAGTTGGTCCTAGCCGTACACAAGGAGCATCCCTGGACCATGCGTTCCTCGGTGCCGCTGGCCGAGGTTGCCAAGGAACCGTTCATCTGCCACGATCCCGACAACCCGCTCCAGCGGTTTGTCGAAGAGACCTTCCACGCCGCAGGCATCGACCACCTCAACCGCTTCCTCACCTTCGGCTCTACCGAGGCCGTCAAGGCGGGAGTGGAGAGCAGCCTCGGGGTTTCCATCCTCTCGCTCTACACCATCACCAAGGAACGGACGATGGGAACCATCGCCGTGGTCCCCATCAAGGAAGGGGCCATCGCCAGGGAGTTGACCATGCTTTCCGTTCCTGGCCGGTACCAGAGCCCTGCCACCCAGGAGCTCACCAAGTTGGTGACGACCTGGTCCGACGACGACCTCATCCTTTAGCCCTCTATGCCCCTCGCTTCCTTCGCAAGGGACGAAGATATCCTTTCCATCCTGCGCTCCTGCCGATCCGTCGCCGTAGTCGGTTGTTCGCCGGACCCCACGCGCGACAGCCATGCTGTGGCCCGCTTTCTCCAGTCGAAAGGCTACCGGATTATCCCCGTGAACCCCAACGCGACGGAGATATTGGGCGAGCCCAGCTATCCGAACCTGGAGGCGGCGCTCGCTCCGGTGGAGGTGGTGGACGTCTTCCGGCGGCCAGAGCACGTGCCGGGCCTTGTGGAGGAGGCCGTCCGCGTCGGTGCCACGGCGCTGTGGCTTCAAGAAGGAGTGGTGAACGTCGAGGCAGCTCTGCGGGCCCGCGAAGCGGGCCTTACCGTTGTGATGGACCGGTGCATGCTCAAGGAGTGGAACCGCTTCGAGGAGCAGCTCGCCGCAGGCCACGCTTGAGTGAGAAGGCAGCCGGCCCACTGTCTGGTGTCGGGATGTCAGGCGAGTCCGTCTATGTTTTAAGGGGTTCCGGGTCGCCGGCTGGAAGGTCGGCTTCGAAGGAGAGGGCGGCTTCGTAGCCTTCGGGGATGCCGAGGTCAAAGCACGCCCCCTCGACCGGGGCGGCTATCAACTCCCCGGCGGCTGCCAAGGCTTGGTAAATGGGGACGTCGTCCACTTCTTCCCCTGTCGTTTCCCTATCTCGTTCCTCGAAAAGATCGAAAAAACTCGGCACGAGGACCGAGCGGCCGATCGCCCGCCAGGCCTCGCCCGCGGGGCC
>JALLOF010000299.1 GCA_027717595.1 Nitrospinae bacterium AH_259_B05_G02_I21 | reverse complement strand
CAATGAGGTAGAGGCCGACGAAGCCCACCAGAATGAGGCTGAAGAACTTCAAGAACTCGTAACGCAGATACGCTCGGAGAATCCGCATCGGCAAGGCCTGCCTATATGGTATCGAGCCGGCCCACCACGAGCCGCTTAACGGCGCTGCCCACCGCGGCGAGCCGCCGCACCACCTTCTCCGCAAAGGTGAAGGGTCGCTCCAGGGCCGTTTTCGCAACGAGGTAGGCGGCGAGCAGCGCGATTGCGGCGTTAGGCATCCACATGGCCACAAGCGCCGGGATGCGCCCCTCGTCGCCCAGGCCCTCTCCCGTGGTGTAGAGGAGATAGTAGAACAGCACGACGACGGTGCTCATAACGAAGCCGCCCGATCGCCCACTGCGTCGGTTGACCATCCCCAGAGGTGCCCCCACAAACCCGAGCAGGAGGGCGGCCACCGGCAGGGAGAACTTTTTGTAGTACTCCACGAGCGCGATGGTGCCTTCTCGGTTGCCAGGGGGGTGCTCGTCGGCCAGGTGCCTGAGCTCGCTCGCCGTCATCTGCTTGACCCCCTTCTTGATTTGGCCCGCCCCAGTGATTTCGCTCAGGTTGAGGGCCAGTTGGTGGCGGCGGAAGTGCAGGACCTGGTAGCGTTCCTTCCCGGCCATAAGCTTGTGGA
>JALLOF010000298.1 GCA_027717595.1 Nitrospinae bacterium AH_259_B05_G02_I21 | reverse complement strand
CCCCAGACCTCATCGTAAGCGAGGACGAAAACACCCCACCCAACAATAGCCTCTCTGCGCCAGTGCTCATCCAGTGATGGGTTCCTTTTCGGTCTTCTGATTGTAGTTTTTCGGCTGGGATTGAATTTTAGACCTTAATAAACTGTGAAGGGTGAAAAAATTAAAAACTCTTGACAAGATTTACCCTTTGTTGTATTTAACTTAATTACACTATGGAGGCGTTAATGAAGGAGGTATCTCTCAGGGCTAAAAATACAATAATTTGTGCGGGTTATGCCCGGTTGCCCAAAAGCGTTACCGCCGACCATAGCTACGGAGTTCTGGGTGTTGAGCTTGAGGTTGATCCAAGTGATAGCAAGGTGGTGGACGCCGCTTGCACTATCGTTCCATCACTTGGGGAGAGATTCATCCTTGACCTCCTGATAGGATATGACTTGGAGGAAGGCATCGACCCCATCGTCAGTGAGATTCAAAAGCGTTACTTCAATGTAGCCCAAAAGGCGGTCATATCGGCGATCGACGAGGCTTACAGGAAGTACCTAGAATTCAAGAGAGCGAAGGTTGACGAGGAGTTAAAGAAACTGAGCAGTCTAAGCTGATCGCAAGATTATTTTAATATCTGGACGGCTGCTTTATTAATTTGACAGGATAGCCTC
>JALLOF010000297.1 GCA_027717595.1 Nitrospinae bacterium AH_259_B05_G02_I21 | reverse complement strand
ATTCCCATCCCGACCTCGTTGGTCACGAAGATGACCGTGTCGGAAAGCTCGACACAGGCAGCGAGCAGCTCCCGGCATCGATGAGCGATATCGTCTTCGGTCATATCTCTGCCCTCCACTTGGGCCTCGTACATCAGGTTGTTGATCCAGAGGCTGAGGCAGTCGACCAGAACGACTTTGAAAGACTCTCGCGCACCGCGCAAAGCTCCAGCGAGATCGACCGTCTCCTCCAGGGTCTTCCAACTCGACGCCTGGCGCTCGAGCTGATGTTTCCGTATGCGCTCGCGCATCTCATCGTCGACCATCGGACAGGTCGCGACAAAGGATCGAGGCCCTGGCAAGGCCTCGGCTATCTTCTGGGCGTAGGCGCTCTTGCCGCTTCGGCTACCACCCGTTACGAGAATGACTTGGGCCACGTTACTCCTCCACTCTGCAGCGCCCTTTCCTACCGCTGGGCGACGATGGGCTTCTTGGGCCGTGCCTGGCTCAGCTCCTGGGAGGCCCCCTGGAAGGTGATCTGGACCCCCGCCAGGACGCTAATCCCAGCCGCCGGGTAGCCGATGACCTCCTCGTAATCCTCGTCGAAGAGGTTCTCGACCCGGGCGAAGGCCTCCACCGAGTGCGGGAACGGCGAGTCCCAGAGCTTCACGAGGTGGTTC
>JALLOF010000296.1 GCA_027717595.1 Nitrospinae bacterium AH_259_B05_G02_I21 | reverse complement strand
GTGTAAGTCTTGGCGATGGCGTCGCCGGTGCGCTCCCACCCGGCAAGGCCTGAGAGCTTCTCAGCGATCGCCTCGTCCGACAGTTTCGACATCCGCCCCTCCCTCCTGGTCTTGAGGGCGACCCGTCGCGCCCTCACCCTCGTTTTCCAAGTTGGGCGGCGAGGGGACAGGTGTCAAGCCGCGCGTCGGCCCTCAGTTGACGCCCCCCGGCGCGGGCGGGCTATAGTTCGGAATACCATCCTGTGAAGGGAGTTGCATTGCCGTGATGTCCGGCTCCTCGCCAAGGGCTGCCCCTTCCTCCCTCCCGGCTCCAGCGGTCCAGCCGCCCCCGGGGGGATGGAACGTCGAGGCGGCTTACCAGTGGTGCTGGGGGGTTCTCAAGCGCCATTACGAGAACTTCCCCGTCGCCTCGCGCATTTTGCCCTCAGGGCTAAGGCGGGAGCTGGCCGTTGTCTACGCTTTCGCCAGGCTGGCCGATGACTTCGCCGACGAGGACACGTACGAAGACGAACACCGCCTCGCGCTGCTCGAGGCGTGGGGGGCGGAGCTCGACCGGTGTGCGACCGATCCTTCGGAGCACCCCGTCTTCGTCGCGCTGGGCGATCTGCTGCGGCGCCGAGACATCCCCCTCGAGCCGTTCCACCACCTGCTCGTGGCCTT
>JALLOF010000295.1 GCA_027717595.1 Nitrospinae bacterium AH_259_B05_G02_I21 | reverse complement strand
GGGTAATCTGCCCCTGGAGGTCAGGGGCCACTCAGGGGCAATTACATCGTGAAATATGCCATTTTGGATAGAGGAAAAAGAGGGAAGGAAGAGCTACGTTCTAGCGCTAGCGCTTTTTGGGGTGGGAAGACTCATTATAGCCGGCCTCGAAAGCGAAGGAGTTAGTCTGCAATATTTCTTTGACGTTCTGATAATTTCCCTTTTCTAACTGTCTTTCGTTGAACTTTCGAACATCAGGGATGGTCATGTTAGGTTTCTCAGCACCCAGCTTCTGGCCAGCCAAAAAAGCTGTCCGCTCGAAGTCCTTTGGATCGTAGCCTGGTCTATAGGCTGCTATATTGCTCATCCACTGCCAACCGGTGACGAGGCTGGACAGACAAAAGGCCAGGGCGACTATTAGGGACCCAACGAGCAAAGCCCGCCGCCTTTTTCTGCGCCGCACGACACCCAAAGTGGCGTGTATGCCGTAAGCACGGGGCATGGTTTTATATCGCATGGTTTTATCTCCCCCACTTTACTTAAGCTTTTTGCAAATTCAATGCCACAACTGAGGTACCTATTGCCCCCCATACCCACTCGCAAACCTGTGAAGCTGTAACTATCTAATAAGAAGTGAGTTGCAGGATAGCAGAAAGTGAGAAATCGTGACAACCAGCCAAAG
>JALLOF010000294.1 GCA_027717595.1 Nitrospinae bacterium AH_259_B05_G02_I21 | reverse complement strand
ACCCCAAGGGGTTGAGGACCTTTCGGAGCACCCAGACGCGGTTGAGCTCCCAGGGCTCCAGCAACAGCTCTTCCTTCCGTGTCCCCGAGCGATTGATATCAATGGCCGGGAAGACGCGCCGGTCGGCGAGCTTGCGGTCGAGTATAATCTCCATATTCCCCGTGCCCTTGAACTCCTCGAAAATCACCTCGTCCATGCGCGATCCGGTCTCTACCAGCGCCGTGGCGATGATGGTAAGGCTCCCGCCCTCTTCGATATTGCGGGCCGCGCCGAAGAAGCGCTTGGGCTTTTGGAGCGCATTGCTGTCGACCCCGCCGGAGAGGACCTTGCCGCTGGGTGGAACGACTGTGTTGTGAGCCCGGGCCAGCCGCGTGATGCTGTCCAAGAGTATTACGACGTCCTTCTTGTGCTCCACCAGGCGCTTGGCCTTCTCCAACACCATGTCCGCCACCTGGACGTGGCGCGTGGCCGGCTCGTCAAAGGTCGAGCTGATGACCTCGCCCTTGACGGTGCGTTCCATGTCGGTGACCTCTTCGGGCCGCTCGTCGATGAGCAGCACGATGAGAATAACCTCGGAATGGTTTGTCGTAATGGAGTGGGCGATGGACTGCAGCAGCATGGTCTTGCCCGCCCGGGGCGGTGAGACGATGAGCCCGCGCTGCCC
>JALLOF010000293.1 GCA_027717595.1 Nitrospinae bacterium AH_259_B05_G02_I21 | reverse complement strand
CGCCACCTCCTCGATTGTCTCGTCCTTGATGTGGGCTGAGATGCCAAGAAGGCTCACAGGCCCGTCGATGCGCTTGGCCAGCCTCAGTCTCGCCAGGAGACGCTCTTCGCCCTCGGCAAGCGACTCCGGGGTGTCGACGTCGAGCCAGAAGCGCTCGCCGATCTCCACCGCCCGGATGCCTCCGTTTCCGATCAGGTGACGAATGCCTCCCGAGAGCGACCCGTCCCCTTCCCGGCGGGCCTTATCCAGGGCCTCAAAGACCACAGGGCGGCAGAGAAAGAATCCCGTGTCGACGGCGTCGGGTTCCTCAAGGCCCTTCCCGATGGCCGTGACGTCCTCTCCTTCGAGGCGCACCAAGGTGGCGTCGTCGAGATCAAAAATATCGCTGAGGCGGCGGTCCACCGCCAGCAGGCACCCGCCCGACCCGTTATCGGCGGCCAAGAGCCGCTCTAGGATGCCCGGCTCGAAGAGGTGGTCGCTCATCAGCACCAGGAAAGGGCCTGAGACGTACGGGGCGCAGGCCGCGACCGAGGTGCCGTTGCCCGCCTCCCAATCGGGGTTTTCCACCACCTGAATTGTTACGTCGTATCTATCCTGGAGCTGGTCCACATGGGTAAGCAGCGCTTCTTTTCGATAGCCGACGACGACGACGAAGTCCCGCACCCC
>JALLOF010000292.1 GCA_027717595.1 Nitrospinae bacterium AH_259_B05_G02_I21 | reverse complement strand
GGACCATCCCGTAGCGGAGGAACTCAGCGTCGCCGAGACCGGGGATAAGGCGGAAGATGCGGGCCTGCTCGGGCCACTTGAGCTTCGTCTGGAAGCCGACGAGGTTGTAGGCGCTCCCGGGGGCATCCTCGCGGCGTAATTGGACGACGGCGTGGGGAGTCCGCCCGTCGTGGACGAGGCCGACGGGCTTCATGGGGCCGTAGCGCATGGTGTCCCGACCCCGGCGAGCCATCTCCTCGATGGGCAGGCAGCCCTCGAAGAAGAGAGCCTCCTCGAAAGCGTGGGGGGCGTAGGTCTCCCCGCTCACCAGCGCCTCGTAGAAGACGTCGTACTCGGCGTCGGTGAGGGGGCAGTTGAGGTAGTCCTCCGCGCCTCCCTTCCCGTAGCGCGAGGCGAAGTATGCCACCTCGTAGTCGATGGACTCCCCGTCGACGATGGGGCTGATGGCGTCGTAGAAGTAGAGGAACTCGCTGCCCATAAGTTCCGCGAGGGCCTCGCTCATAGCCTGGGAAGTAAGCGGGCCCGTAGCGACGACCGCCGGTCCCTCAACAGGGAGCGCATCCACCTCTTCGCGGTGGACGGTGATGAGGGGATGGCTTTCGACGGCCTCGGTGACCGCCTGGGCGAAGCGCTCCCGGTCGACCGCCAGGGCCTGTCCGGCGGGGATG
>JALLOF010000291.1 GCA_027717595.1 Nitrospinae bacterium AH_259_B05_G02_I21 | reverse complement strand
CTCGGCGAAGCCATGTTGTCCCTTACTCCTCTGGACTCAGCTCACTCTTTCCCCGACAAGCTCTCTCTCCTCATCTTAGCACGTGCAAAGGTAGCGAATTCTGGTTGCAGATAGGTTGCAGGCACCGGTCATTTGTTACCAATTATTGCCAATACTTGAGGATGCAAGTCCTGAAATTCCGCATATTTCCACATCATTCCAAGTGCATTAGTCATCGATTCCCCCCGCCCATGTTGATAGGAGATCCATGAAGCATTCTCGACTGTGCCCAAAATTGTGCCCACGGAGGGGCAATTTCAGATGAAATATTAACTTTTCTGCTTGATGCTCGGAGTTAATATTTCCTGGGATAATCGTAACTGCCTAAGGATTGCATCGGGAAACAGAAAATTACCAAACTCTAACTCTGAAGGTGGTACAATGATTGGGGGCAGGTCACGATGGAGAACCCCCAATGAGTCAGTTTGATGCAAGGACCGCTCAGCGCCCTTGTTCGGGGATAACCCGACAGCTATCACCCAGGCGGGGGTGCCCAGCCTCACACAAAGGAGACCGGAAGTTGATCGTGAGCGGGGTGTTTGGCGTTGGTGTGGTATCTTTCGCACTGGCTATATCGATGATTTGTGCTCCGAGTCGGGTCTCCGCCCAGGAGGCCCCTGAACTCGTTACC
>JALLOF010000290.1 GCA_027717595.1 Nitrospinae bacterium AH_259_B05_G02_I21 | reverse complement strand
ACCATGGCCCTAAGATTGGCCCGCCCGGCATAGGCCGCCGCCGAAGCCGAGGTGTTTCCCGTCGAAGCGCAGATGACGGCCTTCGAGCCGACCTCGAGCGCCTTGCTCACAGCCAGCGTCATGCCTCGGTCCTTAAACGACCCGGTCGGGTTGACGCCCTCGTACTTGGCGTAGAGCTCAACGTCGACCCCGAGCTCCTCGACGAAGCGGTGAAGCTGGATAAGCGGAGTGTTGCCCTCGTTGAGGGTAACGACGGGGGTGGACTCCGTCACCGGCAAGAACTCCCGATACCGCTCTATGACCCCTCGCCACCGCATGGTCTTGGATCACTCCCCCTTCGCCTACCCCACCGACTCCGAGGCCTGGTTGTTCTCCACACGAATGAGCATGCTCGGGCCGGCCACCACATCAAGCTGGTCAATGGCGCTCAAGGCCCTTTGCACCGACCCCTCCCTGGCATGGTGGGTCATCAGCACCACGGGAACCGCCCCTTCTTTGCGCCGATCCCGCTGGATGACCGAGGCGATGCTTATGTCGTTCTTGCCCAGAATCCCCGAAACCTTCGACAAGACGCCGGGCTGGTCCAACGCCATTATGCGCAGGTAGTACTTGGTCACCGTGTCGTTGACATCACTTATCGGGAGGTGCCGCATCGCCTCTAGCCTATAGGAC
>JALLOF010000028.1 GCA_027717595.1 Nitrospinae bacterium AH_259_B05_G02_I21 | reverse complement strand
GGTTTTCGATTCCTCCCGCGAGCGAAGTCCCATGGAGGTCCAAATAGGCGCGGGCCAAATTATCCCCGGCTTCGAGTCCGGCATCATGGGCATGGAGGTGGGAGAGACCCGCACCTTCACCATCGCCCCGAAGGACGCCTACGGCGAGCACGACGAGGACCTCTGGCAACGGGTGGAGAAGGATCGGTTCGCCGAGCCCGAAGGCGTCAAGGTGGGCAGGGTTTGTGAGGTACCCGTGGGCGAGGACCGCTCCGTGGTGGGTACCGTCGTAGAGGTTGGCGACGAGGACGTTCTCATCGACCTCAACCATCCCCTGGCCGGGAAGGTGCTCACCTTCGAGGTCGAGTGCCTAGAGGTCAGGGACAGCTAGTCCCGGAGGTTAAAATGGCCCCGTCCCACCGTAACTGACGGTATCACTTACACGATGAAATATTAACTTTCCCGCGGGTCAGCTGAGTATCATATTTCGGTGAAATCCGCCTGAGGCGGACCCAGAGGTTACATCTCCAACCGTTTACTGAAACAGCACTACCTAAGGCGGAAAGTCCATTGACAGGGGGGTTTCCGGCCGGGTATCGTGTGGAGAGAAGTCCCCGGTCGCCTGATGCCGCCGATGGCCGGGAAAATACCGTGGAAGCCATGTTGGGGGGAGCCATGAGCGAAGAGCGGACCTACACCTGCCCGACCTGTGGGGAGTCGGTGGAGCGGGACCTGCTGGTCTTCCTTCACCACACCGACCAGCACATCATAGAGGCCATCAAGAAGGATCACCCCGAGTGGGTTAAGGACGACGGCACCTGCCCCCCGTGAGTGGACGAGATACGGTCCCAGTTGGGCCGCGAGCCGTATTGAGATAGCCCGCAAACCCTTTTCATTCCCCCCCACATCGTCATCGACACGACCCTCATGGGTTGGTATGATGGGGCCAGCATCTTACCTAACCAACACAATCTGTGTAGGGACAGGGTTTATCCCTGTCCGTCCGCCTCAGGCGGACCCTAAAGGCTGTCCCTACAGGTTTTTTTGGAGCAATAGCCCGTGGGAATCGACGATAAATCAGCGATCGCATGGACGGGCCGGGGGGCGGCCCTCGAGCGCGAAGGCCGCTACGAAGAGGCCCTGGACGCCCACCTGAGGGCCATCGAGATAAACCCGAAGCTCGCCCTCGCATGGACGAACAAGGGGGCGGCGCTCGCCAACCTGCGCCGCCTCGACGCGGCGCTGCAGGCCCACAAGCGGGCGATAGAGATCGAGCCGCAGCTCGCCCTGGCCTGGGCGAACAAGGCGATGGTCTTCGGCGCGCAGGGCCAGTACGCCGAAGCGCTGGAGGCCTCCGAGCGGGCGATCGAACATGACTCCTTGTGCGGCCCGGCCTGGATAAACAAGGGAGGGGCCCTGGTGCGGCTCGGCCGCCACGAAGAATCGCTCGATGCCCTGGCTGAAGCGATCAAGCTGGAGCCCGAGCGGGCCGTCGCCTGGTACAACAAGGCCTGCGCCTGCGGCCAGCTTGGCCGCAAGGCGGAGATGATAGATGCGCTGAAAAGGGCCGTCGAGAGCGACCCGGCCCTGGCCGACGCGGCCAGGGCCGACCCCGACTTCGACCCCTACCGCGACGACCCGGAGTTTCAGGCGTTGATCGGCTAGGAGCCTCCACAACAAAACCACTGACAGCCGTAAAGGCTGTCCCTACAAAATACCGCCAAAAATATAATCCTACCCTTATTTATTGCTTGACAAATATAAGCATATTATTTATATTTGTAGTGTTCCCACTGCACCGCTCTTGCTTTTGCTCCTAGGAGAATTAGGATGAGGAAGCGGTACGAGGTGGGCGTCAGTCGGGAGGTGGTTAAGGCTCTTCGGCGGTTTCCAAAAGAGGCGCGCGGGGGAATACAGAAGGCCATCGAGGACTTGGCCGGTAGCCCGCGGCCAAGGGGCTGCAAAAAACTGGACGAAGACATCTATAGGATTCGAGTCGGTCGTGACTACCGCGTGATTTACGCCATTAACGACGAGGAGAAGACGGTATCGATTCTTAAAGCGTCTACCAGAGAAGGGGCGTATTAAGGCGGTTTCCCCACCATAAGGCTCCATAGGCACCCATAAGGCGAGAGGCTAGTGAGGCCAGACGCCCAAAGGGCGAGAGGCGATAAGGCCATATGCCAGAGAAGCCCATGGAGGAGCGAGCTATGGGACGCACCGCTAAGGCTAGAGTTGACACCCCTCGCCCCCCCCGTAAGATACCAGAACCCTCTGGCCAGATCGAGATTGATGGCCGCTCCATGGTGGTCATTTCCATCGATGATTGGGAGGGTATTGTAGATGCCCTCGAGGACTACTATGACCTCTTGGAGGCTCGTGCTGTTTTGGATGACCCGCGAACGAAGTTCATTTCCCTTGAGGAAGCCCGCAAGGAGTATCTCGATAACAATATCAAGAAGGTTCGCAAACGGGGGAAAATCACCCAGAAGGAGCTGGCCAAGCGGCTGCGCGTCAGCCAGGCCAGGGTGAGCCAGATCGAGAATATTGACCATCGCCCGACCATGAAGGTCTATAAGAAAGTTGCCAAGGCGCTGGGTTGCAAAGTCGAGGAGCTTATCTAGCAGATTGGTATAAGGTAAGTCTGCGGGCCGGTGAATCGTCCAGAAGGTGAGAGATGGACGGTTCCCGGCAGCCGACCGTTTTGCAGCAAATGGGTATCCACGTGGACGCACACGGGGTCGCTGCAGGCGGCGGCTGCCGGTCCTCAATTACAACCTTGATTTGACCTTCCGCTTCCCTGCCGGTTTAAATCGCGAGGTACTCGGGCTCCCCGCCTGCGGCGGACCGACTACCCAGTTCTTGTGTAGGGACTCCCTTTATGGCTGTCCGGATTTTTTTGCGGACAGGGGTAAACCCTGTCCCTACATGGTGTGGAGGTTTTTCTTTGCGGATAGGGACGAACCCTGCTCCTACATCTCACAATCACTTAAATATCAACCACTTGCAAGAGTTAGACACTTCCTTCCCGCCGGGCCAGTTTCCGAAATCGCGTGGATTTCTATAATCGAAGCTAAATCAATTGGTTATCGCGATTCAGGGCTTTTGGACACAATTGGACACTATACACTTCCGTCTAAGGCCAGATTTTCCGGTAATTCCTGCAATATCAGTTCGTAACGTAAGGTTAGACACTTCGCAAAAAACCCAAAAAGTGTCTAAAAGTGTCTAATGTGTCCAAGGAGAGGTCGGGCGGTGGGCTTATCCTCGCCCTTCGGCCTCCACCAGGGCGATCTCCTTCTTGCTGAGGCCGTAGAGGCGGTAGACTATCCCGTCGAGCAGGTCGCGGAGGCGGGCGGCCTCGCCTTCCAGCGCGGCGACCGACTTCCGGTAGGCGGCGAAGTCCTCGTCTAGCTCGCGCCGGGCGGCCTCTTCCATCTGGTCCCTTTTCGGCTCCAGAAGCCGCTCCCAATCCCGCATCTCAATGGGCTGGGTGCGGCCGCTCAAAGCCTGGCGGGCCTCCTCGGCTCCCAGGAGCCCGCGGGCCTGGAGGCCGTGGATGAGTTCGTCGGCCTCGCCGGCCCCATCGCCGCCCAATGCCGAGATGCGCCTTCCGACGAGCGCGAGGGCCGCCGCCAGCATCGAGCGGCCCTCTTTGGCGCCCCTGGCCGCCATCCGGGCGACCTCTTCCTCCAGCGGGCGGCCCGTCTCGGCGAGCCCCTCGGCGAAGCGCTCAAGCTCCTCGAGCGCCTCGACCTCGCCGGGAGCCTCGGGCTCCCAGACGATGGGCAGCCCGTCGAGCTGGTACTTTTGTATCTCGGGGAAGATGCGGGCCTTCTTGGTCGTCCACCAGACCCGGAAGTAGCTCGACATGAGGTGGCTGTTGAGGCAGGCCGCCAGGTAGTAGGGCCCGATGCGCCGGCCAGGGCGGGGCACGACGGCGTAGAGGTTCTTAAGGAAGTGGTGACCTTCCTCGTCCACCGTGGCGACCAGCGTCGGGGAGACCCTGCGGACCAGAACCCGCCACGGCCTGCGCACGAGCCCCCCGAACGCGTCCAGCTCGGAGCGGAACCGGTCGATCCGGCCCGAGGGCCTCGGGGGCGCGTACGCGACGACTTCGGCCCCGACGAGCACCGGCACGGCACGGCGGTCCTCCAGAAGCGCCCCGCGGCCGAGCTCAATCCCCCGCCGGCTCAGGCATATCTGGCCGAGCGGCACGCCGCGGGCCTGGAGCTTCTCGGCCAGGGCGAGCCACTCGGTGCTGAGAGCGAGGTTGAAGGCGGTGTGGGGGAGCCGGGCGAAGGTCGCCTGCGGGATGCTCGTGGCCCGGACCGTCTGGCCCAGATCGTTCCACGCGATGAGGCGGCAGGTCTCCTGGCCCGTCGGCCGGGAGGCCTGGATGATGAGGATCACGCACTCGGTCTGTACGCCGGGGAAGGGCTGGCCGGCGTCGATGAGCGCCACCAAGCCCCCCTCGCCGACCAGTCGGTCGCGCAGCGGGGCCAGGGAGCGGTTGAAGCAGAAGAACCGCGGGCAGATGATCCCGAGCCGTCCTCCGGGCTTCAGCAGCCCGAAGCCGAGCTCGAGGGTCATCACGTAGAGGTCGCCCGAGGCGGTGAAGCGCCGCTTGAGGACGGCCCGCTCCGGCTCGGGGAGCGTGGCGGCCACGACGTATGGGGGGTTGCTCACCACCGCGTCGAAGCCGCCTGAGGCGAAGAGCTCGGGGAAGGCCAGCTCCCAGTGGAAGAACCGCTTGCGGCGGGCCAGCCGGGCCGCCTCGACGAGCCAGGGGTAGGCGTCCGGGGCGAGGGTCTCCGAGCGGGCCTGCTCGAGGGCCTGGTCGTACTCCTCAGGTGGGACCGCCAGGTCGAAGGCGGCGGCAAGGTGGGCGTCCGCCAGCCGCTCGGTGGCGATGCCCGCAGGAGGGAGTGGTAGGGCAGGCTTAGCGAATAGGCCCAGCCGCGTGGGTGATCCGGGCGGACCGGCGGTCATCTCGTCCCGGCTCACCCCCAGCAGGACGTTGCCGCACCGGATCGTGGAGGTGAGATCGATCCAGCGGCCTCCTCCCGCCTCGAGCATCAGCGACGCCCGGGCCAGCTCCACGGCCACCGGGTCGATGTCCACCCCGTAGAGGCACGAGCGGGCTACGTCGCCGAGCTCGTCGGGCCCCGGCGCCTCCCCGGTAAGCTCGCCCCACCGCTCGCCCAGCCTGTGGAGGGTCCCGACGAGGAAGTGGCCCGTCCCGCAGGCCGGGTCCACGACCTTGAGCGCCAGGAGGTCCTCGGGCGTGCGTGCGGCGGCGAGCGGGCGGCCCAGGGAGGCCTCCACGATGGTATCGACGATGAACGACGGCGTGTAGAAGCTTCCCCGCCGGCGCCGGCGGGTGGCGTCGGGCTTCAGGCGGATGGGAGCCCCTCGGCGGGCCACCGTTGGGGCTCGGCTAAGCAGCGCCTCGTAGAGCTCGCCCAGCCGACGGGCCGCACCTTCTCCTTCTGTAAGAGGGAGAAGAGCCGCCAGAAGGCCCTCCAGCGTGGCGTCGTCGACCTCGAGGTCGGCCTCATGGAGCAGTGGGGCGAGCTCCGCGCTGAAGAGGCCTCCCGGATAGGGATCGAGGCCGAGGCTCCGGTGCCCCTTCTCGATTAGGGCCCAGCTCGCCCGAGCCCGCTTCCACGACAGCTGCGCCCCGGGGAGCACCGAGGCCCGCTGCCTCCAGGCCTTTTTCGAGGTGGGCGCCAGGCCTCGGGCCTCGAAGAAAGCCACGACCGCAAGCCTGAGGACCGCCACGTTGCCGGCGTGGGCCAGCTCATCCAGTTCCTCGGCCCCAAGGGCGCTTGTGCGCGAGGCGCGCAGACCCCGGGCGAGGTCGTTCACGAGGGCCTCGAGGGCGGCAACGGCCGAGCGGTATGGCTGGTTCGCCATGGGCTCCAGTCGGTTGGAGGAAAGGAGGGCTATGTGGGAGTATACCGGAAAATGGGTCCTATGGGGTAGACGGTTGCTAAAAAAAGCCCAGGGAGGGCGACCCTCGGGGTGTCCCGGCCAGCCTTGAAATGGGCATATCTGCTCACTAGATTATAGTAGAAACATTTTCCGTAGGGAGGATTCCCCCTTTGGATTTGGACCATTTGACGAACGATGCCCGCCAGTGGTTTGAGGAAGGGTTTGAACACCACCAGGCCGGCGATCTCGAGCAAGCCATCGAGTGCTACCAGCGGTCCCTCGAGGCGGCTCCCTCGGCCGAGGCGCACACCTTCCTCGGGTGGGCATACAGCCACAAGGGAGACCTGGATACCGCCATCGAAGAGTGCTTCAAGGCCATCGAGACGGACCCCGCCTTCGGGAACCCGTACAACGACATCGGCGCCTACTACATCCAGCTCGAGCGCTACGATGAGGCCATCCCCTGGCTGGAGCGAGCCATGAATGCCGATCGCTACGAGAGCTACCATTTTCCCCACCTCAACTTGGGCCGGGTGTATCTAAGGAAGGGGATGTTTTCCGAGGCCTTGGGGGCGTTCGAGAGTGCCCTCGAGATCGAACCACGCTATCAGCTTGCCCGCGTGGAGCTGGCCAAGCTCCGCGCCATGATGAACTGACCCGACCTCGTATGAAGCTTATGAAACGGAGAGATTTTATCCGAAACGGGGCTGCCCCGAGGCCCGACCTTGGTCGCCGGGGTCGCCTTTACCGGCAACCAGGGGGTCTCGAAGGTCGAGCTATCCTTCGATAGGGGCCGCACGTGGCGCCCGGCGCAGCCAAAAACCCCCCGCTCGCCCTACTCCTGGGTGCTTTGGGCCTATCCGTGGCAGGCTCCAGAAGGTTTCCACACCATCGCCGCCCGTTGCGTGGACGGCCGGGGCCGCATCCAACCCAAGGGCCCCAAAGGCCAGGCCCCCGACCACGCCGAGAGGTGGCATACCGTCCATGTGGATGTCGCCTGAGCGGAGAGGGCCTCGGGAGACGTCACACCCGGACGGTCGGCGAGCCGCGAGCCTCTTCTTCCTCCCTGCAACGAACACTGGACATCAATCCTTGAGAGCCGATATACTTGCGTATTCCTTCTCGTGGGGACGGCATGCACCCGGCTCTCCGGCGGACCTTGAAGTCCAGGACCCTCGCTTCCTTTCCAATCACCAGGAGACTGGTCTACAAGCTTCGATGTCTTGCCTCGAGGCCCCGAGCGGCGCAGTATCTTAGGGACCACCGAGAGCCCAAGCTCCATGTGGGCTGCGGGCGCTACCGCATCGAGGGATGGCTCAACGCCGACATCGACCTTCGCCAGGATATCGACATCTTCCTTGACGCCCGCGAACCCTTGCCCTTTGAAGCCGACCAATTCCGGTTCGTCTTTGCCGAGCACCTGACCTTCGCCGAGGGCCGGCGGTTTTGCTCGGAGGTCTACCGGACCCTGCGGCCCGGGGGCGTGGTCCGCCTCTCCACGCCCGACCTGCAGTTCCTGGTTCGCTACTACGAGGATGAGTCGGCGGAGTCTCAAGCCTTTACGGAGTATCACACCAAGGAGTTTTTGCGCCTCGATGTCCGCTCCCGCGCCCTCGTCGTCTCCAACTTCTTCCACGACTTCGGCCACCGCCTCATCTACGACTGGGACCTGCTGGAGAGGCTCCTTCGGGAGGCGGGGTTTGAGCGTGTCGAGCGGTGCCGCGTGGGCGAGAGCTCCCACCCCGAGCTTAGGGGCATCGAGCGGCACGGCCGGGATTATCCCTTCAACGAATATGAGTCCATGGTGGCCGAGGCCGTAAAGCCCCACGGCTAGGGGGGTATGTGGACGGCATGCAGAGCGGATTTTTCCCCTTGGCACGTCCGAAGCACGTTGTTATATTGTAGATAACGCGCCTTCTCGGTGAGATAACCAATGATGCGATCCTTAAAGACCAAGCTATTAGTGCTAGCCTTCGTGGCATCGTTCGTGGTCTTTGGTGTGGTGTGCGGTGGGCTCGCCGTCGGTGACGGAGACACCCATGGTACTTACGCCGAGCATCCGTGCTTTTCCTTCGTGCTCGCTAAGACGAGCAGCGCGATTACGCCCGTCCTGTCGAAACCGCTCTCAGCGGTTTCCTGGCTGGTCGTGGCATTGCTTTCCGCAACCATTGCCTCCCTGGCGGCCAACGGTAATCGTCTGAACCGATATCCCGTCCCTCTCAAGGTCATACCGCTGCAGAGGCGTCTTGCCTCTCTCCAAACGCTTCTCCACTACGACTGATTCCCCAAGCACATCCGTTTCCAGGCTGGTTAGGTTTAGCAGAAGGGGAAAGTCCTTCTGCCCAAGCCGCGACCAGGCTCAGGAGGAAGGTTCCTTGCGATTCCGAGAACTTAGGAGGACCCGTTCGATGTTAACGAAGTCACTAGCATACAGGAGGCCCTGCGGCGGGGTGTGCCACAGGCCTCGTGCCCCCAACCGCCTCGCCGTGCTGGTCGCTGCGATGGCGGCAACGGCTCTGGCCTGGGGATTCCCACCGGTGGCCGGTGCCCAGCAGCACAAGGGGATGTCCGGCCACGGCTCGATGCAGCACGAAGGCATGGCCCACCAGCCGATGTCGCCCGGGGCGATGAAGCACGGCGAAGGGCATCCCCCTGAGATGGCGCCCGGTCACATGGAGCATGGGGCGCAGCCCCATGGCGAAATGAAACCTTCCGGGATGATGCACGGGCCAAAGGAGCACGCCGAGATGCAACACGGCTCGACGCAGCACGAAGGCATGGCGATGCACCGCGCCGTCGTGTGGGCCGACCCCTCGATCGTCCTCTCGCCGCCGCCGCCCCTGATGGGCCGGCAGATGGGGCAGGTCGTCGCCCCCGGCGTCCCCCCCCTGGGCTACGAGATGGACGGCGACGTCAAGGTCTTCCGCATCGTCGCCCAGCCGGTGAAAATCTTCCTCAACGACGGTCGTCCGAAAGACTACGAAATCGTCAAGTCGATCAACCGCTACACGGGCGCGATGGTTCACCCCATAAATCAGCCCGTCCGGGCCTGGGGTTACAACGGCACCTCGCCGGGCCCGACCATCGAGGTAACCGAGGGCGACCGCATACGTATCATCTTGAAGAACGAGCTTCCCGAGCCGACATCTATCCACTGGCACAGCATCGAGCTTCCCAATGAGATGGACGGTGCGGCCGGCCAGACCGAGCAGCCCACCATGCCCGGCGAGACCCGCGTCTATGAGTTCACGCTCTATCAGTCGGGGACCTTCATGTACCACACGGGCTTCAATGTCATGAAGCAGGATTCTCTGGGTTTGGGGGGGATCCTCGTCGTGCACCCGAAGAAGCCGAAGCACAAGATTGATAAGGACTTCACCATCATGCTGCAGGCGTGGGCGCTCCTGCCCGGCAACGAGAACCCCAACCTCGTCACCATGGACTTCAACTGGTTCACCTTCAACGGGAGAGCGGCCCCCGACATCCCCGTGCTGACCATCAAGCAGGGCGAGCGGGTCCGTATCCGCATCGCAAACCTTAGCATGAACAGCCACCCGATCCACATCCACGGCTACGCCTGGAAGGTGGTCGGCACCGAGGGCGGGCCCATCCCGGAAGGGGCGCAGTGGTCCGGCACCACGATCAACGTGGCGCCCGGTACGACGCGGGACGTAGAGTTCGTCGCCTGGAACCCGGGGGTGTGGCGGTTCCACTGCCACAAGCTCCACCATCTCGTGAACGCCCACGCCGATGTGCCCATGGGCGTGATGTCTCACGGCGGAATGTTCACGCTCATCCACGTGATCCCCAAAGACCCCGGGGCCGCCTGGAAGCATCCGAAACAGCGGAGATAGGAGGAGTGTGGTGATGAGACGGAGACGGAATGGGACGGTGCTTGTGGGCGCGCTCCTGTTGGTTCTGGCGGGTTGTGCGACTGTCCAGACGGAAAAGGAGTGGGCCCGGGTCGGAGCCTTTGCGAAGGAGCGGATTGGAGCGGAGCCAAGGTGGGAGCAGACGGCCGAGGACGCCCAGGCCACACAGACCGAGGTCAACACCATGCTCGCCGATGGCCTGGAGCGCCGCGAGGCGGTGCAGATCGCCGTTCTGAACAACCGCGCCCTCCAGGCGGTCTTCGAGGAGCTGGGCGTGGCGAAGGCCGATCTCGTTCAGGCCGGGTTCTTCACCAACCCCCACGTCGACGGGCTGGTCCGCTTCCCGACCGAGGGTGGCAGGGCCAGCGTCGAGGCCGGAGGGCTCATCAACATCGCCGACCTCTGGCAGATTCCCGTCCGCAAGCGACTGGCCGCCACGCGCCTGGAGGCCGCCACGCTTCGGGTGACGGACGAGCTGTTGGGGACGGTTGCCGGGGCCAAGCGGGCCTACGACGACGCCGTCGCCCTGGCCGCCGCCCGGCGCGAGACGGCCCGGGTGCTGAAGGCCCTGGGGGAGTTGCGCGATCAGATTGCGCGTCGCAAGGAGTACGGCTACACGAGCGACTTCGACATCGCATTCGCCCGCGCGGCGGTCTTCGACCAGGAGGCGGCCCTGGCGCGGGTGGAGGGGGAGCTTCGGGTGGCCCGAATCCACCTCAACCGCGTGCTGGGGCTTGCTTGGCAGCAGGCTGGCTATGCGTTGACTGGGTCGTTGTCGGAGGATGTTGGGCCGATGCCTGACACGGAGGCCCTGGTTGCCCATGCGCTGGCCCAGCGGCCCGATGTCCGGCTTGCGGAGTTGGAGATTGCCATCTCCGAGCGGGCCCTGGACCTGGAGAAGGCCCGCGTATTTACCGATGTGGAGGTTGGTGCTGCGTACGAGCGCGAAACCGATGGGGCCGACCTGGTCGGCCCGGCCGTGGGCCTCCAGCTTCCCATCTTCGACCAGAACCAGGCCCAGATAGCGAAGGCCGCCTTCCGGCTTCGCCAGGCCCGAAAGCAGCGCCAGGCCGTCGTCGTGATGGTCCGAGAAGAGGTGGTTGCCGCCGCCGAGCGTCTCGCCGTGGCCCGCCACGACGCGCAGCTCATCCGCGACCGGGTTATTCCGGCGTACCGGAGCGCGCTCGATTACGCCGAGAAGTACTTCGGCTCCATGCAGCTCAACATGCTCTTTTTGCTGGAAGCGCGAAAGGAGCTCTTCGCCAATAGCCGCCGTTACATCGACGCCCTTCGGGAGGCCCGGGCGGCGGAGGTTAATCTGGAACGAGCTTTGGGCGGGACCCTCCCGTCCACTTAATCAGATTCTGAAGGGAGAAATCTTCTATGAGAAAACCAGTGGTCATTGGTCTTATCGTGGGAGTCGTCGCCTTGGCCTTCTCAACCCTGCTGTTGGGCGGGCAGGGGGGGAAGGGGAAAGCCATGGGTCCCGGGATGGGCATGAGTGGAGGCACCCCCGGCGGGATGCCACACGGGGCGATGGAGCACGGGAAGATGCCTCATGGCCAGATGGAGCACGGCCCGATGGGACAGGGGGGGATGGGTCAGGCCAAACGTCCTGAGCAGGGGAACCCCGAAGAGGGAAGAGCGATTTACGAGCGCCTGTGCGTCACCTGCCATGGGGCGTCTGGCAAGGGCGATGGGCCGACCGGCAAGTTCTTGACGCCTAGGCCGAGCAGCTTCGCCCAGCACATTTCCCACCACGGGGAGAAATGGTCCGACTACTACTTCAAGATCATCAAGGACGGCGCCCGCTCCGTGGGCCGCTCCCCCCTCATGGCGGCGTGGGGCGGCCGGCTGAAATCCGAGGAGATCTGGGACGTTATCGGCTATATTTGGACGCTCGTCCAAGGCGTCGGAGAGCCGGCGGACAAGGGTCACATGCTCCACATGCACGGCCCTGGGGGTGGTAAGTAGCTGAATGGTCCCGACGCTGCCACACCCGCTCCCTAGGCAAGGTATTTCCCAAGACCCTCCTCCAGGCTCATGAAGCGGATGCCGAAGGTCTCTTCGGTGGGCTGTGGGTCGACGAGCGCCTCGCCGGTGACGAAATCCACGGCCTGGGGGCTCATGGGCGGGGTGGGCAACAGCTGGAGCGGCCAGGTGGCGAGCTTCATGAATCCCACCGGGTGGTGGAGCAGCGGGCGTTTGACCTCCAAGAGCCGCTGGATGGTCAAAAGCACCTCGTCCATCGTGAGTGTCTCGGGCCCACCTAGCTCGAAGACGCGGTTGGTGGCTTCCTCCAGGCGCACGGCGCGGGCCGCCACCGTCGCCACGTCGTAGACGGCCACCGGCTGGATTCTAGCCGTGCCGTCGCCGATGACGGGCACAAAGGGCAGAATCTTGATCATGGTGATGAACTTGTTGAGGCTTCGGTCCTCGGGGCCGTAGACCCACGACGGGCGCAGGATGACGTACTCCATCCCGCTTTCGGCCACCGCCTCCTCGGCGATGGCCTTGGCCCGAAACCAGCTCTTCTCCGAGTTCCGGTCGGCCCCCGCCCCTGAGAGGTAGATGAACCGGCGCACCCCGTTGGCGGCCGCCGCCTTCACCATCCGGCGGGTGCCTCGGGCGTCGAGTTGCATGTATGTGTAACCGCGCCGGCGTACCTCCACCGGGTGGTTGGGGAACTGGACGGTGTGGATGACGACCTCAACCCCCCGGGTCGCCTCATCGAGACTCGCTTCGTCGCGGACGTCGCCTCCCACGAGCTCGACCTGCTGAGGCCAGGGGCTTGGCCGGTCGGGGACTCTCGTCATGCACCGCACCCGGGCCTCGCCTTCCGGCGCAGCCAGGAGGCTTGCGATGATGTGCGAGCCGATGAACCCCGTCCCGCCGGCCACCAGGATCATCATCGCACTCCCTCCTCCTCCATGCGTCCCACGTTTCTGGGGGGCTTGTACCACAATATGGCCCTTCGCGGGATTCCGCGCCAGTCCCCTCCTTGCCCGGGCGCGTTGAACCGTGAAAACGATTGCGGTATAAGGAGAACCGTCTCCTGTGGAGGGATGAGACTTGACGCGCTGGAGCGACCGGCTGGTGCAGAGGCCCTGGGCGGGGGCCGCCCTTGCGGCCCTCGTGGCCGTCGGGGTCTACGTACCGAGCTTGCAAAACGGCTTCACCTACGACGACCGGGTCGTGGTGGTGGAGAACCGCTTCATTGCTGATTTCGGCAACCTTTCCGCTCTGGCGGGCCGCGAGTACTTCGGTCGGGCCGAGGAGAAGACCTGGCGGCCCGTAACGACCCTCACCTACTTCATCGACCACGCGCTTTGGGGCAAACGGCCCGTTGGCTACCACCTGACCAACGTCGTGCTCCACGCCGTGACGGCCGCCTTGGTGGTTTTCCTTTTGACGGCCTGGCGGACCCCGCCTTGGGTGGCCCTGATGGGTGGACTCATCTTCGCCGTCCACCCGGTGGCTACGGCGGCGGTCGATGCCGTGGCGTTCCGCGACGACCTCCTGGCGGCCCTCTTCGTCGTGGCGGGTCTGGTGGCCTATCGGGCCGGCACGAAGGAGGAAAGCCCCTCGGCGGCGGGACTCGCCCTGGCGCCCCTGTTCTACGCGGCCGCGTGCCTCGCCAAGGAGAACGCCATCGTGTTGCCGGCCCTCGCATGGGTCCTCGATGTGGTTGTCGACGGACGGCCGCTCGCGCCCCAGGACCGGCGCCGGGGAGTGGCTCTCGGGGCCCTTGCGGTCGTCGCTCTGGCCTACCTGGGTATGCGGTTCGGGCCCATGGCCGACCCGGCCGAGACCTTTCGCTACCTGGATGGGAGCCCTCGGGTGGCCGCCGCCACGGCCCCTGCGGTGCTCCTTCGAGCCGCCCGCCTGCTTGTGGCGCCTGTGGGCTTGAGCCCCGTTCGGTGGGTTGAGCCGATCCATTCGGTGGCCAACCCGCTTGCGGCCGCGGGACTCGCTCTGGTGGTCGGCGGGGTGGCGCTCGGGTGGTGGGCCCGGCGTCGGGCACCACGGGCCACGGCGGCGCTCGTCTGGATGGCAGTGGCCTGGTTGCCGGTGAGCGGCGTTGTGCCCCTGACCCATCCCCTCGCCGATCGGTACCTCTACCTTCCCCTGGTGGGCTTCGCGTGGCTGGTCGCCGAGGGGGTGGGAGCCCTTGGGCGAAGGGACGACCGCCTGGCCATAAGCGGAGCTGCCGCCGTGACGATGGCCCTTCTCTTCGCTGCGTCCGCGCTCACGGTGGCCCGCCACGCCGCCTGGAGCGGTGAGCTCACCCTGTGGCGCACAGCCGTAGCCAACGAGCCGGCCTCATATCGTGCGCATTTCAACCTGGGCGACGCCTTGGAAAAGGCTGGGAAATTGGGGGAAGCGGAGGCCGCCTACCGGCGGGCGCTCACCCTGAAGTCCGTCTTCTCGTACGGCCACTACAACCTAGGCCGTCTCCTCTACAAGACCGGGCGGAAGACGGAGGCCGCCGAGCAGTTCACCTCCGCCTTGGCCGACCGGGCCGACTTCGCCGAGGCCCACAATCACCTGGGGGTCATCTTCGCCGAGCGGGGCGAGGTGGACCGGGCCCGAGGCGAGTACGAAGCGGCTCTGGCCGCCGACCCGTCCAATGCCAATGCCATGAACAACCTGGGGATTCTTTCCGCGCAGGCCGGGCGGAGCACCGAGGCGGAGCGCCTCTTCCGCCGGGCGACGACCACCAATCCTTACGATCCGACGGGGTTTGCGAATCTAGGAGTCTTGCTCGCCCAGCTTGGCCGCACCCCGGAGGCTGAGCGGGCCTTCCGCCGGGCGCTGGCCCTCAGTCCCAGTTTCGGCCCGGCTCGCAGAGGCCTGGCCGGGCTTGGGCGTCCGGCTGAGCGCTGATCCCTAAAAACAGTACGACGGGGACCAGCCCCTGGGGGCCGGTCCCCGTCGTGGATGTCAGGCTTGCCGAGGCAAGGGTGTCGGGCGTCTTACCGCTTTTTTCGAGCCCTGGCCCTCGGCCTCGCCTTGGCCCTAGCCTTGGGCCTGGCCCTCTTCTTGACTCTCTTCTTGGCCCTCTTCTTGGGCTTGGCCTTGGGCTTGACCTTCTTCTTTGGAGGCTTCCGCCCCTTGTGGGTGCCACAGAGCTTGCTGCCGGCGACCGCCTTGTTCCTACACCGAGCACCCGTCGTTGTTTTCGCCGTGCAACGGGTCCTCCTCACGGCCTTCTTCTTGGCGACCTTCCTGGCAGGCCTCCTTTTTGCGGTCTTTCTTCTTGTGGTCTTTGCCTTTCTGCGCCGAGTTGCTCTTGCCATTTGTGCACCTCCTCTTCGTGTTGGCGTTGGATGAAAGTTAGAAACATACCGCACCTTTTTGTCGCATTATACCTTCTTTGAAAATCTTGTCAACGTGCAAAACAACATTTTACAACATGCACGTGAACATCGTCGCTGTGGTCTCTTCGGTTGCCGGTTTTTGCATTCACCGCGTAAGAAGGTGTGTCGCTCGCGCGTCGTAACAAAGGGAACCCACACGAACCGGCGACCGTTGCAAGAGGAGACACCGTGATGAAACGTTCTTCTAAATCACCCTTGAAGAAACGAACCCGCGTGCGCACCCGGACGAGCACCTCACCGACGGGTCGAGTGGTCGTCGTCTCTCGGCGCGTCCGCAGGCCCAACCTCCTGCGGGAGCTGCCTCCGTGCCTTAGGGCCCACCGGGCCACGCGCATCCTTCCTTGAGACCCCCTGCCTGGGGCTCGTTTGCCTGCGCCGGAGAGGTTTGTATAGTATTGATTTAGTGCGGCGTCCGCCCCTCAGCCGACCTTTGTCCGCTTCCCGACGTGTTTGGCCAGCAGGGCGCGGATCGTCTCGTAATCCTCTTTGGGAAGCGAGTGGACGTTGCCCTGGAAGGCGAGCCGCCAGTGCTCATCGGGCCACTTCTTCAGGTGCTGGAGCTTGTGGCGGATGGGCTCGACGGCCAGAAAGTCTCCCGCCTCGCAAATGACGTCCGGGCGAACCTCGAAACGGAACGGATAGAGATCCCCTTTCTTTCCACCATCCCAGACCGGCTCCTCGCTCTCGAAGAACGTGCTGGTCGCCTCGGCGATCCCGCCGAAGGCCTGGACCTTGGTTAGGTAAAAGATCACCTTGTCGCCGGGCTGGACCTGCTCGGCTTTTTTTCTGTGGCGGCTCTTCATACCGGCGATATCAAAGCCCCTGGCCCGGGAGCGCTCGAAGTTCTCTTCCGAGCTGACGAGCATCCAGTAAGTCGACATGGGGTGTTTCCTCCTCTTTAAATGGTCCTCGGCGTGGAGCCGGACCACCACGCCTCACGTCCTCCAGAAGGGAAAGAGTTTGCGCTTGTGGAAGGTAAAGATGCGGTCGACCTCGGCCTGGGCCTGGGCGACCATGTCGGGCCGGCCGTCGAAGGGGGCGTCCCGAAGCGGGGAGCCCTCGAGCCCGAGCCGCCTAAGGAGCGCCACGAAAGGCTCAGGCAGAGCGTCGGGCGGCTCCACGTCGTTGAACATCGCCCAGGCCAACGTCCAGGCCCGGGCTACGTTGACCACGTCGTACCCCCCGCCGCCCAGGGCGAGGAGCTTCGGGGCCAGGCCCATAATCTCGCGGACCATCTGGCAGAACCCATTGGTCGTGCAGTCGAGCTGGGAGAGGGGGTCTGTGTGGAACGTGTCGACCCCGAGCTGGGCCACCACGACGTCGGGCCCGAAAGCGCGCACCAGCGGGAGTATGAGCGCCTCGAAGGCCCCCACGAAGACGGCGTCGGTCGTGTGGGGCAGGCATGGGATGTTGACCGAGTGGCCCAACCCCGGGCCCTCTCCTATCTCGTCCTCGAACCCCGTCTGGGGGAAGAAGTACCGGCCTGACTGGTGGATGCTGGCAGTGAAGACCTCGTTGGAGTTGTAGAAGATGAACTGCACCCCGTCGCCGTGGTGGGCGTCGATGTCGATGTAGGCCACCCGCTGGCCCCGCTCGGTGAGCCAGCGGATGGCGACTGCGGCGTCGTTCAGGTAGCAAAACCCGCTGGCCCGCTCCCGCATGGCGTGGTGGAGGCCGCCGGAGATGCTGAAGGCGATGTCCGCCTCGCCTTCGTAGAGCAACCGAGCGCCCATGAGGGAGCCGCCGACCGAGAGGAGCGACCAGTCCCACACCCCCGGAAAGACGGGGTTGTCGCCGGGCCCCAAGCCGTAGAGAGGGGCCTCTCGCGTCATCTGACCGTTGTTTACGGCCTGCAGGACCTTGACGTACTCCTGGTCGTGGACCGCAAGGACGTCGCTCTCGGGGGCCGCCTCCGTTTCGAGGAGCCGTGCCCCGGGGAGCTCCAGGAGCCCGTAGGCGCCCAAAAGCTCGTGGGTGAGCTTCAGCCGAACGGTCTTCATCGGGTGGGCCGCCCCGTAATCGAAGCCCACGTACCGGTCGGTGTAGATGAATGCCGTTGACCTCATCGCTTCTGCGCCCCACCGGCCACGCCCCATCGGTAGCCGGGGAATGTGCGGACCCCGGCGTCGGTCCCGAACCATTTGACCATTTTGGGCGAGATCCACGCATCGTCGAGGATGCCGTCGTGGATGGCCCATGAGCGGCCAAAGACGGTATCGCCGGCGCCGGGCTGGCGGAAGATGGTCGAGCCGTCGAGAAGCGCATCCAGGGCGCCTCCGCTCTGGAATCCTTCGTGGATCTCCCGCATGAGCTTCCTGCCGGCGATGTACGTGAAGCCGTGTTTCTCGTAGAGGATGGCGTTGGAGTAGAAGAGGGCCCGCAGCGTGATGAACTTCTTGCCCATGGCGGTGAAGAGGCGTTCGGCCCGCGGCAGGAATGTGGCGAAAAGCCCAAGCCCTGAGCGGACCTGGCCCGGAAACAACCCGGCGTGGAAGGCCCGCTCCTCCTCCTTGAGGTTCCTGCGCACGGTGCCAAGGTCGGTCGGGCGGCCCTCGTCGTCCTTGTCGACGTTGAAACGGGGGCTCGTCGGGTCGTTGACGGTGATGAAGGTCAGCTCCATGTTGTCAACGGTCCGCTCGGTCATCTCCACCAGGAATATGCAGTCCTCATTGCCCGGTCGGTGGCGAACCTCCAGCAGAAAGCTCATCGACCTTGGTGGGCAGAGGCACGTGACCACCTCGTGCCCGGTGGCGTTTCGGCCCGTCGTAGGATCGATGTCGAACCGCGCGAAGACCTCCGGCGGGACGAGTTCCCGGTAGAGGCGCTCGCGCTCCTCGCTCGGCAAGTCGTTGATTTGGTTGATGGACGTGATTTGCACGCCATCAACGATCAGGGGGGAAGGGAGTTCGTCGGACATGGAAAATCCGCCGTCTTGGAGGCGATGGTCCTCCACCATATCATACTCCTTTGGGCGAGCCAACGGCATCCGGTAACCTTGACAGTCCGGCCCCTCTCCCGTAGAATGACACCCTAGTTCCTTTGCCTCGCCTCCCCTATCTCGCCGGATTGAAGTCGTTGAAATGGTTGACCATGAGCCGTCCCTTGCTTGACAGGGGGATGGGACGGTCTGTATAGTGAACTTTTGTGCCGAGGTTGTCTGGTGGTCCACTGAAGGGGAGCGTTAGGAGGTCTTTCATGGCCATAATTTTGGCTCCGTGTGGGCGTGGCGATGACGCTGAGACGCTCTTCGCCGCGGGCGCCGATGGGCTCTACGGCGGCCTCACCAGCCTCTCCCACGGACGCCGTGGCGCGGAACTTTCGCTCGCCGGCCTCGAAGACGTCTGCCGGACGGCCCGGGGGCGGGACGCCCTGGTCCTGCTGAGTCTCAACCTTATGCCGCTGGTGGCTGAAGAGCCCCTTTGGCGGTCGATCGTGGCGGAGGCGGTTGCGGTCGGCATAGACGGGGTCATTCTGCAGGATGCGGGTCTGGCCCGGGACCTTCGTCGAAGCCACCCTCGGCTGATTATCCACACCTCCGTGGGGGCGGCGGCCCTCAACGCCGCCGACGCCCGGTTCTGGCGCCGGGCGGGGGCCGATGTGCTTGTCCTCCAACCTGGAACCACGCCTCAGGAAGCCGCCTTCATCCGACATAAGGGTGACATCGAGGTAGAGCTCTTCGTCTCCGGGCGGACCTGCCGGGCGACCATCCTCGGCAAGTGTGGCATGGGCAACTACCTGAAGCAGGCCTGGAAGAGCTCCGGCTGGCGCGAGGCGATTCCCGAGGGGAGCCGGAAACGCAGCGGGGTGTGCTACTACGTCTGCGAGGGTACCTGGGAGGCTGACCAGGCCCCTATCGGGCCGTGGGGGCCGGTGCCCATCGAGCTTGAGGCCCCCGTGGCGGACTACCTCGAGGCCGGGGTGACCCACCTTAAGTTGGGCGGCCGCGGGCGGCCCGTCGGTGAGATAGTCGAGGAGATTCGAGCCATCCGCCTGGCTGTGGATGAGCACGAGGAGTGGTCGAGCTGCCATGCCCTCTCTCGCGACGCACATTCCTAATAGGCGCAGGCTCGACGCCTGCGACTGGTCGTCCTACGACACCCTCTATCTGGGAGAACCCTCGTGCCCCCTCTACCCGGAGAACTTCGGCCGACACCTGGATGAGCTGGCCGCTGGAGTGGAGCTTGTCAAGCGATGGGGCAAGCGGGCCGTCTTGAGCTCGTATGCCGTGCCGCGAAACGAAGACCTCCCGTGGATGCGGGACCTGCTTGGAGGCGCCATCGAGCGGCGGCTTCCCCTCGATGGCATCGAGGTGCACAGCCTCGGGGTGCTCGTGATACTTCAGGAGCTGAGCAGCCCCTGGCCCGTGACCATCGGGGTCGGAGGCAACCTGTACACCGTTGCGACGGCCCGGCTGCTGACCGAATACGGTGTGGTGGCGGGGTTTCCCAATCCGGAAGTCGGCCTCACCGAGATCGAGGAGCTGGTCCGCGACGGGGGCCTGGAGCTCATCCTCCAGGTCCACGGGAAAATCCCCCTTGGCTTCTCCGACCTCTGCTTCGTCGTGGACTATCAAAAGCAGGTTGGAACCTGTGAGGAGGTCTGTTTCGCCGACCACTGGCTGACACGCGACGGCTGGACCCTGAAGAATATCGGCCGGATCGTCCTGAGCGGCAAGGAGCTCTGCATGATCGAACATCTGCCGGACCTGCTCGAGGCGGGCCACCGGCAGTTCTACATCTGGACGTTTGCCGAGTCACCCGAGTACGTGGCCGCCCTCGGGGCGGTCTACCGCGAAGCCCTGGATGAGGCCGCCGGCGGCGGGGAGTACCGTGTTCGCCCCGAATGGGTCGAGACCATTCGGGACTTCGCCCCCGTCGGGCTGTGCAACGGGTTTTACTTCAGCACCGCGGGGCAGTCTTACGTGGGTGCCCTCGAGGAAGAATCAACAGAAGAGGCTCCGGTCGGCTGAACACATCCCGGGTCGGCCGAGGGCCTGTACGACGCCGCAAACACATCCTGTGGCGTTGAGGCCGAACAGCATCATCACCGTTCAGCGGAGGGGGAGGTTCCGCCGCACCGCATGCCCGGCGGGCCCCTCGGATGCTCCCGCCGACACATCAGGCGGGAGGCATCACACGGGCTCCGGCTGAGCACCACGGAGGTTTGAAGGCATGGCCAGGTTACTTGCGCCGGGCGGAAGCGTTGAGATGGCGGTGGGAGTCTTGGAGGCCGGTGCCGAGGCTGTCTACGTGGGACCGATCGGCTGGAGCCGGCGGGTCTCGCGGTTTGAGCTGGACGACGAGGCCATCCGCGAGGTGTGCACCTACGGGGCGGCCAAAGACAAAGAGATTCGCATTGCCTTCAATACGACACCCGCCTCCTCAGAGGTTCCGGCCATGCTGAGGAAGGTGGACCAGTACGTGGAGTGGGGGGCCAGAGGGTTCATCATGACCGACCCCGGCGCCATCGCCGCCGTCCGGCGTCGCCACCCCGACGTCTCCATCCACGCCAGCGTGGCGGCGACAATCATCAACGAAGCCGATATCGCCTTCTACCGGGATATCGGGGTCACCGTGGTCGTCGTCCCGAGCAAGCTGTCGTTCACCGAGGTGCGGGAGTTCAAAGAGCGGCTTGGTGTGCAGCTGGAGGTCTTCCTCCATTCGAACCACTGCTACACGTATCTCGGTAAGTGTCAGATGTCGAGCTACTTCAACCACCGATTCGCCGAGACCGACGAGCACAAGCAGCTATTCCTCGGCAGCCCCAACCGCGGGGGGTTCTGCCACCGCGTCTGCAAAGGCGAGTGGACCTGGAGCGAGGAGAACACCCTCCGCGATGAGTCGGTGACAATGCCGAACATCGCCATTTTGGGGTTCAACTCGGTCCCCGCCTATCTGGACATCGGGGTCGAGTACCTGAAGATTCAGGGCCGGGAGTTTAACCTGTCCCTCATGGTGGACATGGTCCGGTTCTACCGCGAGGTGATTGACCACTGCCTCACCTCCCCGCGTCCCATCTCCCTATCGCGCTTCCAGCCGCGGTTGCTGGGGCTGATGCGCCGCCGCGACGAGGAGCGGGAGGACCGCACGCAGGCGCTGCTCCAAGTGGCGGTGGAGGACGCCCCGCTGCCCGTGGCGGGGATCGTCGACTGAGCGTACGCACTGCATCGGGCCTTTGGCCTTCCTCTAAGCGTACCAGGGGGTGAGGGCCGAGGGCTCGTCCTATCTCCGGGCATGTCGCTCATCGACTGCCACGTTGATTTGGTTGATGGACGTGATTTGCACGCCAT
>JALLOF010000289.1 GCA_027717595.1 Nitrospinae bacterium AH_259_B05_G02_I21 | reverse complement strand
GGAGATGTATGGCATCATCAAGGAGACCCCCGCGCCGCGCTGGACCCTCGCCCGCATGCCACGGATGTACGTGCGGGCCGCCGAGCGAGTCGGAATCAATTTGTCCCGCACGGCCGTCGTGCCCTCCGACGGCCAAAACAAGTTCTACTCCATTACCATGGAGCTCGACACCACCCCGGAGCGGGTCTTCGAGGATCTCCTTACCCTGGCCCATTGGGTCGGCATGGGGACCGCCCAGAGCAAGTTTGCAAGCGACAATCTGGTGATCACCATTCGTGAGGAGAAGCGAGGCGAGGCGGGCCGCTTCGTCACCACGACCCGCGACTGCCGCCTGCTTTCGGCCGGCAAGCTCTCCGCCGAGAACTTCATCGCCCGGGGCCAGATCGAAGAGGCCGGTTGAGGTCCCCACGCCCGGGACGCTTCGTCCATGATCCGACCCTTTGCCGGCAAGACCCCGCGCATCCACCCGACGGCCTTCGTGGTTGACGGCGCCGTCGTGGTCGGCCAGGTGGAGATCGGCCCCGAGGCCAGTGTGTGGTTCGGGTGTGTCGTGCGGGGCGACATCAACCACGTCTCCATCGGCGCCCGCACGAACCTCCAAGACGGTGTCCTCGTCCACACCGATCGGGGCCTCAACCCCACCATCATCGCAGAGGAGGTGAGCGTCGGCCACCGGG
>JALLOF010000288.1 GCA_027717595.1 Nitrospinae bacterium AH_259_B05_G02_I21 | reverse complement strand
GGCAAGGTCGTCCTCGGTCTTCACCGCTCGGCCCACGTGACCGCTCTCGATGAAGTGGAGCTGCACGGTGTCGGGCAGCCGGCCGAAGGCGGCTTGGTAGCCCATCGCGTAGATGGCAAGCTGGAGGCTCTCGGCCGCACGCTTGTCGGCCACACTCTGCTCGCGTACCTCGGAGGATTTATAGTCGACGACGACCGTCTCGCCGGGGGTCTCGTCCACCCGGTCCCACCGCCCGACGACGCGGTTGGGCCCGTGCATGAAGCTGAAATCCTTCTCCACGAAGGTCGGCCGGCTGTCGCCGGCCTCCTGCTCGGCGAAGAAGCGCTCCAGTGTGCGGCGACCCTCGGCCAGGCGCCGCTCTTCGTGGTCGAGGCTCAGGAACCCTTCGCTCGACCACGCCCCCTCGAAGGCCCGGATGAGGTTATCGAGTGAGATGGGGAGCTCGGCGGCCCTGCGGCGGTTGTATTCGGCCACGGCCGCGTGGATCGACGAGCCGTAGACGACCGAATGGTGCCGCCACACAGGCACCCGCAATATATTGACGTACTTGTACTTCAGCGGACACGTGAGGTAGTCGTCGATCTGGCGGAAGCTCAGCGTGATGACCTCGTCCTCGGGAATCGGGCCCAAGGCCTCCGGCTCGTCCGAGGGCGATTTCGTGGCCCGCACCATCGAGGAGGCGGTCGAGGCGGGA
>JALLOF010000287.1 GCA_027717595.1 Nitrospinae bacterium AH_259_B05_G02_I21 | reverse complement strand
GTCTCTACATACCGCTTCTTGTGCTCTTCGAGGGTGTCTTGAATCTGGCGACGCTCGGTCTCGACGGCGAGAAGGGATTGTTTGGCTTCGAGGGCCTTGACGACCTCGGCGAGCTCCTCTTCGGCGGCCTGCATGGCTCTTTGGTGGGACTGGCGCTGGGCGGAGGCCATCTCCAGCCCGCGGTACCGCTCCTCTAGGTCCGCGAGCCGCACCTCGGCCGCCTTGATGGGCCCGGGGGTCTTGTACGCCTTGTCCTTCATGCCGACCGTGATGCGCTGGATATCACGGGAGAGGAGCTCCAGGGCCCGTTCCGCACCCCCTCCGTCTCCTCCGCCGGTCATCGCCTCGCCCAACGCGCGCTCCAGGGTCTTTCGGTCTCTGCCCCGCTCGGGCGGCACGAGCCGTCCCTGGGCCACCGCCGCCGAGGCGGTAAAGAACTCGGCGCTCCCCAGCCCGAGAAGAGCCGCGATAAGGCGGCGGGCCGACTTGGCATCCCGCCAGGTCGTGCCTGCAGGGTGCTCTTCCAAAAGGAGCTCTTTGGTGTGGAAGTCCTTCCATAGGTGGTACTCGTTGTCACCGGCGCGGAAATGGAGCCGCAGGGAGAAGGGCCGCTCCTCGCCCCAGGCGTAGAGCGAGCGGACCTCCTCGCGCGTGCTTGTCGGGTCCCAAAAGAGCGCCGCGACCAACGCCTGAAAGATGGTGGAC
>JALLOF010000286.1 GCA_027717595.1 Nitrospinae bacterium AH_259_B05_G02_I21 | reverse complement strand
AGATAATCCCACGCCGCTGGCAACATCAATCTGGAAATTGTTGTTGATCAAATATGTGAAGCCACCATCGAACATGTTGGCCGGTCCGCCGGAAGCGCTCATGGGCACATCTCCAAAGACCTCGACGAAACCACTCAGTCGCTCTGTCAGGCCAACCCCGAGGGTTGCCGTGTACCGGAACACCGACAAAGTATCACGGTCTCCGCTGGCGTCCTGCTCCGTGCCCCAGACTGCCCCCAGGTTGTAGCCGAAGGAGAGCCGATCCGTTAGGGTGTGTGAGAACAAGAACGCGAACGAGGGGTCAGCCCGTGCGCTGGAAAACCCGGATTCACCCGTCGGCAGGCTCAAATGCGCCAGGAGGGCGGCCTCAGGCAAGTAGCCCCCCTCCTTCCACAAAAACAGTTTGGTCCCGACCTCTGTATCGCCCAAGCCTTCGTTGTCCTCGCCGGCGTCAACGTCTTCCCAAACATGCCCGGAGAAGCCAAGGCGCAGTTCCAGCCGCTCTACGAGCCCGATTCTCAGCAAGACCTCCGGAATGGCGTCGGTCCTCACCTCCACCCCCTCATCGTTCTCTGAATGGGTCCAGCCTCCTTCGAACTGGACATAGCCTGGACCGACCACCGAGCTTGATTCAGTCTGATCCGGCCGGTCGGTAACGAGTTCAGGGGCCTCCTGGGCGGAGACCCGACTCGGAGCACAAATCATC
>JALLOF010000285.1 GCA_027717595.1 Nitrospinae bacterium AH_259_B05_G02_I21 | reverse complement strand
ACGAGCTCTTCTCCCTGGCTGCCGACAACGGCGCCGTGCTGCACATCGGCCACGTGGAGCGCTTCAACGGGGCCGTCCAAGAGCTCAAGAAGATCGTCAAGGAGCCCATCCTCATCGAGGCCCGCCGGCTCGGGCCCTTCCAGCCTCGGGTCGAGGACGATGGGGCGGTGCTCGACCTCATGATTCACGACATCGACATCGTGCTCAGCCTCGTGGCCGAGCCCATCGCCCACATAGCCGCCCACGGGGTGAGCGTGTTTTCGCCCCACGAGGATGTTGCGAACGTGCAGATTACCTTCGAGGGCGGCTGCGTTGCCACCCTGACGGCAAGCCGGGCCACCCAGCACAAGGTGCGCACCATGGCGGTGACGCAGTTGGACGCCTATGTCTTCCTAGACTTCGCCGATCAAGACATCCAGATACATCGCCAGGCCTCCACCGAGCATCAGCTCACCCGCGAGGAGTTGCGCTACAAACAAGAGGCGTTTATCGAGCGGGTGTTCGTCTACAAGGATAACCCCTTGAAGAGCGAGATACGCCACCTCATCGAGTGCGCCCTCGCTGGGGTCAAGCGGGCCGTCAGCGTGGAAGATGAGCTCAGAAGCCTCACCGTGGCCCTCGAGGTGCTCGACCTCATCCATGCCAACCGTCGGGCTCATCGGCCACGCGAGCCGACTCCGGTTCGATGAGCCCGACGGTTGGCATGGAT
>JALLOF010000284.1 GCA_027717595.1 Nitrospinae bacterium AH_259_B05_G02_I21 | reverse complement strand
AGCCCCGATGCCGAGGCCGCCCAAGCTGTCCAGGCCCTCTTCAACGCCCCCTCCTTCCGCGTATACACCAACCCCGACCTCATTGGGGTGGAGCTGGCCGGGGCGTATAAAAACGTGGTGGCCCTGGCCTGCGGAGTGTGCGACGGGCTCGAGCTCGGCCTGAGCGCCCGCTCAGCCCTCATCGCACGAGGCCTGGCCGAGATGACCCGCCTCGGGGTCGCCATGGGGGGTGAGGCTCAAACCTTCGCCGGGCTGGCGGGACTGGGCGACATGGTGCTCACCTGTACGGGCGACCTTTCGCGCAACCGCTCCGTGGGCTTGAAGATCGGCCAGGGCATGAGCCTCGAGTCGATCCTGAAGGAGACCGCAGAGGTGGCCGAGGGTGTCTGGACGACGCCCGCGATAGTCGCCCTGGGCCAGAAGTACGGCGTCGAGCTGCCGATAGCCGAGCAAGCCAAGGCTATCCTCTATAGGGATAAAACCCCTGCCGTCGCCGTGGAGAAGCTCATGGGCCGCGAGCCCAGGGCCGAGACCGACTAAGGGGGACGTTGGCGGTGGACCCGACAAGGCTGCGAGAGATGCTTCAGGCGGTGGCCCGGGGAGCGATGAGCCCCGAGGAAGCTGCCGAGGCCCTCCGCTCCCTTCCCTTTGAAAACCTTGGCTTTGCCCGGATCGACCACCACCGGCCCTTGAGGACTGGCTGCCCCGAGGTGAT
>JALLOF010000283.1 GCA_027717595.1 Nitrospinae bacterium AH_259_B05_G02_I21 | reverse complement strand
GCTCAGGCTCCTCGGCCTGGGCCTCCTCGGAAGCGGAGGTTTCTTCCTTCGGTGGCTCGGTCGGCTGAGACTCCTCGGGCTGAACCTCGTCGCCAGGGGCGGCTTCTGCCTCAGCAGCCTCGGTCGGCTCCGCGGCGGCTTGAGCTTCCGCCTCCTTACGGTCCTCGATGGCGGCGGCCCGCTCGGCCTTTCGGCGCTGGCGCTCAGCGAGCCGAAGCTTGCGCTCGTCCCGCTCGGCCACCTGCTGCTCGGCCCGCGCCTTGGCCCCCTCGATCCTTGCCTGACGTTCCTCCTCCCGCTTGCGGTCAAGCTCCTCGGAAACCTCACCGTACTTCGTCTCGAAGCGTTCCACCCGGCCGGCCGTATCCACGATCTTCTGCTTGCCGGTAAAGTAGGGATGGCACTTGGAGCAGATTTCAATCCGGAGAGCGGGCTGGGTCGAGCGCGTGTGGATTATCTCGCCACAGGCGCACGTGATGGTAGCCTCGCCGTATTCCGGATGGATGTCTGTCTTCACCGCCTGGCTCCTTCCATCTGTGGTCACGGTGCTCTGTCGCGACAGGGCTTATTGTAGACCTCGTGGCGGTCGTTTTGCAAAGAAAAAGCCCCGTCCTCGAGGCCAAGACACTCCCCGACCCACACGACGGAGCTTTCTTATACTACATGTTCATGCTCTCGAGGAAGTCTTTATTGTCCGGGGCCTCGGTCATCTTATCGA
>JALLOF010000282.1 GCA_027717595.1 Nitrospinae bacterium AH_259_B05_G02_I21 | reverse complement strand
ATCACCTCGGGGCAGCCAGTCCTCAAGGGCCGGTGGTGGTCGATCCGGGCAAAGCTCGGGCGATTCCTATAATGGGGTTTGCAAGTATCGACCTCTTGCGTGCACCGTTCACCGAATTCTCACAGATTTTCCTCAGTTTCTGTAATCCAGGCCCGCTGGTCTGGAGAACGTATATAGTGCCGACGACAGTACTGGCTTTTCGCGGGATTGACTCCTGATGGTCAAGAGGGAGAGAAGCCGGTATGCCGTTCAATCAGTCAACCACGCACTGGATATTCTGGAAAACCTCGCCGGTCCCGACGACGAGCTAGGAGTCACGGAACTTGCTAAGCTACAGGGCCTCCAGAAAAACAATATCATACGCCTCCTGGGGACCCTGGAAGCCAAAGGCTACATCGAGCAGAACAAGCTGACGGGGAACTATCGGGTGGGACTAAAGGTTTTTGAGCTTGGCCAGAGCTTCATCACCAACCTTCAACTTATTCAAGAGGCCAGGCCCGTGCTGGAGAAAATCGTTGCCGCCTGTAACGAATCAGCCTACCTGGCGTTGCTGCAAAACGGCGACGTTGTCTACCTCGACGGGGTCGAGACCACCCAGGCCGTCCGCATCGCCCCACGCATCGGACGGCGCATCAAGGCCTATTGCACCGCCGTCGGCAAAGCCCAGCTCGCCTTCCACGAGCCCGAAAAGCTCGAAGCGCTTTACGCCGACGCCCCGTT
>JALLOF010000281.1 GCA_027717595.1 Nitrospinae bacterium AH_259_B05_G02_I21 | reverse complement strand
GAAAAAAAATAGCCTCCTTGATACGGGTAACCAGTCCTCCCCCGACGCCCAGCGAGTGCTGGATACCCAGGACAAAGATGTCGAAATATATAAAATTGATGTAGAGGAACGCCACGAACACGACCAGCTCGAATGGGCGGACCGCCTCAAGGAATCGGCGACCGTGCCCGAACGTCTCAAAGCCCTTGAGCAGTCCATACAATAGGAGAGAAAGGCCAAAGGCGACAAAGTGAGCAAGGACCACGAGAATCGCCAGTGCGAAGATACCGATTCCGTACCACTCGTGCCCGTAGAGCCCGAACCTGTAAGCTATCTCACGGGGGAGGTCCAACAGAAGGTGGAAGAGCAGGAGGTTGACGACGACAACGTAAATGTAGGTCAACCTGGTGCGGGGCACGCGACTTGTCCTTCGAGGTAGAATTATTCACACAGCAGAAGCGTCCGCGACTCAGAGTAGGGCTCGAGCACCTCCACTTTGTTGAAGCTCACGAACAACCTTGCGCTGAGGGAGCACGGAGCACCTCTAAACAGACTAATGCTTTATTTACCCCTCTCCATGAACCTCACAAGGGACTTGCCTTCCATCCACTCGGGTGGGGCCACTCCGATCAACCCCAAGATGGTAGGAGCGAAATCGAGCGTCCCTCCAGCAGCCTGCCCCCTACGACCTTCAGTCTGGCCCAATTCACAAATGATCAGGGGAATGTGATAAGTCTCCTCCT
>JALLOF010000280.1 GCA_027717595.1 Nitrospinae bacterium AH_259_B05_G02_I21 | reverse complement strand
GCCCGAACGCCTTGCCGGTCTTGACCCAGCCCTCGGTGCCGTCGACGATGCGGACCTCCCGGCTCCGCTTGTAGGTGATGTCGCTGTAGAGCTTGTCGGGGCGCTGGAATAATATGGTGCTTGTGCCTTGGTCGCCCTGCACGACTGCCCTGAGGCGGCCTGACACCTTGAGAGTCCGGACGGCCCGGAGGGCTTTGCGCGATCCGTGGGCTTCCAAGACGGCATCGACCAGGCGATTGAGGGCCTTGGTGCTTGTCCCCTGGGGCGATGCCACGCCGGGCGGGAGTCCGAGAAGCGTGAGCGCGAGCGTGAGGGCTACTGCGAGGCGACCGGTCGATGGTGGCATGGATGGGTTCCTTCACGGAGTGATGCACCCGAGGCCATCGTACACCCTTGAGAAGGGCGGAGTCAAAGGTCGTCGGACGAGGCCCTTGCGTCAGGTGAGATTCTCCGCTATACTGTGATAAAGCCGTTGCGCTTGAGCGCACGGCATTGTTGGTAATTGAACACGAATACCCCCTTGTGGGGGGTTGAATATTCCGTCCCGGTGGGGCGTGCGGGGTTGCTGGTTCGTGGAGCCTGTGGAACCGCCCCCGGGGCGAACGATGACCCAGTTTCGAGGTGCCGCAGGACGTGCCAACCCAGTCGAGAGGTACAAAGAAACCGCCTTTCCTGGTAGACGATTCTAGGCGCCCGACGAGGACATGGTGGCGCATCGCCACGC
>JALLOF010000027.1 GCA_027717595.1 Nitrospinae bacterium AH_259_B05_G02_I21 | reverse complement strand
GTAAGCCCCTAATTGGACAAGATTTTCTTCATATATCAAATAGTTGGTGGCAAATTTACCACAATTTGACATGTTTCGCCACGTAATCCAGGATTAACCCAGACAAAGTGCTTATATTCCCATGATATTGGGATCTAGAAGAGCAGACAGAGAGGGACAGATTTCGGTGTTATTTGTCCCTCGTAGGCAAAGGGCGTGAGGGGCGATTAATCGTGTTATATTAACTTGGCGTAGGCAAAAAAAGAGAAGGCCGCATACAGTCGCTCATAGCGCATTGATTGGTCTTCCTGTTCGTAAGACAGCCAATCCACCGATTGACCCCCGCTGTAGGAAAACTACTAACCCTAACAATGAGTGGGGGGCAGGTCAAAATCATGGGCAAGGTCAGGAGAGGGCACCATCTCGTTCCGGTCCTCGGGATTGCCGTCGGGTGGATCGGCATCAATCTCCTCTGGTGGTCGTGGAATACCGCACCACCCGCATGGGATCAGACCGACTACCTCCTTGCCAGTCTGGGGTTTCTCGACGCCTTCCGCGATGGCGGCCTCCCGGAGCTACTTCGCACCGTTCTGCGGTCCACCAGCGGCTTCGGCAGGCCTCCGCTGCTTTCCCTTCTCCCCCTCCCGCTGTACGGGCTCGTGGGCACTGGGCCGAAGGCCGCCCACCTTGCCCTGCTCGTCTTTATCCCGCTCATGGTCTTCGCGCTCTATGAGATGGGCCGGAGGCTCGGCGGTGAGCGGGCTGGACTGGCCGCCTGCCTTGTTGCCGCAACTATGCCCCATCTTTCTGGCCTCTCCCGACAGTTCTTCGTCGAGTTCCCATTGGCGGCGGTGGTCACGGGGACCGTCTACCTGCTACTCCGCCTCCTGGAGGAGGAGCGCGTTTGGCTCTATGTGGGATTGGCTGCGAGCGTGGCCGTTGGCATGATGCTCAAGGTCACTTACATCCTTTTCGTCGGCCCGGCGTGGCTAATCGTGGCTCTGGGGTCTCTGCGCCGAGGGCGGGTACAGGGCTTCTTGGGACTAGCGACGGCGGCAACGGTGGGGCTAGCTCTGGCCTCCCTCTGGTATCTGCCCAACTGGCACCACGTCTTTTGGGACATCCGAGAAAGCGGATACGGCATCGAAGCGGCCCCTTACGAATATGGGGGCCAGGGGCTCTTGCTTTGGCGGCTAGTCTACGGAGGGCTCTCAGTCTACTACACAGCTATCTTGGTGTTGCTCGCTCTGCGCCGCCGGCGCTCCCTTGCTTCCCTCTGGCGGGAGGAATCAAGAGATGGAGTCCTCCTCCTCATTAGCTGGGTGGCGGTCCCCCTGCTCATATTCCTCTCTGCCGTGGGCCGGGACCCTCGTTACCTACTGCCATCGATACCAGCCACAGCGCTCGGTTTGGGGTTACTCTTTGAAGCCAGCCGAGAGGGGGGGAGACTCCGTCTAGCCCCCTTCGCCTACCCACTGGTGGCGATGGTGTTGATCTCATTTGTTCCCCTCTCGGCCTTTCCAGCCTCTCAGAGGGGAAGTGCGGCTCGTCTCTATCAGCTCATGGGCTCCAGCTTTCAAAACCCGCCGCTGGAACGAGGAGACTGGAAGACGGACACTATCGTCGAACTCATCTGGGGGATGGAAAGAAAGGGCCCGCATCCTGTTCAAACGACGGTACTAGCAAACCACCCCAAGTTTCATGTCAACCTCTTTAACTACGCTGCCCGCCTGCAAGGTAAGCCTATAGTCTTCGCCGTCTGCGAGGATACCACTAAGCCCTTTTCGGTGGAGGAATGCCTCCAGAGGGTCGTCCTGGGGGCCGAGTTCCTCCTGGATAAGACCGGTCTCCGAAAGGTAGCAGGCCCTGACCGCTACAGTACCCTCTTCGATGGCTGGATTGCTACCCGGTGCTTGCCCTTCCAGCTGGTTCCGGTGGACCTGAGCCTGCCGGACGGCTCCTCGGTGCGGCTTTTACAGAAGGATCCTGATCTCCAATTAGGGCCAAGCCCATGCCTAGGGCCCGACACACCCTAGGGAGGTGACCCTGAGAAAAAGCACATATTATCCCAGGAAATATTAACTCCGGCCACCCACCGCAAAAGTTCATATTTCAACAGAAATTGCCCCTGGAGGTCAAAGGGGCGTGAGGGGCGATTTCATCGTGAAATAGAACCTATCGCTGCCTTCCAAGCGCTCTCGTCTCTCCCACTCGATGGGCCATCCTTAGAAGCATTTGCAATCGCATGCTCGGCGGGAACTTGGGGGCCTTTCCGAACTCACCAAACTGCTCATCGAAGCTGGAAGCAAAGTTGCCGTAGGCGGCCCGAAGAATTTTCTCGTCGAGCACCACGGAGCCCTTGGCCAGCTGATTTTGAGCCTTAAGGAACCGGGTCAGCTTCAGCCCTGAACTGCTTAATCTTCGAGGGATCCTTTCTCCAAGCGGTGCTGATTTGCCGAAGGATGTGCAGAAACTGGGCTCTGGGAAAGTAGGTGCCACCCCAGAAGGGTTTCAAATCCGGCGTGAGAAAGACGTTCAGGGGCCATCCGCCTTGGCCCCGCATCGCCACCACCGCATCCATATGAATTTTGTCCACGTCAGGACGCTCTTCCCGGTCCACCTTGATGCTGATGAAATGACGATTCAGCACCTCGGCCAACGCTTCGTCTTCATAGAAATCTTGTTCCATCACGTGGCACCAGTAACAGGTGGAATACCCGATGGAGACCAGGATGACCTTACCTTCGGCTTGAGCGGCCGCAAAGGCTTCGGGCCCCCAGGAATACCAGTTGACCGGATTGTGCGCGTGTTGGAGGAGATAGGGGCTGGCTTCGGAAATGAGCCGGTTGATGTAGAGGGGGACGCCCTTCGAATCCAGGTGGTGCGTGCGGGGCTGATAGTCCGGACCTTTGGCCTGGTAGGCGTTCCAAAGCCTTGCTTCCAACCCCTCGGGAAAGGGTTTTAAGCCGGGCAGGTGGAGACGCTCGAACGCCGCTCTGAGCTCCACCCACGTAGGGCTCCGATGAAAAGGGTCTGGTTGCGCGTAGGCCGTGGTTCCCTGGAGGGTCCAGCCTACGGCGAGCATGACCCAGACGAGCACGGAGAGGGGTGCCCGATAGCGGGGCCAGAGCGGCCGTGGGAGGTATTGACTCCGCCGCATTAGGTTCTGCCTATAGGATTCACGGGGATGTTCCACACAACAGCAAGGGGGCGACTGCTTACGGTGAGAGGACCGCCTTTGCGATGGCCCGCTCCTTTTTGCGCCCGCTGGACCACCAGCCATGAGGCGGGCTGGTTCCTAGAGAGGTCTATGATGGGGTCTTCCGTGACCCCAGTCCAAGCCCCCTGGGGCATGCCCAAGATCACAGTGACAACCGTCACCAAAGAAATCATTCCCAAGTTATTCCATCTCATCGTTCTTCCCCCTTTTCTTTCGGCTTGATCTCGCAGCTCTTCGAACCAACGGGGCCTCCAGCGCAACCGCAGCCTTTTTTGTATAAGAGGGCGATGGTGCACAGCGCCAATCCGATCCAAAGTGCCTCAGTCATGGTGTTCCTCCCTTCTTGAGCTTTCCACTCGTTAAGATACACCTCGATAGGAAACCAGGGCTCTCATCACGCCCAGGGATCCTTTAATGGGCTGCAGCACCTAGTTACATGCTTGAGAGAGGAAAAAGATTCAAACTATGTGGAGAAGGAGGTCAGCTTTTCACTATCTGGGGGGGGCAAAGGATGTCTAAGGGTTTCCTTCCTCCGATGTAATTTCCTTCTTCAGGTATTCCGTGAGGCGAATATGGACCTCTTCGAGCACTTCCCCTTCTGGAAGCTGGCGGTAGATGGTGATGGTCTTCGTGAAGGAATCGAACACTGCCCGGCAATTATCGCACCCCTCCAGGTGCTTCTTGATGACGTCGTACACCTTGGGGTCGAGGTCCTCGTCCACATATCCTGAGAGCATCGCGACGGTGTCTCCACAGGAGATCATCCTCAGACGGAGCATTGCGCCCATCAACATTTTTCGAAGTATTCGCATAACCTCCCCCGTAGAAACATCCGGGCCCGGTGCAACCGGGACTTTACCGCTGCCACGGTCAGATCGAGTAGTTGAGCCGTCTCCTCTGTGGAGTGTCCTTCCATATCTCTCAAGACGAAGACCACGCGATAGGGCTCGGGAAGCTCCTGGAGGGCAGACTCCACCTGCTCGCGCATCTCCTTATCCACCAGGACATCGGCGGGATCGAGCACAACCGCAGTTTGGGCCTCCGGGGCACGTGTCTTATACGACAGGATGGTTTCATCCAGCTCTTCCATCACCACCCCTTTTTGCTTCCGCAGACGCATCCGACTTTGATTTAGCGCAATGGTGTAGATCCATGACGACAGGCCCACACTCCCCTCAAATCGCGGGAGTGCCTTATGAACTTGCAGAAAGGTCTCTTGCAAAATCTCCTCAGCCTCACTCGGCCGGCCCAAGAGTCTCATGGCCAATTTGTAGACCATTTTCTCATACCGTCGGACGAGCCGTTCGAAAGCATCGAAATCTCCCTGCTTGCACAGGGCCAAAAGCTCAATTACGGATTTGTCCACGTATCAGGTCCCATTGAATAGGCAAGCCGACTCTTCGATCGTTCCCTCCCGTTCCATTGTGAGCATAGCTCCAGTGACGGCATCGCGTTACGTGGTTGATAAAGCTGCAGAGTCCGGGGCAGGGCTCCACAGCGAACGACCTGAACCCTGCAGGGAACACTTATCCCTATTATTATAATGCGTCATAAGAGAAAAGGATGCACGCTAGTAACAGATCGCTTTGCAGGGGGCAGAGGTACAATTCCCGCTTCCTTCTCCTTCTGAAGTTCTTCCATTCTACCACCTTTCCGAACACGGTCCTCCTGGTGAATACTTCCAAACACATAAGTAGCTGGCCGAATCCTTTTTTGCGGGATGGCATGTAAGAAAGTGAGCAAGAAGGATTGTATAAGGAGTGGAGACCATGAAAATGAAGCGAATCAAGCAAGTTTTTAACCGAATTGTTCGAACTATCCAAAGGCGCCGCCGCCGTGCTAACGTCCAATCAGGCCTGAGGCGCCTGGATTGGGAAGAGTCTTTCTTCTTGGACCCCTTAGACCACGAATATTCCCTAGGACTGAGTAATCTGATTCGTCTCTCCCAGGAACATCCACCTAGTCCAGAGAAAAAAGAGTGACCACCCTTCAAAGACTATCTCTTCTTTAACCGCTCCCCCCTGAACCGCACAGGGGTTTGGTGGAATCCTTTTTCGCTACTCGGCATGTAAAGAGGTGAGTAAGGAAAGGCCGCTTGAGGAGCGGACGTGAACAAGCGGCTGATCCGTCAAGTGTATGACCACGTTTCAGGGTGGATCTTAGCTAGTGGAAAGCTCAAGAAGGGAGGAACGCCATGATCGAGGCGCTTTGGATTGGATTGGCGGTGGGCATCATCGCCCTCTTATACAAAAAAGGGTGCGGTTGCGCTGGAGGCTCCTCTGCCTCGCAGGCCTGCGAGCTCAAGCCGGGGGAGGAATCTCGACTGGGGAATCGAATCACACCCGTTAGTACGTCACCCCAGCCTAGCTGATGGTCTCTCTCAAGGTCTTTTTCTCTTTAATAAAGGCTTTTGCCACGGACTCCAAGTCCGGCGGATGATCGACAATCCAGCGCTTGTCCACCAGCCCACTCTCGTGGATGCTCCGTCGGGTAAAGTCGGTTGTGACAACAATACATCCCATTCCCGCGGCAAGGGCGGCTTTCACCCCAGTCAGGGAATCCTCAATAATGAGACACTCTTCGGGCCTAACCTGTAAAGCTCGAGCCACGAGGGTATAGATTTCTGGATCGGGTTTCCCATGCTCTACGTCATCGCGCGTCGCAATAAAATCAAGCTCTGATCTGATATTCAATATTTCAAGCACTCGCATCACCTGGGGACAATGGGACATGGTGGCCAACCCCGTTCGATACCCATTGCGGCGCGCCCATTGGAGGAGTGCAAGGTTATCCGGGCACAGATGATCGAGCAGCACCTGAGGGTCCGCAAGCATCGATTCGTAGATCCCCATGCGCACTTGAAGAAACACCTGGAAGGGGGTGGAAACCTGCAATGCATCCAGCCGAGCCCGCGCCGCGTCTTCCAACCCGAACCGTTGCATCAATCGTTGGGCGACTTCCTCGCGGGGACGCCCCACCACCTCTTTAAAGGCCTCGATCACTTCGTCCTCTGTGAACCAGTCCGGGGCGAGTTCCACCGCGGCCCGACCGTACGACTTGGCCTTGAGGATTTCCGTCTGCACCAACGTCCCGTCGAGGTCGAAGATAAAGGCTTTGATCACGCCAGGGCCTCAGATAAGGTCTTCAAACTCCGTATAGGGTCGCTCCCTAAATGGAACCAAATCACATTGCGACCTGCGTCCAACAAGGCTCGGCGATCACCGAGCGCCTGGGCCTGTTTCAGCACGCCGAAGCTGATGGAGGAGGTGTGGGTTCCGGCTTCGTCAGGAATGCCGACGTCTTCAGGCATCTCGGCCGTGCATTGGATGAAGAGCCCATGGCCGGCGTCGCCTTTGTGCAGTTGGCCGGTGGAGTGGAGGAAGCGTGGTCCGTACCCGACCGTGGTCGCCATCTTCAAGTGCGTTTGGATCTTCGTGCGTAAATCCTGGAGGATGGCATCGGTCTCCGGCGTCGGGTTCACATAGGCCTGAAGCGAGACGTAGCTGCGGTCTGCCGCCTCGCCGTCCCCGGGATGCGCCCGAGCCAAAAAATCCTTGAGCGCTTCGCCGACGCTGGCTGCAGCCCCATCACCGTAGACCGTGATGCCAGAGGCCTCAAACGAAGGGAGCGGCTCCGGCAGGTTTCCCTCTTCTTGATAGGTCGCAACCATTTGGCGCGCCAAGGCTTTGGCCGCCTCGACATTGGGTTGATCGAAGGGATTGATTCCCAGAAACACCCCGGCAACGGCAGTCGCCATTTCCCAGCGGAAGAATTCGCCGCCCAAATCGTACCGGTCCCGGAGAATCAGGTGCACCACCGGATACCCGCTATCCTGTAAGGCTTGTACACTGGCATCGTACGTCTCGTCGCCCTCCAGGTGGAGATACACAAACAGGCGATCATGGGCATATGCATCCACCGCCACCATCGCTTCCCCCACGACGGGGACGATTCCTTTGCCCTCTTTGCCGATGCTCTCGGCGATCAGCTGCTCGACCCAGGCCCCGAAATGGGCGATGGGCGGCGACACCACTAGTGTGACTTTATCCCGCCCGCGGGTTGCCAGCTGGCCCATGATAGCACCCAGCCAGACCGCCGTGTTATCGCCGGCCACGGGACAGTTACAGCCCTCAGCATTACAGACCATCGTCATCGCCCGGTTGAGCAGGAGCGTCAGATCCACGCCGATGAGCGCTGCGGGGACGAGTCCAAAGTATGACAAGGCTGAGAAGCGACCCCCGATAGTGGGGTCATTGAGGAATATCTTTCTGAAGTTCAAGTCCATTGCCGTATATTCCAACCCGCTGCCTGGATCGGTGATCGCCACGAAATGGTCCCCGGCTTGCTCGGCACCCACTACATTGATCATCTTGTAATAAAAGTATTTCATGAAGGAGATGGTTTCGACCGTAGTGCCGGATTTTGTCGAGACGATAAAGAGCGTTCGTGCCGGATCGATCGCGTTTGCGTGGGCCAATACCGCACCGGGATCGGTGCTATCGAGCACCGCAAGATCCAGGTAACCGTCCTTTACGCCGAAGGTGAACCGGAAGACTTCAGGCGCCAAGCTCGAGCCGCCCATGCCCAAAAGCAGCGCGTGCGTGTAGCCGGCGGCGCGCACCTCATCTACGAAGGCGGTGATCTCGGGCACCGCCTCCATCATGACTTCTGGACTGTGTAACCAGCCGAGTCGATTGCTGATATCGGTGGGCTCCTCACGCCAGACTGTGTGGTCACGGCCCCAGATGCGGCTCATGATGTTGTTCTCGGTGATGTGCGTCAACGCCTGATCGACTTCGGATTGTAAATCGCCGAGGCTGGCAGAGTAGCCTTGTTTGTCGGCAAGCAGCCAATCCCGTTTTTCGGAGATGGCGGCCATCAGCGATTCGAACGATTGGACAAATGCGACCACACCGTCTTCTTGCAAGCGTTGCGTAACTACATCCAGATCGATGCCTAATTCGGACAAGCGCGCCAGGCGGTCATTGGCCTCATCCACTCCTTCGGTGAGGGTGAGGGCCGCGGTGCCGTGATCGAGGAAGCTCCTTACCGTTGCCGGCGGCGCCGTATTGACGGTCTCAGGGCCGATCAGGGCATCGATATAGAGGGTATCGGGATAGAGGGGATTTTTCGTGCCGGTGCTGCCCCATAGGAGTCGTTGCACCCGAGCGCCTTTGGCGATCAGTTGGTCCCATCGAGCGCCACGGAAGATGTTCTGAAATTCGGCGTACGCCACTTTGGTGTTGGCGATGGCAATTGTGCCAAGCAGCTCCTCGTTCCCAAGTTTCTTCAGTTCCGCATCAATGGCTGTATCGACCCGGCTGACAAAGAAGGACGCGACCGACGCTACCGTATTGACCGTGTGGCCCCCTTCAACGGTTGGCCCTAGAGCCGCTAATTGTTCCAGCCCCTGGATGTACGCTTCCGCCACCGCCTTGTAATTCTCAACGCTAAATAGCAGTGTGACGTTCACGTTCAAGCCGGAGCCAATCAACGTGGTGATCGCCGGGATGCCAGCCGGTGTGGCCGGTACTTTGATCATGACATTGGGACGACGGAGCACCGCAAAGAGACGTAGGGCTTCAGCAATGGTCTTTGTCGTATTGTGGGCCAACGTGGGACTAACCTCTAAGCTGACATAGCCGTCGAGGCCATCCGTGGACTCATAGACGGGGCGGAACAAATCAGCCGCCCGAGCGATGTCATCCAGCGCGAGGGCTTCATAGACGTCTTCGACCAAGAGGTCGTCTTGCACCAGGCGTTTCAGGTCGTCGTCGTAATCAGCACTACCGGCGATGGCTTTCTCAAAGATTGTCGGATTCGAGGTGAGACCGTGCAGCCCCTCATCAATTAATGCCTGCAGTTCACCTGAGGTGAGAAACAATCGACGGATATAATCGTACCAGATCGACTGTCCCAGCTTCGACACTTCATGAATTTTTGACATCATTCACTCCTCAGAGACCACACGCACGGTCTATTTATGTCTCGCAATCGTCTCCTTTGCCATCTCCACAACCCCGTCCACCGTCAGGCCGAACTCCACTAAGAGGTCCTTGATCGGTGCGGAGGCACCGAAATCCCTCAGGCCAAGAATGCTGCCGTCATCGTGTCGGCCGGTGTATCGCCGCCAGCCGTAGGTCGAGCCCGCCTCCACGGCGACCCGGGCTCGCACGGCACGGGGCAAGACTTCCTCCCAGTAGGCCGGGTCCTGGCGTTCGTAGAGACTCCAGCAGGGCATGCTGACGACCCTGGATCGAATGCCTTCGTCCATCAACTGCTCGTGAGCGCCCAGGCATAACTGCACCTCCGAGCCGGTTCCAATCAAAATTACCTCTGGGATCCCCTCGGAGTCGGCCAGGACGTAGGCCCCCTTCAGCGCCCCCTCGGCCGACGCATACCGCGTCCGGTCAACCGTGGGCAGCGATTGACGGGTCAGGATCAAGGCGACCGGCCGGTCCGGAAGTTCCATAATATACTTCCACAAGACGCTGATTTCGTTGGCGTCAGCCGGGCGGATGACGTCGAAATTCGGAAGCGCCCTCAAGGAGGCGAGGTGCTCGACGGGCTGGTGGGTCGGGCCATCTTCGCCCATACTGATACTGTCGTGGGTGAAGATGTAAATGACGGGTTGTTCCATTAAGGCCGAGAGGCGCACGGCGGGCCGCATGTAATCGGAAAAAACGAGAAACGTGGCGGCATAGGGCCGGAGGTTACTCAAGGCCATCCCATTGACAATGGCCCCCATGGCGTGCTCGCGGACCCCGAAGTGGAAATTCCTCCCACTGAAATTCTCCTTGTCGAAACTGCTGGCGTCTTGGATGTAGGTCTTGGTCGACGGGCCTAGATCGGCTGCGCCTCCCATGAACCAGGGAATGTGCTCGGCGATCGCATTCAACACCTTGTTACTGGCTTCGCGTCCAGCCAGGCCTTTGGGATCAGCCGGAAACTCTGGGAGACAGCAATCCCAGCCCTCAGGCATCTTACGCTCTTGGATTAACTGAAATTGTTCAGCTAGCTCCGGGTAGGCCTGGGCGTAGAGGGCAAAGGTGTTTTTCCACTCTTCTTCTGCTTGGCGTCCGTTTTCGATGACCTGTTCTCGATATCGGTGCACTTCGTCGGGGATGTAAAACTCCTTATCCGGGTCCCAGCCGTAATTGACCTTGGTTGCGCGAACCTCCTCGTCGCCGAGCGGCGCGCCGTGTGCCCCGGAGGTGTCCTGTTTGGTGGGAGCTCCATAGGCAATATGGCTGTCCACAATGATTAGCGACGGCCGTTCGGTTTCGTTCATGGCCCTCCGCAGCGCGAGCTTGAGCATTTCAAGATCATTTGCATCGCCGACCCGTTGGACGTTCCAGTGGTAAGCCATGAACCGGGCCGCCACATCCTCACTAAAGGCCAGGGCCGTATTCCCTTCGATCGTGATGCGGTTGTTGTCGTAGATCCAGATGAGCTTATTCAAGCCCAGGTGTCCGGCGAGGGAGGCCGCCTCCCCGGAGATCCCCTCCATCATGCATCCGTCGCCGGCGATGGCGAAGGTCCGGTAGTTGATAACGCCGTGGCCGGAGCGGTTGAAGTAGTTGGCCAGCCAGCGTTCCGCGATGGCAAACCCCACGCTCGTAGCTACGCCCTGGCCCAGCGGACCCGTCGTGGTCTCAACGCCGGGGGCCAAGCCGTATTCGGGATGTCCCGCGCACGGGCTGTGCAACTGCCGAAAGCGCATGATGTCGTCCAGCGTGACCCCATACCCCATGATATGCAAAGTACTGTACAAGAGCATGGAGGCATGCCCCGCTGAGAGCACGAAACGGTCGCGGTTGGGCCAGTGGGGATTGTGTGGGTTATGTCGCATGAAGGAATCCCACAGGACGAAGGCGACGGGGGCAAGCGCCATGGGGGTCCCAGGATGCCCAGAATTAGCTCGCTGGACCGCATCCATCGAAAGCGTGCGAATGGTGTTAATACACAATTGATCGATGGTCTCTCTCTCCGTTGTTTTATCTTTCACTTTATTTTTCCCATTTTTTCATAATCACTGAATAATAAGGGGTCAATGCCATTCTTGGTTGATATTTTGGACCGACCCCTGGGGCATCCAAGATGCCGGCGAAGACGCTGGGGGGAGTCGAAATAGGGAAAACAGAGCCAGTCAATCGAGCTCTTTATGCCCACCAGGGCCGCTGTATGAAGGTCTCCGATAATTCCGTAGTTCTCGATCGGCAGATAGCTCCTCGCTCGGCCCCTTTCATCCTGTGTAGATTGGTGAACGCGAAGCGGCGTGCAGTCTGCTCCCACCGTTCACCGGATCCGCGTGATGCCCCACCACCGGGGTATGGAAGGGGTTATCGTGCTCGAGCCCATCTCGTGCCGACGAGGACCGTCCACACCGGTCAGCGCCCATCTAGACCTCGGACCGTTGATCCATGCACGTCAGGGCCTGCTCGAGGCGGGCCGGGTCGAACCCCACCATCACCTCCTCACAGACGACGATTACTGGAACGCTGCGCGCTCCGGATATCTTGACCATCTCCTCAAGGGCTTCTCGATCCTGACTGACATCATGCTCAGTAAAGGCGACCCCCTTTTGCGAAAGGAACTCTTTCGCCGTGGTGCAGTGGGGTCAGGTGGGAGTAGAATAGACCGTTACTTTCTCCATTGCTCCCTCCTTTCAGGCGAGGTTACGCCACAAATTGATCGGCCCTAGCCTTTAGATACTCCCGAATCATGAGGGCAGCCGTGGCACCCTCTCCAACGGCACTGGCTACCTGTTTGGTGCTCCCGGCACGAACATCCCCGCAGGCGAACACGCCCGGTATGGTGGTCTGTAAGTTGCCCTCCGTTACGACGAACCCCCAATCATCTAACTCAATCTTGTCTCCGAGGAATTGGGTGTTCGGAATCATGCCGATAAAGATGAACGCCCCCGCGGGGTGAATGGTCTCCTCCTCGCCCGACTCGGTGTCTTGCACCACAATACCCGTGAGCATCCCGTCTCCTTGGAATTCCTTGACCACCGTATGGTAGCGCACTTCGACCTTCGTCGATGAGATGAGTTTATCAACTAAGATCTTGCTGGCATCGAGCTTGTCCCCTCGGACCAGCAGGGTGACTTTGGGCGCAAATTTCGTCAGGAACACCCCCTCTTCCGCCGCCGTGTTGCCGCCTCCGACGGCCACCAGCTCCTCACCCTGATAGAGGGGCGCATCGCACGTGGCACAGTAGTGGATCCCCCGGCCGATCAACTCTTCCTCGCCCGGCACACCGAGCCGCCGATAATCGGAGCCGGTGGCCACGAGCACCGCCCACGAATTGGACTCCTCGCTGCCTACGGTGCGCACCAGTCGATATGGGCCATCGGACTCAATCCGCTCGGCCTCGGCCAGCACAATCTCCACCCCGTAGCGCTCCGCCTGAGCCTTGAGTTGGTTGGACAGCTCCATGCCGCCGATGCCTTCGGGAAATCCGGGATAGTTCTCGATCTGATCGGTGAGGGCGGCCTGGCCCCCTGGCGTGCCTCTCTCCAGCACGACGGTCTCGAGACCCTCTCGCGCCGCGTAGATCGCCGCCGAGAGCCCAGCCGGCCCGGCGCCGATGATGGTCACGTCGGCAAATCGGGCCTGAGGCTCCGCGGGAAGCCCGAGTCGCTCAGCCACCTCATGGAGCGCGGGGTTTCCCAGCACAGAGCCGTCCGGAAGGACCACGGTGGGGACGATTTGTTTTCCCCCCGTGAGCTTGCTCGAGAAAGGTTCGGGCTCCCGCGTCGTGATCGACATCGATCCATTGATACCGGGACCGATGTGCTCCAAGAAACTGGCTAAGGGTTTGGCAATCGGGACACCACTCGGTGCCGTAGACGGTCAGGCCTCCCATCCTTCGCTCCTTAATGCCTTGGGGCCAGGTGGACGCCGCAGGCGCCAGATCAACCGGGCGTATGCTTCAGGCGGTCCATCGACCAACTAAGGGCTGCAAAGGCGGCGTGCTCGCCTCGGAGTTCCCCCCCATCCCTCGTGCGGGACCTGAAGAGGTTTGGACGGTTTTCGGGAGGTATCACAGAGGATATCAAATCCCAGAGGGGAAAGAAACCTTTCACTGGACAGATTCATTCTTTGTCGATTCTACAAGATTACAGGGTCATAGAGGCGACCATGAGTCATTTCCATTTCCATCCTCCACCTGGAAATGTCTCTCTATAGCGGGAAGGGTGTGGCAATGTATGTCCAATTAGTAAGTTCTGATAATCTCAGGGAGTCGTTCCTTTGGCTTAGGGGGGAAAGTTAATATTACTGGGGTTATTTGCCCCTCGGTGGTCACGGGTCATCAGGGGCAATTTCATCGTGAAATCTGCCCTTTTTACGATTTGTGGGTAACCGAAACGATAGCCAAACTCTAACTCATACGGTGGTACAATGAATGGGGGCAGGTCATAGTCTGAGGGCATCTCGAAGATCCCCGAGAGTTCTGTATCGGAGAAGTAAGCGTGACGAACGAGGAACAACGACTACACGAGTCGCGCGAACGAAAGGCGCACTGGAAGCGCTGGGGCCCGTATTTGAGCGAGCGCGCCTGGGGAACGGTGCGGGAGGATTACAGTCCCGACGGCACCGCCTGGGCTTTCTTGCCACACGACCATTCGCGCTCAAAAGCCTACCGCTGGAATGAAGACGGGATCGCCGGTATCTCGGACCGGCATCAGATGATATGCTTCGCGATCGCCCTCTGGAATGGGTGCGATCCCATCCTCAAGGAGCGGCTCTTCGGCCTGACGGGATCGCATCACCAACGAAAAACGGCAAACGAGGGAAATCACGGCGAGGATGTAAAGGAGCATTATTTTTATCTCGACAGCACACCATCTCACTCCTACATGAAGTACCTCTATAAGTATCCGCAGCCAGCCTTCCCGTACGCTAAACTGGTGGAGGAGAACCGCCACCGCGATCGACGCAGCCCGGAATATGAACTCCTCGACACCGGTGTTTTCAATGAGGATCGCTACTTCGACGTTTTAGTCGAATTCGCCAAAGCAAGTGTAGAAGATCTCCTTATCCGAATCAGTATTGTGAATCGCGGCCCGGAGTTGGCCGCATTACAATTGTTGCCGACGCTTTGGTTCCGGAACACTTGGTCCTGGGGTTACTCTGAGCCACGGCCAAGCCTACGAAGAGTGAGGGAGCAAGAGCCACCAGCCATTATCGAGGTGGACCATCATTACTGCGGACGAAGATGGCTCTATTGCGAAGGCTTCCCAGAGCTGCTCTTCACCGAGAACGAAACGAACACTCAGCGGCTTTACGGGATTGAGAACCACTCACCATATGTCAAGGACGGGATCAACGACTATCTTGTCCACGGCGTAAAGGAGGCAGTCAACCCCGACCAAGTGGGCACAAAAGTGGCTGCCCATTATCCTCTAACGCTCGGTCCGGGAGAGACAGTGACGCTGAGGCTTCGGTTTACCGACAAAGCCATACCGTCCACCGGGAAGGAATGCCTCGGGGTCGACTTTGACCAGGTCTTTTTGGAACGACAACGCGAGGCCGATGAGTTTTACGCCACGATCATTCCCCAGCACCTTTCCCCCGACGTCCAGAACGTCATGCGCCAAGCATTTGCTGGGCTCCTGTGGTCCAAGCAGTTTTACCATTACGTCGTGGAAGAGTGGCTCAGGGGCGACCCGGCCTATCCCCTGCCCCCACAGGAGCGACGGCACGGTCGGAACCACGATTGGACGCACTTGTATAACGCCGACGTCATCTCCATGCCGGACAAGTGGGAGTATCCCTGGTACGCTACCTGGGATCTAGCATTCCACTGCATTCCGCTGGCACTGGTGGATTCGGACTTCGCCAAGGAACAGCTAATCTTGCCTCTGCGCGAATGGTACATGCATCCCAACGGGCAACTGCCCGCTTACGAATGGGGCCTGAGCGATGTGAACCCGCCTGTCCATGCCTGGGCGGGGTGGCGGGTCTACAAGATTGAGAAGAAACGGAAGGGCACGGGCGACCGTCGGTTCCTCGAACGGGTCTTCCAGAAGCTCTTGCTCAACTTCACCTGGTGGGTCAATAGGAAGGACGCAGAAGGCAGGAACGTCTTCCAAGGAGGATTCCTTGGGCTGGACAACATCGGCGTCTTCAACCGCGGCGAACCGCTTCCGACTGGCGGTCACATCGAGCAGGCAGACGGAACGAGCTGGATGGCCATGTATTCCCTCAACCTCTTGGCCATCGCCCTGGAGCTGGCCCGAGAGAACCCGGCCTACGAGGATCTGGCCAGTAAGTTCTGGGAACATTTTATCTATATCGCCCACGCCATGAATAACCTCCTGTGGGACGAAACAGACGGTTTTTACTACGATGTACTGCACTTACCGGACGGCGGTCACTTGCCCCTCAAGGTGCGCTCGATAGTGGGCCTTATTCCCTTGTTTGCCGTGGAAACGTTTGACCCAGAGTTGCTGGATCGGCTTCCCAATTTCAAGCGGCGCCTGGAGTGGTTCATCGACCACCGGCCCGATCTGACGCAAGATTGCGCGTGCATGCGAACCTCAGGTCAAGAGGGGCGTCGGTTGCTTGCCGTCGTTGATCCGGACCGACTACGCCGCGTGCTGAACGTCCTGCTGGATGAGCGAGAGTTTCTGTCACCATACGGCATTCGCTCGCTCTCCCAGTACCATCGCGGTCACCCCTACACGTATACAGTAAACGGCATGGAGTATCGGGTCGATTACGAACCAGGCGAGTCGAGTACCTCGCTCTTTGGGGGAAATTCGAATTGGCGCGGGCCGGTTTGGTTCCCCGTCAACTTTTTAATCATCGAGTCGCTGCAGAAGTTTCACTACTATCTTGGCGATGACTACACGGTTGAGTGTCCCACCGGCTCAGGTCAGATGCTGACCTTATGGGAGGTTGCAGCAGAGCTCTCTCGACGCCTGACACGCCTCTTTCTGCGCAGCTCTGACGGCCGAAGACCGGTTTACGGTGACGCAACGAAGTTCCAAAGCGACCCCCACTGGCAGGACTTAGTGCTTTTTTATGAATACTTCCACGGCGACACTGGCGCTGGTCTCGGTGCCAGCCATCAGACCGGCTGGACCGCGCTAGTGGCTAAATTGCTCCAACAGAGTGGTGAGTAAAGACGACGAAGTGCTAACCACCGGCCCTCTTCGTGGGATGGCCGTCCGTCCTTCCGCTGGCCGAGGCCGCCGACTGCCCCCGCATTGAGGGGGCCTAGCGCACAAGGACCGGGACTTCCCAGCACCGTGGTATAGTGTTCTTGTAAGGGAAAAGCCTGTGTAATTCTATGCCACTCCAAAGTTTCTATTATCCCAGGTAATCTTAACTTTGCCCAACCGACCTAAAAGTTAATATTTCATCAGAAATTGCCCCATTGAGGTCAAGTCTTCTAATGGTATGGGTCATCCAAATATCCTACGGGAAAATTGGCGGGGCTAAGATTCAAGAATATGTAAACTGAAACCCAGCCTGAAGGATGGACAACAGCCCCAGCCTTTCCACCTGCGAGGCCACCCACTTTCATTCATCCCCAGCTCGTGATTATTCAATGGGAGTTTCCTCGGATTGGTGAAAAGGATTTTCAGTAGTGTAGGGCTAGGTTACCTGGTCGGAATTGCCAGCCTCCAGCTTCCTTTATGAGCCCCCCTTAATTAAAGTTGCGGCCGCGTGTGCGAGACTACCCCTCCGGTCTAGCGGCGAACCCTCCAGAGATTTACCCCCCCTCCCCCCTCGGGCCTCGGCGTAGGTCTTTCTCGTGTGGCACGGCTTGCATAACCCTTGAAGGTTATCCATTTCATCACCGCCGCCAGCGGCCTTGGGCTTGATATGGTCCACCTCTGTCGCGGGCTTGCGCTTGCAGAGGTTGCAAATGGGCTGGCGCTTGAGCACGAGCACCCGAAGCCTCTGCCACCGCGCGCCGTAGCCCCGCTCGGTCGAGGTGCCGCGCTCGGCGTCGCGCCGGCGCGAGTCCTCTTGGTCGTGAGGCTCGCAGAATCTCTCGTGCGTGAGCGCCGGGCACCCCGGCGAGCTGCACGCTCGCGGAGGCCTCCGGGGCATCTACGCCACCGCATCGAGGGCGAGCCCACGGTCGTTGACATTGGCCGCCCCTATAATCCCGGGACTCTGCACAAACCACCGTGGGGGCACCAGAAAAATCCACCTGTCACGGCGATAGCACCCACCACCTCACCCGTCAGCTTACCTCCTCGGGCCCGGCAAGGACGCCCTTTGCATCTTGTACGTGTCGATGTTTTGCAACAGGTCACGGGCGAGCGCCGGGGCCCGCGTCTCAAGCCACTTGTACTCTCTGAGCGCCCCTTCGAGGTCTCCGACAGCCAGATACGTGGTTCCGAGGCGGGAGTGTGCATCGACCATGTTGGGTGATAGCCGGATGGCCTCTTTGAAGGAGGCGATGGCGCGCTGCCATTGGGCCTGGAAGCCGTACGCCGCACCGAGGTCGGCGTGCGCGGGGGCGAGGCCCGGCTCAAGGCGGACGGCCTGGCGCAGGGAGGCGATGGCCTCGTCGTAGCGGTGGGCGACTATGTAAGCCCGCCCGAGCTTGGCGCGGACCCTTGCGTCGTCGGGCCTCAGGCTGACGGCCTCTTCGTAGGCTTTGATTGCTTCGGCGACCCGCTCCTGGCGCTTCGCCAGCGGCTTCTTCTCCGCCTCTTGCCCGCACCCTGTGGTAGCCATGAGAATGCCCCAGACGGCCAGCGCCACAACCAGGCGGCGCGTGATTCTCCTGGACCCAGCTAGCGGTCTCACGTGCCCTCTCTCCCCGTTCCTAACTATAGCACACCTGGGCCCTGGAACCGGCGGGGCAGCCGTCTCTGGCGGCATCAGGCAGGCTCCCCGTTGTAGATGTCCACAAGGGCATAGGCCAGCCGAGGGGGGGGAGAGGAAGCTATCGAAAATCGAGGGAGAATGGGAAATAGTTATGTTCTCGGGAAAGCGCACTTCGAGAATAGCCCCTATTAGGGCTAATTATAGGAATAAAGCTGAGGGGTTACTTGAGGTTCCGGCGGGTTGGATTCTGAGGTCGCTTTTTACGCCTTGAGGTTCCTTTCGTCAACAGGCATCAGAGCCTCTTGCGCACTGCAGACATCGAGGCGGTATGGGTCTGGTTTAGGGCGAACTATACAGGGCGAGCAGCCCCTGCGGACCCTGCTCTTCTTGTCCGAGGAGGGGAAATGGAGGTATGATAGGGTGGTTTGGCGATTCTATGAGGAAGAAACCTAATGCCCACGCCCCTCACCGAGCCTTCCGACCTGGCCCGCCGCCCGGAACTGCCTCCTCAATGCTACGCGAACTTCGGCAAGGTCACCCGGGCAAAGAAGATAGCCATCGAATTTTGCTTGCACCACCACCCACGACTAGTCCTCGACTGTCCGGCCCAAAACGTCTGGCTCAGCGAACAGCTCATCGCCAATGGAATCGCCTGTGTAGCGGCCGATATCCTCTTTCCGGAAGAGCAAATCGTCACCGCCGACGGGCTCTTGACGATTCAGCGAGCCGACTTGAATGCCCCCCTTCCCTTCCCGCCCGAGGCTTTCGATGTGATTATCTGTCTAGAGGGGATCGAACACGGGGAGAACCCCTCACTCGTTATCCGAGAACTCGCTCGGTGCCTGCGCCCTGGAGGGGTGGCGTTCCTCTCCTGCCCGAATGTCTTGAACATCAAGTCGCGCCTCAAGTACTTCCTTCGGGGCTCGCACTACAGTTTCCCCCACCTCATCGCCGGCGAGGAGAGCGCCGACGGCCACATGCACCTTACCCCGACTCCCTACCCTGTGCTCGAATACTTAGCCGCCTCCTGCGGGCTGAGAATCACCGAGCGCTACTCCTTAGGGGTGCCGGGCAAGTACATCCCGTTCCTCCCGCTGGCGGCCCTCGTGAAAGGCCTCGTCCACATAGGGGCTCGCTTTGCCGCTTCCCCGAGACGCCGAGCCCTCCAGCTTCAGCTCGTCACGCCCGCGCTGTTGCTCGCCGACCAGCTCTTCCTTCGACTGGAAAAGACTCAGTAGCCCCTCCGGCGAAGGCTTCGTTGCGCACCCCATCCATGGCTGTTAAGATGACGGGAGCTCGTGGGGAGAATGGCTATGGAACATAGGCCCCTGGGGCAATCGGAGCTCTCCATCTCCATCCAAGGGTTTGGCTGCTGGGCCATGGGCGGCGCGGGCTGGGGCCCGGTTGACGATGACGAATCCATCGCGGCCGTCCATCGCGCAAGGGATCATGACATCAATTTCTTCGACACGGCCGACGCCTACGGATTCGGCCATTCGGAGGAAGTCCTCGCCAAGGCGTTGGGCAAAGACCGCAGCGGACTTGTGGTGGCGACCAAGGGCGGTCTGGCCTGGGACGACCGCGGCCGGATACGGCACGACGGTAGCCCCGAACACCTTCAGGACGCCCTTGAGGCTAGCCTGAGCCGGCTTAAGGTTGAGCGCATCGACCTTTATCAAATCCATTGGCCTGACCCAGCAGTGCCGGTGGAGGAAACCATCGGATGGGCTTTCGACCAGGTGGCGGCGGGGAAGATTCACGCAGTCGGGGTCTCCAACTACGACACGGAGCAAATGGAGCGCGCGCTGTCCGTCGGCCCAATCGTAAGCCTCCAGCCTCCCTACAGCCTCCTGGACCGGAGCATTGAAGAGGCCATCCTACCCTTTTGCCTAAGGGCGAGCATCGGTGTCGTGCCGTACAGTCCGTTGGGCATGGGGCTACTTACAGGGAAGTTCGGCCCCGAAAGCTCCTTCACCGGCTGGCGGGCAATCAATGAGCACTTCCAGGGCGAGCGCTACCAGGCCAATCTTCGGGTGGTCGAGCGCCTCAAGCCCCTGGCGCAAAACCGGGGCATAACCGTCGGCCAGCTTGCCCTGGCCTGGGTCATGGGCCAGCCGGGAGTAACCAGCACCATTGTGGGGGCGAAGCTCCCGGAGCAGGTTGACGAAAACGTTGGCGCCGCAGGCACACAGCTTGATGAGGCGGAATATGTGTCCATCGACGCCATCGTCCACGAGGAGCTCGGCTCCTCGGCCGAGGAGAGCCGATGAAGGGTGAGAGTCGAACCTCACGACGGGTCGAGGCCGTTATTTTTGACATGGACGGGCTGATGGTCAACAGCGAGGACCTGTGGGAGGAGACCGAACGGCTCTACTTCACACGCAAGGGCCACACGTACAGCAACGAAGAGTTCGACGGCCTGCTGATGGGACGGAAGAAAGAGGAGAGCGCAGCGGTAATCAAAGAGCGGCTTGGGCTGGAAGACTCCATCGAGGCGATCATCTCCGATCGCTTCTCCATCTTGCGAACGCTCTGCGAGGAACGGTTAGAGCTGATGCCCGGTCTGTTGTCGCTTCTCGATTCTCTGGTGGAGCGCCGGGTGCCTCTAGCCCTCGCTTCTTCCTCCACAATGGACCAGATTCACTTCGTCCTCGACCGCTTCGACCTTCGCCGACACTTTCCCACCATTCTCTCCGGAGACATGGTCTCGCGGGGCAAACCCGCTCCCGACATCTACCTCATGACCGCCGAGCGGCTTGGAAAGGAGCCGTCCGTGTGTTTGGCGCTGGAAGACACCGTGAATGGGGCGCGGGCAGCCAAGGCGGCCGGGATGATCTGCTTCGCCATCCCCGACAAACGCCAGCAGGGGCTAGATTTCTCGATGGCCGACGGAGCCTTTGCGAGCCTCGAGGAGCTCGATGCCGACACGGTCCTCTCGTTCAAGCCCGCGGCGCGGTGACGTGACGACCGACAGGCCCTTCCGCCATTGTCCCTACTGTGGGTCCGCTCTGAAACGACACCCTCCTTCCGGGGAGCATCGCCCCCGTCTCGTGTGCTCCTCCTGCGAGGCCGTCATCTACCAGAATCCCAAGCTCGTGGTGACGGCCATCATCGAGAAGGACGGCAAGGTGCTCCTTGCCCGTCGGGCGGCGGGGCTTCGGGCGGGCAAGTGGGACCTGCCGGGAGGGTTCGTCGAGCTGGACGAGACGGCCGAGGAGGCCCTGGTTCGCGAGGTTCGAGAAGAGGTGGGCTGTGAGGTTCGCCTCCACGGGGTGCTGGGGGTGTTCCGCGAGATGACCGGCGCCTACGGGCCCTCCATCAATATCCACTTCCGTGCTTCAGCGCTGAGCGAGCCCCGCCCGACGGACGAGGTGAGCGAAGTCGGCTGGTTCGGCCCCGAGGAGCTCCCACGGCCGGACGAGTTCGCCTTCGAGAACGACCTGGAGGCCCTCGAGCGCTGGAGGACCCTCCTCCCCTTGAGCGAGGCCTAGGTCCGAACGGCGCTTCGCCGGATAATCTCCTTGTTGT
>JALLOF010000279.1 GCA_027717595.1 Nitrospinae bacterium AH_259_B05_G02_I21 | reverse complement strand
ACCGCTCGCGGTCCTCGGCCCGGTCGATGGCCTCAGGGCTCGTGCCGATGATCCGTACCCCGGCCCGCTCCAGCGGGATGGCGAGCTTCAAAGGCGTTTGGCCCCCGAACTGGACGATGACCCCCTCGGGGCGCTCCGTCTCGATGATGTTGAGGACGTCCTCGAGGGTCAGGGGCTCGAAGTAGAGCCGGTCGCTCGTGTCGTAATCGGTGGAAACCGTCTCGGGGTTGCAGTTGACCATGATGGTCTCGAAGCCGTCATCCTTGAGGGCGAAGACCCCGTGGACGCAGCAGTAATCGAACTCGATGCCCTGGCCGATGCGGTTGGGCCCGCTGCCGAGGATGAGAATCTTTCGGCGCTCGGAGGGCGCCGCCTCGCACTCGCGCTCGTAGGTCGAGTAGAGATACGGCGTGTAGGCCTCGAACTCGGCCCCGCAGGTGTCGACGAGCTTGAAGGTGTGGTGGACGCCCGCCTCGCGGCGAAGCGAGCGGACGGCGACCTCGTCGACCTCAAAGAGCCGGGCAAGCAGCGCATCGGCCACCCCGAGGGTCTTGGCGTCTCGAAGCATCTCTGGGTTGAGGTAGTCCGAGACGGCCTCGGGCCGAGCCCCGGAGGCGACCCACCGGGCCCGAAGCTCCCCGAGCCGGCCCTCGAAGGCAACGAGCTCGTGTATGTTGTCTAGAAACCACGGGTCTATCTTTGTGAGCCTCCAGCAGTCTTCGAC
>JALLOF010000278.1 GCA_027717595.1 Nitrospinae bacterium AH_259_B05_G02_I21 | reverse complement strand
TCCTTCTTCTCCATCTCTTGCTTGAATCTCTCGACGAATTCTTTCTGGAACTCTTCTATGTCCATCGCTTCTTGGTGCCTGCCAGAGAAATACAAGGCCATTCCTTTATACATTTTCGCTTCCTTAATATCGGGATTGATCTTCAAAGCGTCATCAAGATATATCAAGGCTTCATCGTACCTTTCCATTCCTAAGAGGCCATAGCCCTTGCCTACCAAGGCGAAAGTATTGTCACTTTGTTCGGCCAAAACTTTATCGAGGATTACGATTGCCTCCTCGCATCGGCCTAGATCGTTGAGGCAGAGAGCCTTTAGTTCCATAGCCTTGGTATTTTCCGGATTGCGTTCGAGCTCCTTTTCGCAGCAAAACACTCCTTCCTCTAGAAGTCCACGCTCAGCGAGCTGAGATGCTCCTTCTAGCCATGAAACCTTAGTCTCGGCCTCGATTCCGAGGACTTTCATTATCACGCCCTCGTAGGTCTCCTCGATGACCTTTCGAGCACCCAGCGCTACGGGGCCGCCGTGGCCGGGCAAGACATTCTCAATGTCCCGTTTGAGCAATGCCCTCAGGGCGAACAAGTAGTGGTCCAGATTTCCTCCGGCCGTCTCATCCGCCTCGGCCATGGCGTGAGGCAACACCATGTCGCCGGTAAAGGCCGTTTTCGTTGGGGCGTGATAAAGGCATATGCCATCGATGGTGTGGCCGGGCGTATAAATCACCTCCCA
>JALLOF010000277.1 GCA_027717595.1 Nitrospinae bacterium AH_259_B05_G02_I21 | reverse complement strand
GCGGCCCGGACCTCGTTCAAGACCTCGGCGCCCTCGGGGTCGTCGGTGGCCCCTCCGCCGGCGAGGACCAGCCGGCAGTCGACGCTCTCCTTGACCAGCCGGTAGGTCTTGATCACGCCCACCGGATCCTTGAAGCGGTCGAAGCGGGAGACCTGCAGCAGTATGGGCTTGTCCTGGGGCAGGGCCAGATCCTCCAGGATTGTCTCCTGCTCCTTTGGCTCCAGGTCCCGGTTCTTGTCGCTCAGCGGGTCTATGGACGGGTAGATGAGAAACTGGGGCAGGGGGAGTCGCTGGGCGAACTTCGGAAGGCTGAAGACGGTGGCCTGGTATTGGAGAATGTAGGGTTTCAGGAAGTTCCAGACGTTGCGCTGGGGCCGGGCGATGTCGATGTGGCAGCGCCAGACCCACCGGGCCTGGTCGGGCAAATGGCGGATGAGGGCCGCAGGCTGGGGGTCGTGGATGATTGCGACGTCGGCATCGAGGTCGAGCTTTCCGGCGTTCTCCTCGTTGCACGCCTCGTAGGCCTCGAACATCTCCTTGGAGATGGGCTGATCGATTCCCTGCAGAGCGTTGTGGAAGGCCTTGGTGGTCTCGAAAAACAGGGGGTTGCCGGCGATGACCTCCCAGCGGGGCTTCACCCCGACCTCCTCGAACAGGGGGATGAGGCGGTTCAGAATCTCGGCCACGCCGCCGCCGATGCGGGTGGAGTTGACGTGCAGGAAGTG
>JALLOF010000276.1 GCA_027717595.1 Nitrospinae bacterium AH_259_B05_G02_I21 | reverse complement strand
AGGTGGCCGTCGGCGATCGCCTCGGCCTCAAGGAGGGCGGCGTAGTTCGCCGCCCTGAGATGCGGGATGTAGGTGCCGCCGAAGACGCCGTGCCAGTAAGGACAGTTGCACTGGCCCTTCCAGAGAGCCGTTCGCGCCGCCTCGACGGCCTGTGGCTCCCCTCCGGCCGCTTCCAGCCGCTCCACCTTCTCTGCGACCCGCATCATCTTGGCGTGCAGGCGGCTGGCCTCGGGGTACTTGACCAGGAACGAGCGCCAGAAGCCCCCGCGCACTAGGGTCCGCGCCTCGTCCCACAGGCCCGACTCCTCAAGGTGCTGCCGCAGGGCGTCGAAGTGGGCGACCCGCTCGGTCGGCAGCGCCCAGCGGGTCATTTCCATGTAGCTCGCCGTCGGCAGGTAGAGCTTGCCTCGTGGGCGGTGCTCGGCCAGGTAGCGGCCGAAGGTCGTAAGCTGGATGACGCCAGCGTGCTCCTCGAGCAGCCGGAAGAAGGTCTCCAGCCAGCCCTGCTCGTATACCGTCTCGTGGGTCGTCGGCCAATCGCCGAACTTCTCCCCGTCGTCGGCCATGACCAGCAGGCGGCTCGGGTCGTCGCCCGCCCGCTCCAGCACAAGCCCCACCGCCTCCTCGGGGCTTCGAAACGGCATGGCGTCTCGGGCCTCAGCGTTGCTCGGAAAGAGGACCAGGGGCGAGCCCTGCTCCTCGGTCAGGAAAGCCCCGTAGGTCTCTTCC
>JALLOF010000275.1 GCA_027717595.1 Nitrospinae bacterium AH_259_B05_G02_I21 | reverse complement strand
TGGCAGGGCTGGTCGCCTCGGTGATCTCGATCTCCAGCTCCCGCTCGTCCAGGTGGCCGTCTTTCAGCAGTCGGCGCACCTTCTCGCGGGTCGACTCCCGACCTTCCTCGTCGGAGGGCTCGTGTCCGAAGCCCGCCTGGCGGGGAGGGGCCTTCGGGGAAGGCGGCAACAGGAGGTCCAAGAGCCTCTCTTCGGCCCTCCGGTGCGCTTCGGGCTCGATCGCCTCCATCATCTCGTTCCGGACCATGTTGCGGGAAAGCTCCGTTAAGTCCCGCACCATGCTCTCCACATCGCGACCCACATAGCCAATCTCGGTGAATTTGCTCGCCTCGACCTTGATGAATGGACTGCGGGTCAGCCGAGCGAGGCGTCGGGCGATTTCCGTCTTGCCCACCCCCGTGGGTCCGATCATGATGATGTTCTTCGGCGCGACCTCATCTCTAAGCTCAGGCTCGAGCTGCTGGCGCCGCCACCGGTTTCTAAGCGCAATCGCCACCGCCCGCTTCGCATCGGACTGGCCGATGATGTAGGCGTCAAGCTCCTTGACGATCTGCCTCGGGGTGAGCAGCTCCACAGTCCCCTACTCCTCCTTCAGCTCCAGGATTGTGATGTGGTCGTTGGTGTAGACGTCCAACGCCGCGGCAATCGCCATCGCCTCTTCGACAATCGCCCGGGCCGGAAGGTTCGTGTGGGCGAGCAGCGCCCTGGCTGCTGCGGTGGCGTACGGCCC
>JALLOF010000274.1 GCA_027717595.1 Nitrospinae bacterium AH_259_B05_G02_I21 | reverse complement strand
GCCTTGGGGCCGCCGTCTCGACGAGGAGCCCCAACTGGCTGTTCCTCGTCCTCTACGGCCTGGTTATGGTCTTCATCTCGCCCCTGGCGACCACCGACCAGGAGTTCTTCATGGGGGCTCGGCAGGGCCGAACGGTCGGGTTCTGGCCGCTGGCCTCCAGCGCTCTGATCACCTGGATTTTCGCCAAGAGCATCACCAACGCCGCCAACCTGGGCAAGGCCTTTGGGATCATCGGAGGGATCGCCTACGCGACGTATTATCTGAGCTTCATGGTCGCGGGCGTCATCATCTACCGGATCCGCACCACCACCGGCCACAGCTCGCTGGCCTCGTTCCTCACCGAGCGGTTCGGCCCTGGGGCGACCATCGCCTTCACCCTCGCGATAGTGATTCGCCTCTTCAACGAGGTCTGGAGCAACACGGCCGTCGTGGCCTCCTACTTCGGCCCATCCGGGAGCACCACGTACATCCTGGCGGCCGTCGTCATCACGGCCTTCACCCTCTCCTACAGCCTGAAGGGGGGCCTAAGAAGCTCCATCGTGACGGACGTGGTGCAGCTCGTCCTCGCCTCTGTCCTGCTGGTCTTCATCCTCTCGAAGGTGATGCCCTCCTCCGGCGGGGTGACCCGTATGCTCACCCTCGGCGAGTTCACCCTTCAAGGCGGCCTCGACCTCGTGCTCGTAGCCCTGCTCCAGAGCCTCTCTTATCCCTTTCACGACCCGGTGCTCACCGAC
>JALLOF010000273.1 GCA_027717595.1 Nitrospinae bacterium AH_259_B05_G02_I21 | reverse complement strand
GTGTCGATGGGCTCACCTGTGGCCGGCAGCTTTACGAAATGGACGGGAATACCGCATCTCTGCTCAAGCTGGTAGAGATTCGTCGCGACCTCAAGTTGGTCTCTTCCAAAGCGGGCCGCATCGTTGACGATGACGGCATCGAAGCGTTTAGCCTTGGCGTCGTTTAGTAGCTTGGTGAGGGCGACTTGGTGGTCGCGTGTGGAAGATAGACCCGCGTCGGTGTAGGTGGGCCCTGGTGTCAGACCGTGCGCGTCACAGAAGCTCTTACACGCTTCGGCCTGGGACGCGCAGCTCACGTCCTTTCGGTCTTTACTCGATCTCGTGTATATCGCGGCGGTCTTCATCGGCTGTTAATTCCTCAATATACCCTCTCCGGCGGTGCTTGGCAAGTATAAGGTCCAAGATTCTATTGAGGTCGAACCCACGCCCCTCGCTCGCGTCCGCTTCCAGGCCAGATCCCTACGAGAGGACCTGATACTCACTCCTCGAGAGCCGCGCCCGACTCCAGGCCTCGGGCAGCGCGTTCGGTGCCGTCCCTTGTACCGCCGGTCGATGTAGACCTTCTCGGGCTGTGCCTGGTTGATCACCTTGCCCCAACCGCACCAGTGCTAGCGAGCTTCACCGTGAATTTGAGCCCTAGGCATCGAATGTTGCCATGGGTGTGCCATGGTGTGTATTAGGGGCGACTCGCCGCTTCTGAGACCTCTGAGCGCCTTTAATGATACATCTCGAACCGT
>JALLOF010000272.1 GCA_027717595.1 Nitrospinae bacterium AH_259_B05_G02_I21 | reverse complement strand
GGCCTGGAGGAGGCCATTGCGGATACCGCCAAGGCAGTCGGGATTGAGGGCACCCCGAGGGTGATCCACGAAGTGCCCGGTCGCTTCCGGTGGCTCAAGTACCTGGGAAGCCTCGTCTCAGCCCGCCTGCCGGTTGTCAAGCCCTGGAACCCCGCCCGCTTCAGCCTCCAGTATCGCTGGCTCTTCTAACAAACGTTTACCTATAATTACCTTGACAGCAAACAGGGGGCGTGCTAACCTGTCAATAATCAGGTAATTACCATCATTCCAGAGAGCATCATCTCCTCGATGGAGGACGAAGGAGGGGGCCGAACGTATGACTAAGGCAGAGTTGGTGGAAAAGGTGGCCGAGCGCATCGATCTTACGAAGAAGCACACCGAAGTGATCGTCAATACCGTGTTCCAGAGCATCACCGAAGCCTTGGCCAGTGGCGACAAGGTGGAGCTGCGGGGGTTCGGCTCCTTTCGAGTGCGCCACCGTGACAGCCGAGAGGGGCGAAACCCAAAGACCGGGGCCACCGTCTTCATTCCGGCCAAGAAGGTGCCCTTCTTCAAAGCCGGCAAAGAATTGCGGGAGATGATTGATAGTTAAGGACTTATCGTTCTCCCGCCGGTCCCCCAAAGAAGAAGAGACACGTTGCGAGGCAGGGGTGGTTTAGCCCCTGCCTTTTCTGTTTTCTCGGGAGGCAGGACGTGGGCGAGCGCCTTGCGCTGCCAGCCATCGTGGGGCCAACGGCCGTGGGC
>JALLOF010000271.1 GCA_027717595.1 Nitrospinae bacterium AH_259_B05_G02_I21 | reverse complement strand
AGCAGATGCGGGGCGAGGCCGAAAAGCCCAAGCTCCGGGTGCTGTTCGAGCGGGGCGAGAACGTCCGGATTGTTGATGGTCCCTTTACCAATTTTACGGGGGCCATTGATGAGGTGGACGAGATTCGAGGCAAGCTGAAGGTCATGGTTTCCATCTTTGGGCGGGCCACGCCGGTGGAGATGGAGTTCCTCCAGGTGGAGAAGGTCTAAGGCGAGGAGCGGACGGTGGCGAAAGAAGTCAAAGCGCTGGTGAAACTTCAGGTGCCGGCGGGCCAGGCCAATCCCTCCCCGCCCGTCGGGCCGGCCTTGGGCCAGCACGGGGTCAACATCATGGAGTTCTGTACGGCCTTTAACGCCCAGACCCAGGGGCGCGAGGGCCTTATTATCCCCGTGGTCGTTACCATTTACGCCGACCAGTCCTTCTCCTTCGTCCTCAAGAGTCCCCCGGCCAGTGTGTTGCTCAAGCAGGCGGCCGGGATCGCGAAGGGCTCCGCGGACCCCAAGCGCGAGAAGGTGGGGGCCGTCACGTGGGCGCAGGTGGAGGACATCGCCCGGATGAAGGAGCAAGACCTCAACACACTCGATATCGAGGCCGCCAAGCGGATTATCGCCGGGACGGCCAGAAGCATCGGTATCGAGGTCACCGACTGAGGGGATGCTGGTATGGCCCGACGGGGCAAGCACATGCGATCGGCGCTCGCCGAGGTGGATCGGAACCATCGCTACGGGCTCGAAGAAGCCCTCCGC
>JALLOF010000270.1 GCA_027717595.1 Nitrospinae bacterium AH_259_B05_G02_I21 | reverse complement strand
GACCGCCACGCGAGGGGGCTCGGCCGCGGGCCAGGCGGCCCGCTCAGCCGGCCCACTGACACGGTAGGCCGCCGTGGCCACGAGCTCTCTGCCCGAGTAGATGTCCACTTCGTAGCCTCCCGGCAGCCATTTTTCGCCCGGCTGGAGGGCGAACGAGAACGCCGCCTCGTGGTCGGGCCGAAGTATCTCCACCGTGGACTCGCTGAACGGTCGGCGAAGCGACCCCTCGACGAAGTGCCAGCGCGAAGAGAGCCGCTGGCCCGGTGTGCCACCCTGGTAGGCCACCCGCAGCTCGACCCGCTGGGCGTCCGAGGGCACCACGACCCCGGGTCCCGCCGGCTGGGGCGCCGCCCCTGAGGCGGTGACGGTCATGGCCGTGACGGCGACGGATCGGGAGGTTCCGAGCCTCCCGGCGGGCCGCACCGCGAAAAAGACCTCCCGGAGCGTCTGGCCCGCTGCGGCCAGCTCCACTACGTAATCCCCCGTAAACCACTGCTCCTCGTCGTCGATGACGAAGGTGAAGAGGGCCTCGCCCTCGGGAGCCTGAAGGACGTCGCGCTGGGTCAGCCACTGGAGCCGCTCCTGCCCCTCGAGGTAATACCAGGTGGCCACGAGCGGGGTGCCCGGCCTGGCGCCCCGCCAAGTGTAAGTGATGGTGACGGCCCGCTCCTCGGGCCGAAAGAGCCCCGCCGCCGGACGGGCACCACCCGCCGGACGGGCGAAACCCGCCCCTCAGTTCTTCGCCACCTG
>JALLOF010000026.1 GCA_027717595.1 Nitrospinae bacterium AH_259_B05_G02_I21 | reverse complement strand
TCCCGCCTCGACCGCCTCCTCGATGGTGCGGGCCACGAAATCGCCCTCGGACGAGAGGGTGTCGAAGTGGTGATGGCGGATGGCCGCCCCGCTTCCCCGGCGGGCGACGATGTGCTTGTCCACCCCCTGGCGGACCTCCAGCCGGTCGGGGTCGATGAGGCGGTAGGCGCCGTCGAGGACGGGCTGTACTGAGCGGTAGTTATCGGCGAGGACGACGGTCGTGGCCTCGGGGTAGTGGTCCATGAAGCCGAGGATGTTGCTTATCGCCGCCCCGCGAAACTTGTAGATCGACTGGTCGTCGTCGCCGACGACGGTGACGTTGCGATGAGCCGCCGCGAGCAGCTTCACAAGCTCAAACTGGGCGTAGTTGGTGTCCTGGAACTCATCGACCAGGATGTAGCGGAAGCGGGCCTGACAGTCCCTAAGCGACGCGGGGTGGGTCCGAAGCAGCTCGAGCGGCAGGGAGACCTGGTCGCCGAAGTCGATGCAGCCGGCCTCGTCCTTTAGCTCGCCGTAGGCCTTATAGGCGCGGGCAAGCTCGGCCTCGCGCCGGGCTTCCTCGGCGAGGGCCTCGTCCTCGGGGTGCGCGGCGCTTTGGCTCTGGAGGCCCTCGGCGTAGGCGAGGTATTCGGCGGGAGAGACGTCCTCGTCGCGGCAGCGGCTGAAGAGGGCCACTAGGGCCTGGAGGTGGCGGGTCGGGTCGCCGAGGGGGCGATAGTAGTCGAGCGGCAGCCGGAAGAGCCGCTCGCGCAGGAAGATAACCTGCTCGGCCTGGTTGAGCAGGCGCACGTCAGGCGGCAGCCCTAGCTCCAGCGAGCGTTCCCTAAGCAACCGGTCGCCGAAGGCGTGGAAGGTCAAAATCAAAACGTTGGTGAAGCCGTAGGGCAGCAGCACATCGACCCGCTCTTCCATCTCGGCGGCGGCCTTCTCGGTGAAGGTCAGCGCGAGGATCTCCTCGGGCCGGGCCCGCTTGGTGGCGATCAGATGCGCGATGCGGTGCGTGATGACGCGGGTTTTGCCCGTACCGGCCCCGGCAATGATGAGCAGCGGGCCCTCGCCGTGGGTCACGGCCCGGCGCTGGGCGTCGTTAAGCTCAGCGAGGATGCGCTCCTCGGCCGGGCTGGCTGCGGTGGTCTCCCCAGCCACGCCCCGCTCCTCACCGCTTGGACACATAGGGGCTCTCCGCAAGGTAGCACCGCCAGGGCTTCTCCGTCCCATGGCGGATGCCGACCCTACCGGTCCAGACGATCTCACCTTCCCGTTTACGACCGTCCCGGTGGATGGCAAGGGGCCCGGCGGTCATATCGAGGCCGTTTTGGGCTGTGGTGATGCCGAAGGCCTGGGTGAGCCGCGCCGGGCCGCTCGTAAAGAGGCGAACATCCTCCATGCCACGTCTGGCCGCCATGAGGTCCAGCCCCTCGAGGGGCTCCACGGCCCTAATAAGCACCGCGGCCGGAAAGCCCTCGATCTCGGTGACGGCGTTCAGAAGGTAGTGCATCCCGTAGGTGAAGTAGACGTAGGAGAAGCCGGGCGGGCCGTACATGATGCCGTTTCGGGCCGTGCGGCCCCGAGAGGCGTGGCACGCCGGGTCGTCCTCGCCGACGTAGGCCTCACACTCGACGATGCGCCCGGCCACCGTCCCCTCGGGCGTGGCGTGGACGAGGACCGCCCCGAGGAGCGCCTCGGCCACCTTAAGCGTCTTGCTTTGATAAAAGCTCCTAGCCAACGGCTTAATGGGACGCATTCCACCCACTTCAGGCCAGCGGCTCGTAGACGAACTGGCGGCCGCCTTCCTCGAGGTGCACCTCGCGGCGGGCCATAAGGCGCAGCTTGTAGGCAGTCGCAAGCCGGGTGGAGGCCGTCGTGAGCTCGATGTCCTCGAGGTCGGCCAGATACCGGGCGGTCAATGACCCATGGTCGTGGAGACCCCTGAGCGTCTCGACCAGGTAGGGCTGCAGCACGCCGATGACCTCCAGCGCCCCGCCGTCGGACACTGCAGGAATGCAGAGCCTCTTTCGCTCGAGGGCGACCTCTATGTTCTCGCGCTGGGTGAGATCGAGGCCCTTCAGGCGAAGGAACTTCTCACCGTATTCCTGGCCCTGGAGCCGCGTGATGAGCTTGGCCACTACCTCATCGGCACAGGAGTAGTCGACGATCCCCACCCCCGAGAAGTCGAGGGTCACCAGCGTGCGCGGCCCGAGGCTTCTCAGGCGTTCTTCGACCGCTTCGCGCACCGCGCGGCCCGTCGGCCGGGTCACAAGGTGATTGGAGGCGCCGTTTTCCTGGCAGACCTTCCCGAGATCTACCTCGACACTGACCAACGCGTCCAAGATATCTCAATCTCCGCTAAGTCGTTGAATTGGCGGCATATAGATGTGCTCGACGACTTCAATTGAAACCGTCATTTATATTAAAATTCCCCTATTCGCGTGTCAAGTGGAGAAAGGTGAAGTAAGGAAGGAAAATCGAAAAACCAGCCACAAACGGAGCCTTATTGGAGGATGGCTTGGTAGGAGAGAATCGGCCCCTCTGGGCGCCTCAGGTCGTTTGGGGCTCGGTATCGAACGCGCTCAGGTCGAGGGCCGTCTCCTCCTTGACCGTTCCCAAGACGACGTAGGTCCGGGTGCCCGTCACCCCTTCGATGGCGCGGACCTGGCTGGAGATGAGCTCCCCGAGCGCGTCGGTGTCGCTCGTTCGGACCTTCAGGATGTAGGAGTACTCGCCCGTTATGTGATGGCACTCAAGGATGTCGGCCATCTCCTTTATGGTATCGATGAACCCATCGGCGTACCGGGGCTGGGAGAGCATCACGCTGATGAAGGCCGTCGTATCTCGACGGACCAGCTTGGGGTCGAGGAGCGCCACGTACCGCTTGATGTAGCCCCGCTGGGTCAGCTTCTTAATCCGCTCGGAAACGGAGGGGGCTGAGAGGCCGACGGTCTGGGCGATGTCGAGGTTCGTCCGCCGACCATTTTGCTGGAGGAGATCGAGAATCTGGCGGTCAATGCGGTCCATGAGCAAACGCTCCGTGGAATGGACGTTGTTATGGTCAATGAGAGCCTCAGCGAATCCAACCACGAATAATAAGGCATGTTCTTAAGAATGTCAAGAGATTGAGACTAAAAGGGCGTGATTAGCGAATCAAAAGAGCCGTTTGGCTAAGACTGCCAAAATATATTCGAACTCAGGGCGAGTCCCTCCGCCGCCGCAACGCGCCGGGCCGTCTCGCGCCCGATGGGGCCCAGCCCGAAACTGATGACCCCGGTCAACGGCTGCGGGTCCACGGCGCTTAGCGGCCCCGGGCGGGCCACTCCCCCGTGAAGATCTCCTCGGCGGGCCCCGTCATGTAGACGTGATCATTCTCGGCCCACTCGAGCTCCAGGGTCCCCCCAAGGAGGTGGGCGGTCACGACCCGCTCGGTCTTTCCCGCCAACGCGCCGGCCACGCAGACGGCGCTCGCCCCCGTGCCGCACGCGAGCGTCTCGCCCGCTCCCCGCTCCCACGTGCGCACAGAGACCTCCCGACGGGATAGGACCTCAACGAACTCGACGTTGGTTCGCTGCGGGAAGCGCCGGTGGGTCTCGATCTTCGGGCCCACCTCGGCCACGGGGAAGCGCTCCACCCCGTCAACGAAGATGACACAGTGGGGATTGCCCATCGAGAGGGCCGTAACCTCATACGCGACCCCGTCTATGGAAAAAGGCTCCCCCACGACTCGCCCTGCCCCACCCTGCATGGGGACCTCTCGGCGCTCCAGCCTGGGCCGGCCCATATCGACACGCACAGCCCTGACGGTGCCGCCCCGCACGGTATTGTCGAGTGTGAGCACGCCGGCCTTGGTCTCTACCGTAACCTGCCGCTTGCGGACGAGGCCATGGTCGTAGGCGTACTTGGAGAGGCATCGGATGCCGTTGCCGCACATCTCGGCCTCCGAGCCGTCGGCGTTGAACATCCGCATCCGAAGGTCCGCCCGCTTCGATGGAAGGATGAGGATGAGCCCGTCGCCTCCGATCCCAAAGTGGCGGTCACTCATCCTGCGGGCCAGCTCCGCGGGCCTGGCGACACGCTCGGCGAGCCCGTCGATGAAGATGTAGTCATTCCCGCACCCGTGCATTTTGGTGAAGCGCATCCCTCTGCTCGCTCCTTAGCCCGCGTCCTCGCCGTCCCCGCCTGCAGGGCCGAATATATCAAGGTACTGGATACCGTTCGGATGGCCGAGGATGATGTCGGCTCCGACCTCACGAAAGGCCGCCAGGGTGCGTTTGAACTCCTCGGGCCTGCGGGCCGTCCCGATAGCCAGGAAGGGAGTCGTGGCATCGGCCGCCTTGGCCGCCCGGACGTCGTCGAAGGTGTCCCCGATGTAGGCCGCCCGGGCCGGCCCGTCCGTGATGCGCCGGAGCGCCTCGAGGAGGCTCCAGGGGTGGGGTTTCCCGAGCCGGACCGGCTCGCCCCCCCCGGCACGCTCGGCCGCCTCGGCCTCTCGGACGTCCTCGTGGTCCACGACCGCGGCGAAGAGCCCGGCGATGTCGTGCCTGCTAAGGGCGTGAGCGGCTTCCGCCCGGGGCCTTCCGGTAGCGATGGCAAGAGGCACGCGTGCGGCGAGGCGCTCCAGGACGTCTCGTCCGATGAGGAGCTCCTCGTGCTCGATGAGCCCCGGCTCCGCCACGACCAGGGCCGCTTCGCCGTACGTGGCCTCAAAGAGCTCCGGGCCCAGGTAAATCTCCTGGAAGAGGCGCACGATGACGTTGCTCTCGACCAACGAGCCACTTGCGATGGGGAAGCGCTCCTCGTCGAGCCCGACGGCCTCCAGAGCGGAGGCCAGTCCTCCCCCGGCCGCGGCCACCTGCTCGGCCAGGCCCGTGAGGTCTGTCTGTCCGGCAAGCTCATCGACGGCCACGCCCTGCTTAGGGCCCCACTTCCCAAGGGCTTTCAGGTACGAGGCCATGCCCCCCGATGCGGGCGGCGGGGGCAAAGGTTGTGGGAAGTGGGCGGCGAACGCCGCACCCACGGCGGCCGTACACTCCCAGTCGTTGTTGAAGCCCCCCGCCCGCTTGAAGGCATCCACCTCCTCCGGGCTTACAAGCTCCCCCTCCATCGGCGCAAGCCGGCACACCTGCTCGAGAAACACCTGGGGCACACGGCGGATGACCTCCCGGTAGCTTCCCGAGACATCCATCAGCACCCCGTCCATGTCGAATATGAGTGCGTCGATAGTGGGCATGAGTGCCTCTCGCCGTTAAGGATCACAGGGGAGAAAAGCCGAGGCATTGTAGCGTGGGGGACACTCCTACGCAACGGCCCCGGGCGGGGCTCACCGTCGATGGGCGGGGCGGGGTAAGATGAAATCGATCCGGCGGCGGGTGATGTCCACGTCGGCCACCTCCACCCGGACCTTATCGCCCAGGCGGAAGTGCTTGCCGCTTCGGTCCCCGATGAGCGTGTGGGTCTTCTCGTCGAAGAGGAAGTAATCGCCGGGGATGTTGCTCAAGCGCACGAGCCCTTCGACGAAGAGCTCATCCAGCTCAACGAAGAAACCGAATGGCACCACACCGGATACGTAGCCGTCGAAGCGCTCGCCGATGCGCCCGAGCATGTAGTGGCACTTCTTGAGATCAACCATCTCTCGCTCGGCGGCCTCGGCGACACGCTCGCGCTCGGAGCTTAGCTCAGCGATCTCGGGCAGGCGGCGGGTCCAGGCCTCTGCCTTCCGTTTGCTCGCCCGGCCGTTGGGGAGGGTGGCCTTCACCAATCGGTGGACGACGAGGTCGGGATAGCGCCGTATCGGGGAGGTAAAGTGCGTGTAGCAATCGAACGCGAGGCCGAAGTGGCCGACGTTCTCCTCCGAGTAGCGCGCCTGCATCATGCTTCGGAGCATCACCGTCGAGATGAGGCGCTCTTCGGGCCGCCCCTTAACCGTCTCCAGCAGCCGCTGGAGCGTGCCCGGCTTGATGGATGCCGTCGCAGGCAGGATGTGGCCGAAGGCGAGGCAGAGCTCGGCGAAGCGGCTCATCTTCTCCGGGTCGGGCTGCTCGTGGACCCGATAGAGCATGGGTCCCTCGCGCTCGGCCAGGTGCCCGGCCACGGTCCGGTTGGCCAGGAGCATGAACTCCTCGATCATCTGGTGGGCCTCGGTCCGCTCGGCCTTGAGGATCGCCTCGATGCGGCCCGCGGCGTTGAGGATGATTTCGGCCTCGGGCAGGTCGAAGTCGACGCTGCCTAGCTCGAGGCGGCGGGCCCTGAGAACCCGGGCGCAATCGGCCATCGCGAGCAGGCTATCCAGGACGTGGGCGTAGCGAAGCTCGAGCCGCTCCTCCTCGCCCTCAAGGAGCTTCGCCACATCGGCGTAGATCATGCGCTCGTCGCTCAGGATGACCGACTCGGCGATCTCGTAGCGCTCCAGCTCGCCTTCGCCCGTAAGCTCCATTGCCACGGTTACGGCGAGCTTCTCTTCACCGGGGCCCAGGGTGCACCGTTCGCTCGAGAGGGCCGGCGGCAGCATCGGGATGGCCCGGTCGGGAAAGTAGACCGTGCAGCCCCTATCGAGCGCCTCGACATCCAGCGGGCCCCCCTCAACGACGTAGTACGAGACGTCGGCTATGTGGACGTGGAGCCTCCAGCCGCCCTCGGGCCGGGGCTCAATCGAGATGGCGTCGTCGTAGTCGCGGGCCGTGAGGGGGTCGATGGTGACGGTGATGAGATCGGTGAAATCAGCACGCCGGGCCCGCTCGTCGGGCGGGATGGCGTCCGGGGTCGCATCGGCCTCGGTTTCGGCTTCGGCCGAGAAGGCCTCGATAAGCCCGTGTTTCGCGACGATCACGGCGACCTCGACATCGGGGTCCTCGGGCCACCCGAGGACCGCTACGACCCGGCCCCGGGCGTCGCGGTCGCGCACCGGGTATTGGGTGATCTCGGCGAGCACCACCTGGCCCGCCTTCGCCCCGCCGGCCTCTCCGGACGGGATGTAGATGTCCTCGTGGAGGCGGGGGTCCTCCGGCACCACCCGGGCGTGGGCCCCGGCCCGCTCGAAGCGGCCCGGCACGGTCGTATGGGCCCGCTCAAGAACGTTGATGACGGTGCCCGCCCGGCGCCCGTCGGGCTCCTCGTCGTCGATGCGGGCCTCCACCCGATCGCCGTCCATAGCGCCCCTCATGGCCCGCCGAGCGATGTAGAGGTCCGGCTCGTCGGGAGTCTCTGGCACGACGAAGCCGTAGCCGTCCGGGTGGCAGGTAATGCGTCCCACCACGTGGCGGACGTCCTCGGCCAAGCCGTACCGGCTGCCCCTCAGGCGAACGAGGCCGCCGGCCTCGGCCAAGGCCTTGATGCGTCGGCGCACCGTGGGCCGGCTGCGGGCGGGCACACCCAGAACCTTCAGCAGCTGGCGCATCGGCAGGTGCCGACCGCCTGAGGCCCGGAGGGCTTTGAGAATCTGTTCGTCGGTTACGGACATGAGGATGGTGCGTCGATGCGGCGACGCGACTCAGCTACCGGTAGCCCATGGAAGAAGGAACCTTTCACAACAAAAAACCCGTCGAGGCCCGACGGGTGTTCGGCTCTACACAGGTCACTATATCATTGTCTGCCCAAAAGGCAAGGTCACCCTGAGGAGGCGGACCGTAGGTGCTCGGGCAGGGGGACGCCACCGCTGGGCGGCTCTCCAACGAGTGGCTCCACCTCGATCTGGTCGAAGTAGAGCTCCAGGACGGACCGCTCGGCCTTCAGGGGCGAAGAGCAGTAGCAGGTTTCCGTCCAGCGCACCACCTCCCCTTCCACCACGGCTTCGCGCAGGGCCCGCTGCATCTCGGCCTCGTAGACTTCGCCCTCGGCCAGCCGACCAGACTCGAGGGCCTCACGGAGATCCCCGGCCATACCGGGGCGTATCTTGGCCGTGACATGATACTCCATACGATCCTCCCTTAATCGCCTCGGGTGGCATGGATGGCTACCACCTCGACCTGGCTTCTGAGGGGCTTGTCACCCCACCGGCGCCCAAAGCGCTCATCGACAAGGGACGAGGCGGCTTCGCGCTCGGCGGCCGAGAGCCCGCCGAGAAAACAGCCCTCGGTGGCGGCTTCCCAGTAGACAGCGAGCGACGAGGGTGTGTCGAACGCCAGCTCGGCCCCAATGCGGTTAGCCGAAGCACGAGTAAATCCTGCCTGACGGGCGAGATCGAGCCATTCGTCCAGGGGCCGACACGACCAGGTCGCCAACCCGCTTGCGCTTCGCCGGTGAGGGGCGAACGCCGGGTCGCTGAAAATGACCTCCTCGAGGGTTTCGACGAGCAACGGGGGGCCCAAGGGACAGCTGAAGGCCAAGGTCCTGCCGGCCTTCAGCGCCCGGGAGGCGGCCCGGACGGCCAGGGCCGGATCGTCCAGCCTATGGAGCAGCAGGTTGGAGTAGACGAGATCAACGGCCTCACCACCGAAGGCCTCAAGCTGCTCGGGGCCGCCGTGGAGGAAAGTCACGTTGCCCGCCCTGTAGTAGCGCTGGGCGATCTCAAACCGGCCCTCCGACGGCTCAAAGCCTATGACCTCGCCGTCTGGGACAACGAGATGGGCGGCGTCGATTGCCAACCGGCCTGTGGCGCTACCGAGCTCCACCACCCGCATGCCCGGCCCTATGGCGAGGCTGCGAAGCAACGCCGTCCCGCAGTCGTAATCCCATTCGCCCGTGCGGTGGAAGGTCTCGGCCAGCTCGAGCGCCCGCACGCCCTCTAGTCCTCGACCCGCACGAGGCGCTGCGCCAGCTGCTCCATCACGGCGAGCAGCGCCGTGAAGTCGGCATGGTCTTACCCCCGCTCAGCGCTCGCCAACGTCTCGAGCGCCCTCCCGATCTTCTTTTGTTTTTCGCAATGCCGTTCGGCCTTCAATAGCCTTCCCTAGGGTCATCTTGTCGGCGTACTGGATGTCTCCACCCATCGGCACCCCCCGGGCAATCCGGGTCACCCCGACCCCGAGGGGCTCAAGCCTTCGGGCGAGGTACAAAGCGGTGGCTTCTCCCTCAGTGGTCGGGCTGGTCGCCAGGATGACCTCCCGAACCCGGCCCGAGCGGCACCGCTCCTCGAGTGGGCCGATGTGGAGGTCTTCCGGGCCTATGCCATCAAGGGGAGCGATAACCCCCTGGAGGACGTGATAGTGGCCGTTGAAGACCCCGGTCCGCTCGATGGCGTATAGGTCATCGGGGGCCTCCACGACACAGACCACGGAGGCGTCGCGCTTGGGGTCGGAGCAGAACGCACACGGCACCTCCTCGGTCAGGCCCCCGCACTCCGGACAGAAACGGATTGCCTCCTTGATATGCGCGATGGCCCCGGCCAGCCCGACGACATCGTCCTCGGGGGCTTTGAGGAGCCAGAAGGCGAGCCTCTCCGCCGTCCGCTCGCCGATGCCCGGCAGTTTCTTGAGATACGCGATCAGGGTGGTTAGGCTTTGGGGGCGCCGGGTCATCGGCTCGCCATCCTTCAGCGGCCGAAAAGACCCGTCAGGTCGAACGGGAGCCCCAGGCCCCCGGTCAGCTGCTTCATCTCCTCGGCCTCCAGCGTCTGAGCCTTTCGGAGCGCCTCGTTCACGCCGGCGCAGACGAGATCCTGGAGCATCTCGACGTCAGACGAGCCCGCTACCTGGGAATCGATTGCTACCGAGAGAATCTCGCGCCGACCGTTGGCCACCACGGTGACCATACCGCCGCCGACCGTGGCCTCCACGGTGCGGGTGGCCAGCTCGTCCTGGATCCTGGACAGCTCCGCCTTCATGCGTTGAGCCGTCTTCATCAGATCGGTTAGTCCTTTCACGCTAAGGCTCCTTTGGGGGAAGCGGATTGAGGCTTCACTCCTCCGAGGCGGGGGGGAGATAGCCTTCTTCAGTAACCGTCCCGCCGAAGAGCTCCTGGGCCTGTTGCACCATCACGTCATGGTGGTCTTGGCCGGGGCTGGCTTGAGGAGGGGAAGCCGCCCGGGGGGCGGGTTTGGGGTGATCGGGACTCGCGGACGGCTTCGCCTCCTCGTCCGCCCGCACGACCTGGAGCCGCAAGGGCCTAGCCGCCAGGCGCTCGGCCTCCTCCTCCACCAGGCGTCGGTGCTCGTCCTCCTCGAAGTACGTGGCGCAAAAGGGAGCAGTGAAGCGGACGGTGAGGATGCGCTGGTCCAGCGAGACCGGCTGGCCCTCCTTTAGGAGTTGGGCGACCCGGAAGGCCCTCTGCTCGACGCCCACCAGCAGCCGCTCCCAAAGGCCCTCCAGCGTATCGGGCGGCGTCTTGGGCGATGAGGTCGGCAGTGGAGGGCCGTCCTCCGGCCCGTCCGGCTCGGAGAGCGCCGCGGGAGGCACGAGAGGCGGCTGATCACCCCTCCCCTCGATCTCGAAGAGGGTCGGCTCCCTGGGCGCCACTGGCCCAGGGGCACCCGCCGGTGTGCGGGTCGCTTCCTCCAAGGCGGCAAGTTTGGTGAGAATATCCTCCATGGGGGTAACCGGCTCCAGCGAGGCGAGGCCGAGCAAAGAGACCTCGAGGACCCACTGGGGCGCATCGGCGCCGCGGACCGCTTGCTCGGCCCGGCGCAGGCCCTCGAAGAGGCGGTGCAAGCTCTCGAGGGAGAATTGGCGGGCCTGGGCCTGGACCTCTCCCACAACGGTTTCGGAGTACGGAACGAGCCCCGCCGGCTCCTCCACCGAACGACAGACGAGGAGGTGGCGCAGATACTCCAGCAAGTCCCGGCAGAAGACCCTCAGGTCCTGGCCGCGGGACACAAGGCCCGAAACCACCTCCAAGAGGGTGGCCGTGGAGCCCGCCCGGATGGCCTCGACGACCCTAGCCAAGAGCGCCTGGTCGGCCCGACCCAACAAGACGGCCACATCATCGGCCTCGATCGCAGGGCCCGAGAGGGAGACGAGCTGGTCGAGGAGACTCAAGGCATCCCGCATGCTTCCCTCGGCCGCCCGGGCGATGAGGCCGACCCCCTCGGCGGGGACCGTGAATCCCTCTTCGGCGCATATCCGCTCGAGCTGGGCTGCGACCTCAGCGGGCGTGAGCTGGCGAAAATCGAAGCGCTGGCACCGCGAGAGAATGGTATCCGGAATCTTGTGGGGCTCGGTCGTGGCGAAGACGAAGCGCACGTGGGGGGGCGGCTCTTCCAAGGTCTTCAATAATGCGTTAAACGCCTCCTTAGTAAGCATATGGACTTCGTCAATTATGTAAATCTTATGGGGGCTTTTTGAAGGGACATACTGGAGCTTCTCCTGTAGTTCACGTACCTTATCAATGCCTCTGTAGGTGGCCCCATCGATCTCGACCACGTCGGGGCTGTTCCCGGCTCGGATCTCCCGACAGTTCTCGCACTCGCCACACGGCTCCGGCGTCGGGCCGTCTCGGCAGTTGAGGGCTTTGGCGAGGATGCGGGCGGTGGTCGTTTTGCCCACGCCCCGGGCCCCGGAGAAACAGTAGGCGTGGGCGACGCGCCCGGCGCCGATGGCGTTTTTCAGCGTACGAGTGACGTGGTCCTGGCCGACTACGGCCTCGAAGGTCTGGGGGCGCCAGGTGCGGGCGAGGACCTGATAGCTCAAAGCCGGGCCTCCGGGGGGGCGGGGATGAGACCTCGTGGTCCGGCACTCATCATCGGCCACCCTGGATGTGAATCGCGGGGAGAGGGCGCGGCTCGCACCCCACCTCGCACGACCACTCTATAGGTTCAGGGCCGCCGTTGATGACGACGGCGGCCCCCGAACTCAACTGATGGCGGAGAGAGTGGGATTCGAACCCACGAGGGAGCGTTAGCCCCCTACACGCTTTCCAAGCGTGCCCCTTCAGCCTCTCGGGCATCTCTCCGTCTGGTCCCAACCGGCTGATAAGCAATCCAATATCTTCTGGCGGAGAGTGAGGGATTCGAACCCCCGGTACCGGTCGCCCGGTACACCAGATTTCGAATCTGGCGCCTTCAACCTGACTCGGCCAACTCTCCGCACACAATGAGCATGGCGCGCCCAGTAGGACTCGAACCTACGGCCTCCGGATCCGCAATCCGACGCTCTATCCACCTGAGCTATGGGCGCACCAGAGGGCGGACGTCCTGCAGCATGTCAGGGCCCGCGTTTACAATAACCTTGGCGGAGAGGGTGGGATTCGAACCCACGGTAGAGGGTTAGTCTACACTCGCTTAGCAGGCGAGCCCCTTCAGCCTCTCGGGCACCTCTCCCCACATACACCAGCGACACGAGGGTGGCGGAGGGAGTAGGATTCGAACCTACGGTCCCGGTTTCCCGGGACAGCGGTTTTCAAGACCGCCGCCTTAAACCACTCGGCCATCCCTCCGAATGGTCGGTGTCTTTGCCTAGGATGGCTGCCCGGCGGGGCTCTACGCCAACGCGGCCACCGGCCTATCTCTACCATCGGGCCCGGGGAATGTCAACCCGACGGCCCCTGCGCCGCACGGTGGCTCCGGAGGCCAACCAATGGTAAAATAGGGCTTCTGGCACGTCCAAGCAAGGAGGGTTCCAGTGCCGTACTGTCCAAATTGCAAGAACGCCAATGAGTTCATCTATGAATGTCACACGCACGAGCTGGTGACGTTCGACGACCTCGGACGGATCTCGACCCAACACGTGCTGGCTAGCACGACCCTGAAGGTGAAGTGCTACCGCTGCAACAGTGAAGAGCTGGATGGATCGCAGGAGCCAGAAGGTGAGCGTGTGCTGGACTGAGGGATGAGCCGTCCTTAAGTCAGCTTCTTGAGCAAGGCCAGGGCCTCGGGGTTGTCCGAAAAGGCCCCCTGCAGGGTGCGGATGGCTTGGCGCCGTTTGTTTTGGCTGAGGCCTCTCAAGTGGGCTTCCAGCGACTTGGTGGTTCGCCGCCGAGGACGCTGGAAGAACTCGTGGAGCCGAACCCGGTAGCAGGCCGCAAGCCGCTCCAAAATCTCCATGTTGACCCGCCGCTTATTGTTCTCCAGCATGGAGATGTATGAAACCCCCACCCCCGTATTGGAGGAGACTTCGCTGAGCGAAAGCTTGCGCTCCTTGCGAATTTCTTTCAACCGCTTGCCGATGTCATAGCTCTTCATGGAACCGTCCTCCCCCCTCGCGGAGACTGAGCCGGGATAGGGCCCCCAAAGTCCACCTAGGGATTCACCCTATGTGGTTCTACCAACGGTATTTACCCGGAGTTTATTCCCAATATGGAAAATACTCCTGTGCATCGAAGCCGTCAAGCCTTTTTCCTGCCGTTGCGATGAGGGCGGCCCGCCGACCCTTCGGTCAGGGGAGAGGAGATAAGGGGCTCGGCTCCGCGGGGCGCCCGTCGCAGCGAGAAGTGACGGCTATTTGGGGGGTTCGGGGGCAACCTGCCGCAGGGCTTTCAGGAAGGCGGGATTCACATCGTACCCCAACCGCTCGGCCTCTCTCACCGACTTCCAGGACAGGGGGAAGTTCTTGACCCCATAGTAGGCCACAGCCAGCAAGTAGTGGGCTTCGGGCAAGTAGCGGGCGTTGGTGTCATCGGCATTCAGGGCGATGGCCTTTGAGAGCGCATCTATGGCCTCAGGGTAACGCTGCTGCTCGCGACCATAGAGCTTCCCCAGGTGCAAATGGGCCAAAGAGTGGGCGGGGTCGAGGGCGACGGTCTTTTGATAATGCTCGATGGCCTTGGGGTAATTCTTCGCCAGGTGACAGGCCCGGGCCAGGTTGTAGTGGAAGGTTGGCGAGGTGGGCCGAAGTGCGACGGCCCGCTCAAAGGGGTCGATCGCGTCACGCGCACGGCCCATCCTAATGTAGGTGAGCCCAAGGTTGTTAAACGTGATGGGATTCGTGGGGTCGAGGTCCGCAGCCCGCTCGAACGCCTTGGCCGCCTCAGGCAAACGGCCCTTCTTGAAGGCCTGAAGTCCCTTGTTCAGAGATGCTTTCGCTTGGCTTGACGCCTCATCCGCCCCGCCTGCCGACCCGACCACGACCACGAGCGCAAGGAGCCCCACCCCGACACCCCAGGCGGTCAGCAACAGGAATCTGTGAGTGTGCGCCGATGCCATGGGGCTTCTTCCCCTAAGGAAGCCGATACTTATCGTATACGCTTCGCTTAAAATCCACCCTGCTTCCTCGTCGAAGCGCGTCGGACTCGAGGTCCGTCGTGGGGGCCTCTCCACAACGGGCTCCATGCCAAAAGGAGCGCCCGGCTTCGCACCGCTCCTTGCTCTCGAAGAAGAGAAACACTTTTTTCTCCTCAGGCCGGTAGAGATACCAGACAAAGCGAAGCCTCTGGCCCGTGCCACCCCGGACGGCCATCTCGCTCTGGAAGGGACCCCACAGCACACCATCCTCATCGACGCCGAACCAAAATTTCTTCACCGCGTAATATTCCTTGAATTGACGCTCGACGGCGGCTTCGCGCTTCTCCAGGCGACCAAGCGTCGCCAAGAGTCTCTCGACGACCGTGTCGACGTGCCGGAGCGGCTTGTCGGGCATGTCTCTTAGAGCACTGTCGATCTGCTTCGTCTCCTCGTGGATTTCCTCCATGGCAAGCACATAGTCGGCGACCCGATAGCGGGGCCCCTCGTGGCGCTTTACGACCAGGGGAAACCCCCCCAGATCGGCGACCGAGCGGACCTGGACGTGAAAGTCGTCGTTGATCTGGTCGGAATAAGCGCGGAGGGTCGAGTTGATGGATTGCCAGAGCCGGACGTGGCGCTCGTGGGCTTCTCGAATACCTTCTACGTTCGGCTGCTTCGGAGGTGGGCTGTCGTTGCACTCACAGCGGCTGGCGCTATGGGGCTCGAACCGGTAGAGCTCCTTCCAGGCAGCGAGGGCCTGCTTGCGGGCGGCGCGGCAATCGGCCCGGGACAGGCCTTCCTTCTCAACACCCTGACGGCCCACCGAGGCGCCCTCAAACGCGAATTCCTCCCACTGCCACCAGCCCTTGCACATCTGTGTCTCGGCAGGCGGCCCCTGGACCACAAGTCCACATCCTGCGAAGACGAGCAGGAAACCGAGCAGTCCAACCATCCTTGAGAGGCGCAACGCATATCCTCCTCAATCCACACGTTGGATGGTAACACAGAGCCCTCTTTCGAGGCAACCGAGCGGGCGACGACCGGCCCGCCTCGGTACCCTCCCCCGCCCTCCTATGTCACTCGGCTTGCGGCGAGGCTTCGGCGAATCGGCTGGCGAAGGCAGAGGAAGGCCGCCGCCATTGCCACCATCATCGCCCCGTTCAGGATGAAGGCCACACCGTGGCCCCACGGCTGGCTGATCATCCCCGCCAGGTAGGCGAACAGACTCGAGGAGAACATGTTGACGGTCAGGACGAAGCCAAAGTGGCCCCCCATGCGCGTGTCGGGAAAGATGAGACTCATCAGGATGGGGTTGAGGATGAAGAAGAAGGCATCCCCAAACGTGTGGAGCAGCCTGATCGCCACGAGGCTCGCGAAAGAGCCTGCGAACGCGGTCGCCGCCTGAAAGATGCCCGACCAGGCCAGGCCCATGCTCAGGACGATCACCACCCGGCGGGTCCTATCGAAGGTGCTGCCGGCCAACAGGCCGATGCCGGCGATCCACACGCCCACGCAGGCGTAGACCAGGCCGACCTTCGTCGAGGAGAGCCCAACCACCTCGGTCATCAGCAGGGTCAGGGATGTCCTCTCAACGCCGGTGTGGGAAGCGACAACAAAGGTGGAGGCGACGAGAAAGAGCACGGCCGGGCGTTTCAGGTCGTCGCGGTAGCGGGCGATATCGAAGCGAATCGGTCTTGTGTCGGGCAAGAAGGCGACCAGCGCCCCGAGCAGGGCAAAGCCTCCCACCGCAATTCCAAAGAGGGCCTCCATCGGAAGGCGGGTCAAAATCACTCCCCCAAGGAGGGGGCCAAACCCATAGCCCAGCACCATTCCGGCGAACATCGTGGCGACCTGCACGCCCCGGTGTTCATCGCCCAATAGCTTAAAGTATAAGGAGTTCAAGGGAATGTAATAACAAGTGAACCCGACGCCGCCGATGACGAAGACGGCGGCCAGGCCGGGCGTGCTATGGGTGACGGCCAGGCCCCCGGCAAAGGCCATGTTGAGCCCGACGCCAAGGAAGATGAGGCGCTTCGGGGAGACGCGGTCGGAAATCAAGCCGAAGGGGACCACCAGCAGGAAGGTCGCCACCGTGAGCAGCGCCATGAAGCCCCCGATCGCGTGGCCCCCAAACCCCAACGACTGAAGGTGCACCGGCAGGTAGGCCAGGAGCATCCAGTCCGTCAGGTTAAAGACAAAGACGCACCAGGCGAACAGCAGAATCTGGCTTGTCAGCAAGAGTGCCCGGGGTGCAGCCGTCTGGCGCACCCCGGGCCGGGAAGGTCGCACGGAGGAACACTCGCTTTCTGGAAGGATCCCGCTCACGCCGCCGAGCCGGGCGGCAGACCGTCGCAATTATAGCCAAGGGCTGCGGTTCGGGCTAGGCCTGTTTTTTCAGCCTCGGCGGCTTGTACTCGATAAACGGCCGGTACAAAAGGTACGGTATGAGGGCGGCGCCTACCATCTCCTCGACGATGATAACGGGTCGCAGGTAGAGGAAGGTCGGCAGGAGGTGGTTGGCGGTCATGAAGCTGAAAAACAGATCGAGGCCGAACGAGCCCACTACGCCGAGGACCATGAAACGCAGCACGAAGGTGCTCTTCTTCAAGTTCATCGTCTCGTACATCAGCCCGACAATCCCTCCCACCATCAGGCCGACGGTCACACCCACGGCCATGTGGAGCCAACTCATGGAATAGAACAGGAGCATCGACGGGCCTCCCCGGCTAGCGTCGCTGCCGGAGTCTATCGGCATACGCCAAGATGGTCAAGGCGTAGAGGCGGCTGTTATTGTAGGTCCTGAGCACCTTGGTCTTCTGGCGCTTGCTCAGGTCCCGGCGCCACCCGTGGCGCCGGAGGTAGGTCCCGATGCTGGCGGCGGCGTCGGGAAGGACGTCCAGGTCGACGAGGCCGTCGCCGTCGCCATCGACGGCATAGGTGAGAAAGCTGGAGGGGATGAATTGAGGCAAGCCGAAAGCCCCGGCCCATGAGCCCTTCAACGCGTGGACGTCGAAGCCGCGCCTGGCCGCCAAGCGGAGCAGAGCCTTGAGCTCGCCGTACGCCCAGGCGGCTTTTTTCCGGGCCCGGCGGCGGACTTCGGCTCGGGTCGTGCCGGGATAGCGGGCCTGGAGCCGCTGCAGAGCGGGCTCCAGGTGTTTCGGCCGCTCGGCCACCGCCAGAGACGAGTAGACGTTGAAGACCCGGTGGCGCCCCGTGTCGCGGCCAAAGCGGCTCTCCACGAAGAGGATGGCCACGAGGATCTCGGCGGGCACCCCCGTGCTGCCTGCCACCCCATCGAGCACAGGGCGGTGGCGGGCCAAAAACTCCTCGCCGCTTCGCACCGAGTCGCGCGAGAGGAAATGGTTATAGTCGGCGGGCCGCTCGATGCGCTTGAGGTTGAGGGCCACGGTCTTTCCGAGATAGGACGCCCGCGGGTCACGATAGAGGCGCTCGATGAGGGCGCGGTCGAACCCATCGGCGGCGAGCCGCTCCACCAGGGGCCGGAAGGCGGCCGGGACCTTCCCGCCCTGGGCCTGGCCGCTTCTGGCCGGCCCAGGCCAGCAAAGAGCCCCCACCACGGCCAAAGCCACCAAGGGGATTGCCCGCGCGCTCATGGCATTCCCGCCGCCTCGGCCCTCAGCTCGGCCGAGGCGCTCTGCAGCAGCCGTACAATCTTCCAGCCCAGATAGACAATCGCCGCTCCCATGAGCGCCAGGGAAACGGCGCTCAGCTGCTCGGTGTCGTAGCCGGGAAGGAGGGTAATCACGGCCAAGTTCACCCCGTTCACCGTCAGGTGGAACACCACGGCCGGCCACACGCTCCGGTGCCGGATGACCAGGTAGCCCATGATGTAGCTGACGAGGATGTCGAAGGGCACCCGGAGCATCCCCAGGTGGACGAGGGCAAAGAGGGCCCCAGTGGCCAAAATCCCCCGCTGGGGCCCCATGCGCCCGACGAGTGTAGTCTGGACGAAGCCCCGAAAGAGCAACTCTTCGACGAATGCCGGCGCGACGCATGCGACCCACACCTGTCCCGCCACGGGCAGCACCAGGAGAGTTTTGGTGAAGGTCCCGTTGCCGAAGTAGTTGTTGAGGTCGATGTAGCGGACGATGTCCGGCACGAGCCGGCTTCCAAGCGCCAGGAGAAAGACCTGGAACGCCACCAGCACCCCACCAGCCGCGGCGAACAGGGGAAGCCGACGCCAGGCGACCGGCCGAAGCTGTAGCGTACCCCGGAAATCGAGCCTGTAGAGGAGCAACACCAATACCAAGGGGATGAAAAAAAAGACGACCTCGCTCAGGTAGAGGTCCCAGGCAAGGGGCCCCGCGGCCCGCAAGACCATCACCCGCAAGGCCAGATACACGGCGGCCACGACGATCATCAGAAGAAAATAGGCGAGGAGGCTCCGGACGGGCGGTGCCTGCTCGCCAGGCTTAAGCGTCGCCTGTAGCTCCACTCATAGCTCCAGCAATCGGCGCACAACAATTCGTGCGCAGCATTCTAGCGAATCACGCCGTCGGGGTGCAACGGAGACCCGCTACTTGACGTAAACGAGCAGGCGCTCACCTGGGTAGATGGGCTCGCCCCGGCGGATGCCGTTCCAGCGGCGCAGCGCCCGGATGGTCACGCCGTAGCGCTCGGCGATGGCCCAGAGCGTATCGCCCTTCTTCACCCGGTACGTGACGGCCTTCTGCCCCTTGCGGGAGGCCTTCGCCTGGCGGCTGTTGCGTTGGCGAATGGCTTGTAGGTTGGCGTGAAAGTCCTCGGCCGCCCCGGCTGGCACGCGGATTCGATGGACCCCCCGGGGCAGGCTGTCTCGGCGCAGCTGCGGGTTGAGCTGCTTGATGTGGCGAAAGTACGTCCCGGCCGCCTCGGCCACGTCCCGCAAATGGAGCCGGCGGCCGATGACCTTCGTCTTGACCCAATCGGTGTTGAGCGGCCTGTAGCGCTCGGGCTCATCGAGTGCAAAGCCGTACTTGCCGGGGTTCTCCAGGATTACCTTGGCGGCGATGACGCGAAAGACGTACCGCTCCGTCTCTTGCGGCAGTGCGAGCTGATAGTAGTTCGTGACCCCCTGTGTGACCATTGCCTCGCGCACCCGCTCCCCCCCGGCGTTGTACGCCGCCAAGGCCAGTGGCCAGCTTTGGAACTCTTTGAAGAGGTCCTTGAGGTAGCGCAGGGCCCCGTCGGTGGCCTTCTCAAAGTCCCGCCGCTCGTCCAGCCAGTAGCTGTGGTTGAGGCCGTACTTGCGGCCCGTGGAGCGGATGAACTGCCACATGCCCATGGCCCCTGCCCAACTTCGGGCCTGGGGGTTGAGGTTCGACTCGACGACGGTCATGTACTTCAAATCGTCGGGGAGGCCCGCAAGGCGTATGCGCTTCTCGATGTGAGGGAAGTAGCGGTTCGCCCGCTTGACCCAGAGGATGACGACAGGCTCGCTAGACAGAATGGAGAGGAATTCCCGCTCAAGGCGCACTTTGACGTCCCAAAGCTCCTGGGGGACGTACTCGCCGCACAGCGTGACGGTCTCGGGGAGCTTGTAGGCCGCAAGCGGGAGGCGGTGATTGGTGGCCTGCTCGAGGCGCCGCTCGAGGCGCCGAAGCCGATCAAGGAGCTCCCGGTTGGCCTTGAGCACGGCCTGGGTCTCATTCTTCGACCCGCCGCTCGCCGCGTCCGAGGCGTCCTCGGCCGAGGCCGCTGCGGCGACGAGGCAGACCAGGGCGAGAGCGACGGTGCACAACCCCCCACGCCTAAGGACGGAGCTTGCCAATGGGCCCGCCACAGACCGCCTCGTCATTCTCGATTCACCTCGCACGGTGAGGACACCCTCAAACGCCTTTCCTTCGGCGACTCACAATCGTCTAAGCTAGCCCATCCCGAAGAGCCTTTGCAACCATTTTTCGGTAGTGTCCTGATTTGGGTGAGCTAAACATCCTGTGCCCCTCGGAAGCGGCAACAACAACGAATTCCAGGTGCTTGCGCCCGCCTCCTCATCCGCTGGAGCCTCAGCTTTACAGATTGGACAGATTTAGACACTTTTAGACACTTTTCAGAAGTGTCTAACCTCACGTTACAGATTGATATTGCAGGAATTACCGTAAAATCGGGCCTTGGACGGAAGCGTGCGGTGTCCAATTGTGTCTAAAAGCCCCGAGTTGCGATAACCCGTTGATTTAGCCTCGATTATCGAATTTCGCCCAATTCTGAAAACTGGACAGACCCGAAGGGAGTGTCTAATTCTCGTAAACGATTGATACTTGGGGGGATCGTGGGATGTAGGGACCCCCCGTGCGGCCCGACCCCCCCCAGGGGCAAATAACCCCAGTAATATTAACTAATCCCCTCGAAGCGAAAGTAACGATTACCTGGGATAATCGTAACTGGTAAGTTTCTTTTCCTTCCGGGATTTGATAGCCTTTAGATTCCCATGTAGTGGAGCGTAGGAGATCGTGCGACGTGGATTATTGATTGTTTTTGTCAATTGCCTGGTTCTCGTGGGCCTTGCCGGAGTGCTCTTCTTCGGTTTGGAAATCTACCTCCGAACCACCGACCACCTTCAAATAGACATCTCCCTCTACTCGCCCTTCAACAATCGGCTGAACCCCCTGTTTCGTGGAAACTATCATGGTGGATACGTTACCGTGAACAGGCTCGGCCTGCGTGGACCGGAAACGACCCGGAAGAAACCTCCGGGAACGCTCCGAATCGCCTTCTTTGGTGATTCATACACCTTCGGAGATGAAATTGATCTGGAAGACACGTTCCCTTACATGACCCAGGAAATCCTTAACCACAGAGATGGCCAACGGGTTGAGGTTTTGAACTTCGGAATCCCCGGCCACTATACACTTAGAGAATATTCCTACCTGAAAGAAGAGGGACTGGCGTTTGAACCGGATATTGTGGTAGTAGTCTACTCTCATAACGATGCTTTTTACCTTTCCGACCGTGGTCCGTGGCGCTTGCGGGAGCCTTCCCTACTTCAGTCATTCCAGGATTATCTGGCGGTCCGCTCCTACGCTTTTTATTACATCCGCCGTGGAGTGCGCACCCTGAAAGCGAAGCTTTATTTTCGTTCTCTTCGCAAGGCCGCTGAGGAAGAACATCCTAAAAGTAATAAGGTACAAATAAACAAGCCCGGCCTGCCCGTGAACTCACGGGACGACCGGGTAGCCTCATCGAACCCCCAAGACGCCACCCCGGTAGCCGCACCGAATCCCTAAAAGGCCACCCAGAAGGTTTCTAATGCGTATACAAAGCGACTCGTTGGCCAAGAGTATGACTCGTTGATTACCAGGCTTCTACAAGACCCCAAAGATATCGCACCTTATCTTGATTGTCGAAAGGCCAGCTTTTCGATATCGGATTGCCTTTACAGACGAAACTATGTGTCAGCTTATTCCGCTTGGGATTCTGTCCTACTCCACCTGGATTCTAATCCGGGATGGAATGACGTTAAACGAGGGGTTAAGCTATTCCAAAACTTGGCACAGGAGCAAGGTTTCAAGTTATTCTTTATTCTGTATCCTTATTCTCTGAACAGGAACGAAATTATCAGAAATAATCCCCATGACAACCCTGTCACATTGGCGGGTTTCCGTATAATCCATCGGCGACTTAGGGAGGCTATCGGCCCATCGACCCCGGTGCTGGACCTCTTCCCAATCTTTGAACAAAAAAAAATTACATGGGTTGGACACCCGAAACGGGTCCCGAACCTCGTAGCGGCAGAGTCCATTGCCTCGTTCATAAGAAACCAAGGGTGGCTTGGCAAGCATCCCCTCAGGTAACCTTTTCATTTGAATCCTAAGCAAAGCACCACCCGGTGCATCAAAAGGGCATATTTCACGATGTAATCGCCCATCACACCCCTCTGCCTCCAGGGGCATATTTCGGTTGAAATATTAACTTTTCCCCTCTAAGCGAAAGTAACGATTTCCTGGGATAATCGTAACTTTTCGAACGATGAATAAATCCGGATAAACTCCAACACTTCGTTTGATTTCCAGCAAAATCTAGCAAAATGCCAACTCCACCCGAGGTTTTCCTTTGGCTGGTTGTCACGATTTCTCACTTTCTGCTATCCTGCAACTCACTTCTTTGGCTGGTTGTCACGATTTCTCACTTTCTGCTATCCTGCAACTCACTTCTTA
>JALLOF010000269.1 GCA_027717595.1 Nitrospinae bacterium AH_259_B05_G02_I21 | reverse complement strand
TTCTCATAGAGCGTCGAGACGAGGGCCAGGTGGGGGTCGGGCTTGAAGTCCTTGTGGCTGTGGCAGGTAGAGCAGTAGGAGGTGATGATCTTGTTGTTGCGCTCGGCGTCGAATTTTCCTGCTATCGCCTGCTCGACGGGGGAGCGGGCGCACCCGGCCGCAGCCGCGGCGAGCAAGATGAGCACGAGCGCCCCCAGGAGGCCAAGCCGGGATAAGCAGCGAGGTGAGGTCATCACGGTTGTGGGATGATAGGGCGGCTCCCGGGTCGTGTCAAGGCTGAGGTGCCCGCTCAACGGCGCCGCTCATCACTCCGGCCGACCTTGGACTGTGCACCTCGTAGAGGCCCACGGGGAGGTCGGACGAGCCGAGACCTGGCTGGTCGAACCGGGCGACTTCCGCGATGGGCATCTCGGTGGGCTCCAGCCCCCAGGCCCGCCGGTACACGGTGCGGAAGACCTCCTCGGACACGACGAGGTACCGTACCCCGTGGCGCTGACAATAGCTCCACAGGTTGCGGCGCCTAATCCACGGCAACAGCTCGTTGTTCACCGAGCCGTCGAGGTTTATCGCAGGCCGCCCGCTCACGTAGGTGACGATGCCGACGGTGAAGCCCGCAAGCCGGGCCTCAGGCGGGCTGTTGTGGGCGACCCACCGGGCGGCGTCCAGGTAGCTCGCCTGCCAGGGGTAGAACCCCTCCTGCCAGCTTCTTAGGCCCACCCCGAGGTAGACCACCGCCACGGCGACGGCGAGGG
>JALLOF010000268.1 GCA_027717595.1 Nitrospinae bacterium AH_259_B05_G02_I21 | reverse complement strand
CGTCCTTGGCGTAGACGCCGGGGGCGAGCTTGCCCTCCAGGCGGATTTGCCGGAGCTTGGGCTTGGCCATCGCAAGGCACTGTGTGGCGAGCACGTCCCGCACCTGGCTCGTTCCGATGCCGAAGGCCAGGGCCCCGAGGGCCCCGTGGGTGGAGGTGTGACTGTCGCCGCATGCGATGGTCATGCCCGGCTGAGTGAGGCCCATCTCGGGCCCTATGACGTGGACGATCCCTTGCTGGCCGCTGTCCAGGTCGAAGAGGCGGATGGCGAAGTCCTCGCAGTTTCTGACCAGGTGGACCGTCATCTCCTCGGCCAGGGTGTCGCCGAAAGGCCTGAGCTGGGAGAGGGTGGGGACGATGTGGTCGACCGTGGCGAAGGTCCTCTCTGGAAAGCGGACGTCGAGACCCGCCTCCCGGATCATCTGGAAGGCCTGTGGGCTCGTCACCTCGTGGATGAGGTGCAGACCGATGAAGAGCTGCGTGTGGCCCGAGGGAAGCACCCGGACCGTGTGGGCGCTCCAGACCTTGTCGAGAAGTGTCTCGGCCATAGTGGCGGCATTGTCCCAGATTGCGGGGTTGCGTTCAAGGCCTGTTGAAGCATCTTGGCGCTCTATATCCTACGTGGGGGGAGGGGGTTGATTTCGCGGATAACGGAAAGTATCGTATGATATTGGCCTTTGCCCGTGCGAGGTGCTAAGCAAAAACAGTCGGGCACGCGGGAGTTACGCTCATGAGTGCAAAGATTGCCCTCCTTC
>JALLOF010000267.1 GCA_027717595.1 Nitrospinae bacterium AH_259_B05_G02_I21 | reverse complement strand
CGTGAGGCCCCCGTCCAGTCGAACCAGCGCCCCAGGGAGGCCTTCCCGCGTCCCCGCCAACCGCGGGAGGCGGCGCCACGGGCGGCCCAGCCACGTGACATCCACGTGACCACGTGCCAAGCCTGCGGCGTGACGACCCGCGTACCGTTCAAACCGCAAGAGGGCCGGGGTGTGTACTGCCCCGAGTGTTATCAAGCCCTGAAGGCCCTCACCCGATCCTCCAACGACGAAGAGTCGCTCTAACGTCTTCACCCACGTGGAGAACCACCGTTCCCTGACCGAGGCAGGCGTCATCTCCGCCCGGCCCTCGGCCGACCCTTTGTGGGCTCGTCTCACAAGGGAGGGATGCGCGCGGTGATCGGACCGCTCAGCGGCATCCGCGTACTCGACTGCACCCGTGTCCTGGCGGGCCCCTACGCCACCATGATACTCGCGGATCTCGGGGCCGACGTCGTCAAGGTCGAGGAGCCGACCCGAGGTGACGAGGCCCGCGGTGTGGGGCCCTTCATCGGACGGGCGAGCGCGTATTTCATCTCCCTCAACCGGGGCAAGAAGAGCCTCACCCTCAACCTCAAGGAGACCCGCGGCCGGGACCTCTTCGTCGAGCTGGCCGCCAAAGCGGACGTCGTGGTGGAAAACTTCCGGCCCGGCACGATGGAGCAGCTTGGCCTGGGCTACGACACGCTGCGCGCGCGCAACCGGCGGCTCATCTACGCCGCCTGCAGCGGCTTCGGGCAGACCGGGCCCTTAGCGAGGC
>JALLOF010000266.1 GCA_027717595.1 Nitrospinae bacterium AH_259_B05_G02_I21 | reverse complement strand
ACGGCCTACGGCCGGGAAAAGCTCCTCCAGGCGAAGGAGGTCGCTGAAGCGCGAGGCTTCACCCTCATCCATGCCCTCACCGACTCCCTGTGGGTGAGGAAGGAAGAGGCGACGGAGGAAGAATACGAGGCGTTACGCAGGGAGATGGCCTGTGCCACGGGGCTGCCCATCTCTCTGGAGGGGGTCTACACGTGGCTCGCCTTTCTCTCCTCGAAGGTCTCCCCCACGAGGCCCGTGGCCAATCGGTTCGTGGGGGTCTTCACCGACGGAAGGGTCAAGATACGAGGCATTGAGGTGCGGCGCTCAGACATGCCCTTGTTCGTCAAAAAGGCCCAAGCGGACATCATCGCGGTACTCTCGGAGGCCAGGAGTGCAGACGCGCTCAAGGGAAAGGTGCACGATGCGCTGGAGGTGCTTTCAGCCTATATCGTGGAGCTCAGGGAAGGGAGGGCACCACTACATGAGCTCGTCATCACGAAGCGGTTGTCGAAGGACCCCCTACGCTATGAGAAGAACAGCCTCCTAGCGGAGGCCGCAGGGGAGCTTGTCTCCAGGGGGGTGAAGATCAGGGCAGGGGAGAAGGTGAGTTACATCATCACCGATTTCGCGGGAGAGAGCGGGAGCCCAAGGGCCAGGGCTTACGCAACGATTGACGAAAGCTGTGGCTACGACGTAGACAAATACACCGACCTGCTTCTTGAAGCCACTGGGACCATGCTAGCGCCCTTCGGCTACGACTACCATAGGCTGGTTGAAATCACTTGAG
>JALLOF010000265.1 GCA_027717595.1 Nitrospinae bacterium AH_259_B05_G02_I21 | reverse complement strand
GCAATACACGGCCCCCTTGACGGAGCGGGCACGCCGCCGGGGGGTTCTGGAGGCGGGCGGGCGCATCTGGCCCAAAGACCTGGATGACACTGTGGCCCAGGTGCCGACCATCGAGTCCCCAACCCTCGTGGTTTGGGGCGAGGCCGACCGCGTCACCCCGCCAGAGCTGGCCGATCGCTACCGGCGCGAGATCGCCCGAAGCCGGCTTGTGATGCTGCCGCGCTGCGGCCACGTGCCCCAGGAGGAGCGGCCCGCCGAGGTCGAGGAGGCATTGTCTGTTTTCCTCGACAGCCTGCCAGAATAGCCCGGCCGCACCCCAGGTGGGAGAAACAGAACGCCCCGGGCGAATTGACACCCCCGCGCCTTTACTTTAGAATTGCTTATCCGCCAAGGGGTTATCGTCCCCGCGGGCGCCTAGAGGTTCACAAGGGACGGACGACACACCATGCGCAGAGCGCTCTATCCTGGGACCTTCGACCCGGTCACCAACGGCCACCTGGACATTATCGCCAGGGCCTCGAAGCTCTTCGACGAGCTCATCGTCTCCGTGGCCGAAAGCCCGCAGAAGGCGGTGCTGTTCAACCTGGAGGACCGGCTGCGCTTCATGAAGGAGGGGTGCCGGGGGATTCGCAACGTCCAGGTGAATTCCTTTTCCTCACTGCTGGTGGAGTACGCCAGGGCTGTGGGTACGCGGATTATTATCCGCGGCTTGCGGGCGGTGAGCGATTTCGAGTACGAGTTCCAGATGGCGCTCATGAACCACACC
>JALLOF010000264.1 GCA_027717595.1 Nitrospinae bacterium AH_259_B05_G02_I21 | reverse complement strand
AGCTTGAAGGTCTTCGCCCCGAGCGCGAGCGCGAGAATCTGGTGGCCGAGGCAGATGCCGAAGAGCGGCTTGTCGAGCTTGTCCAAGAGTGTGGCGACCGTCTCGGCGGCGTAGGGCACCCCGGCCGGATCGCCGGGGCCGTTGGAGAGAAAGATGCCGTCGAACTCATACGCCCGCTCGATAATCCACTCAGCCGGGGCGGTGGCCGGGGCCACCACGACGTCGCAGCCGTGGGCCACGAGATTTCGCAGGATGTTCTGCTTGATGCCGTAGTCGAAGGCCGCCACCCGCCAGCGTGCATCGCCCGCCTTGGCGTATCCATCCCGCAAGCTCCATACCGCCTGCTCCCAGCCGTAGGGCTCTTCGCAGGTGACCTCGCGCACGAGGTCGCGGCCGACGAGAGACGGCACGGCCCGGGCTTTCTCAAGCAGCGAGTCGTGGTCGAGGTCGACCGAGGAGAGGACCCCATCCATCGCACCCTCGGTCCGGATGTGCTTGGTCAGCGAGCGGGTGTCGATGCCCTCTATCCCCACGATGCCCCACCGCTCGAGATACGCATCGAGGCTCATCCGCGAGCGCCACGACGAGGGTATGCGGCTCGCCTCCCGGACGATGAAGCCTTCCACCTGCGGGCGGGCCGACTCGAAGTCCTCCTCGTTGCACCCGACGTTGCCGATCAAAGGGTAGGTCATAGCGACGATCTGGCCCTTGTACGAGGGATCGGTCGTAATCTCCTGGTAGCCCGTCATCGAGGTGTTGAAGACCAC
>JALLOF010000263.1 GCA_027717595.1 Nitrospinae bacterium AH_259_B05_G02_I21 | reverse complement strand
TTGTCTATGTGGCGCAGGACATCATCATCCTGGAGGTGGACTGCGAGACCCTCAACGGTATCGAAGTCAGCGCCTTGGTCGAGGGTGGCGAGATTATCATGCCCCTGGAGGAGCGGATCCTCGGGCGCAATGCGCCGGAGGAGATCCTCGACCCCTTCACCAATGAGGTCTTGGTGAAAGCCAACGAGGAGATCGACGAAGCGGCGTGCGAGAGGGTCATCAACGCCGGCCTCGAGAAGGTGCGCATCCGCTCTGTGCTGTCGTGCGAAGCCGAAGAAGGGGTCTGCTCCATGTGCTACGGCCGAAACCTGGCAACTGGCTCCCTGGTGGAGATAGGCGAGGCGGTCGGAGTGATTGCCGCCCAGTCCATTGGCGAGCCCGGCACCCAGCTCACCATGCGGACCTTCCACGTGGGCGGAACGGCCAGCCGGGTGGTGGAGCAAACGACCCTGGAGGCCAAGCGATCGGGCTTTATCAAGTACCAGAACCTGCGGACCGTGGCCAACGTGCACAACGAGATCATCGTGATGAATCGCAACGGCTCCATCGCCATTGTGGACGAACAGGGCCGCGAGCGTGAACGCTACCCCTTGGTCTACGGGGCGAGACTAAAGGTCAAAGACGGCCAGAAGGTCCCTGAGGGAGAGCGCCTCGTCGAGTGGGACCCCTTCACGATGTCGATCCTCACCGACGTCTCGGGCACCGTCGCCTTTCGTGACATCATCGATGGCGTGACGGTCAAAGAGGAGCTCGATGAGGTGACCGGTCTGTCCAGGAA
>JALLOF010000262.1 GCA_027717595.1 Nitrospinae bacterium AH_259_B05_G02_I21 | reverse complement strand
CCGGCGTCGCGGTCTCGGTGCGTCATCCTTCGAGCCCCTCGTCGGCGTGGAAGAGAATCCGGCTGCAGCCCTGGCAGAAGTAGAGAACCTCGTCGTTCTTGATGTTGATGTAGGTCTGGGGCGGGATGCGCTGGTTGCATCCCTGACAGACCCCGTCGAGCACCTGGGCCGCCGCCACCCCGTCCTTATTGGCCAGGATGCGGTCGTAGCTGGCCAGCAGATCCTCGGACAGCCGGCTGGTCAGCTCCGAGCGCCAGGCCTCCTGCTCGCGAAGGAGGGCCTCTACCCGCTCAAGCTCCTCCTCCTTCGTGCCCTTCTCCTTTGCGAACCGCTCCTCCTCGACCTTCACCCGCTCCTGGAACCCCTTGAGCGCGACCTGCTGGACCTCAACCCGCTCCATGAGGCCCAAGACCTCCTCCTCAAGCCGACTGATCTGCTCGTCGGCGTATTCGATCTCTTTTAGCATCGCGGTGTACTCTTCGTTAGTCCTGACCTCCATCAGGCGGCCCTTGCTCTTTAGCTGACCCTCGCGCACCTCGTCTATCTGCCGCTCTCTGGCTCGGCCCTCCTTCTGGTACTCCTCCAGGTCGGCCTGGGCCTGTCCGACGGCCGCCCGGGTCGACTCCAGCCCCGCCCGGATGGCCGCCACCTGCCGGGGGAGGGCCGCCTGGGCCCGGCGGAGCTCGGCGAGCTTCAGGTCGGTCCGCTGCAGCTCGACGATCGTTCGCAGCTCGGCCGTCACGGAGCCTCTCATCCCGGTTGCGCTCCTCATGGTGGGCC
>JALLOF010000261.1 GCA_027717595.1 Nitrospinae bacterium AH_259_B05_G02_I21 | reverse complement strand
ACCTCCTCGGCCAGGCGCATCATGACATCGCAGATGGCGAAGAAACACTCGCCTGTCAGCCCGATGGAGCCGTAGTCGCCGTGGTGGGTGTCGAATCCATAGTACCAAAAGAGGAGATCCGGCTGAAAGGCGCGCACACGGTGTGGAACGTGCTGCTCGACTAACTCAAGGTATGGGGTGTTGTTGTCGGCCTGCCCCCAGGAGAACCAGGGAATCTTGACATCGACCTTGGTCCCGTCGGCCGACTCCCAGCTCGTGCCGCAGAGGCAGATGTGGAGCACGTCCGGGTCGTCGTTGAAAATCTGGCGGGTGCCGTCGCCGTGGTGGGCGTCGGTATCCACGACGGCGAAGCGGCGGGCCAGGCCGAGGTCGCGAAGGCGGGAGATGGTGAGCGCCACGTCGTTGAAGCAGCAGTAGCCGCCGAAGTAGTCGAACCCCGCGTGGTGTCCGCCCGCGCCGATCGTGACGAAGGCGTTTCGAAGCTCCCCGGTCATGATGCGCTCGCCGGCTTCCACGCAGCCCCCGGCCGAGTGCCAAGCCGTCGAGCACAGCGGGTCGCGCCCGACCCCCTCGATGAGTTCAGGGGTGTGTATCTTGAGGATAAGCTCTTCGGAGACGGGCTGGCTCTCGAAGAGTTGGACGTGGCTGTGGGCCACCAGGGGCTCAAAGGCCTCGGGGAAGTCGGCAAGGCGGGCGCCGACGGTCAGATAGCTGCGTCGGCTGAAGCTGATGTGGTAGAAGATGCCCGTGATCCCCGACATGGCCACCGCAGGACGCCCTACG
>JALLOF010000260.1 GCA_027717595.1 Nitrospinae bacterium AH_259_B05_G02_I21 | reverse complement strand
GGCCTGGACGATGACCGGCCCCAGGACGTTGGGCAGCAGGTGGCGGGTGATTATGCGCCGGGTATCGGCCCCCAGGGCCCGGGCGGCCTGGACGAACTCAAACTCCCTCAGCGCCAAGACCTGCCCGCGCACGAGCCGCGCATAGCCGACCCAGCCCAGCACGGTCAGTGCGATGACGATGTTGTTGAGGCTCGGACCGAGGACCGCCATAAAAGCAATCGCGAGCAAGATGCCCGGAAAAGCGAGCAGTATGTCGATGAGCCGCATCACGACCTCATCCACCACGCCGCCGAGGAGGCCCGCCACGGCCCCGACCATGGTCCCTATCACCGCCGAGAGCACGACCGTGAGCACTCCCACGTAGAGGGAGATGCGGGCCCCGTAGATGATGCGGCTTAGTATGTCGCGGCCGAGCTTGTCCTGGCCCAACGGATGGGTGATGGACGGGCCGGAAAGCCCCTCGGCCAGGCGGACCGCCGTAGGGTCGTAGGGGGCGAGGAAGGGAGCGAAGAGAGCCATAAAGACGAGGATGATGAGGATCAGGAGCCCCAGCGCGGCCAGGGGGCTTAGGCGTCCGAAGCGGCCCAGGCGGTTACTCATACCTAATCCTCGGGTCGATGAGACCGTACAGGAGGTCGGTCAAGAAATTGACCAGGACGTAGCCGAGCGCGATGACCAGCACGCAGCCCTGCACGAGGGGGTAGTCCCGGGCATTGATGGCCTGGATGGCGGCATCAGTAAGGCCAAAGCGGGGGATGCCGTGGACAGCCTTATCAGATCCAT